>JBAWAB010000190.1:0-4358 GCA_049589035.1 Salegentibacter sp.
TATTTTTCAGAAGAAAGCGATGCAGCATAGAATTCCGTGGATTTATCGTAAATTTGTCCCTTTATAAGCAGATATTATGATTGAGAAGCTTAATATAGTAAAGCAGCGTTTTGACGAGGTGAATGACCTGATCATTCAGCCCGATGTGATCTCTGATCAAAAGCGATATATAGAACTGAACAAGGAATATAAGGAGCTTCGGGCTCTTATGGATGAGCGCGAAAAATATATGGAGCTCACCAATAATATCAAGGAAGCTGAAGAGATTATTGCCGATGGCAGCGATCCCGAGATGACCGAAATGGCGAAAATGCAGATGGAAGAGGCGAAGGAAGAACTTCCTGTGCTTGAAGAGAAAATCCGTATGATGCTGGTGCCAAAAGATCCTGAAGATGCCAAGAACGTGGTAATGGAAATTCGCGGTGGTACAGGCGGGGACGAGGCGAGTATCTTTGCCGGAGACCTCTACAGAATGTACACCAAATATGTGGAAAGTAAGGGTTGGAAACACCAGATTGTTGACTTCAGCGAAGGAACCAGCGGCGGCTTTAAAGAGATCATCTTTGAAGTTACAGGCGAGGAGGTTTACGGAACCATGAAATTTGAAGCCGGCGTGCACCGGGTACAGCGTGTGCCGCAAACAGAAACTCAGGGTCGCGTGCATACTTCAGCAGCAACCGTCATGGTATTGCCTGAAGCCGAAGAATTTGACGTAGAGATCGATCCGAAGGATGTAAGAATCGACTATTTTTGTTCTTCAGGGCCGGGCGGACAGTCGGTGAACACTACCTATTCGGCAGTACGTTTGACGCACGAACCAACAGGATTAGTTGCGCAATGTCAGGATCAGAAATCCCAGCACAAGAACAAGGAAAAAGCCTTCCGCGTACTTCGTTCGAGATTGTATGAAATGGAGCTGGCCAAAAAGATGGAGGCCGATGCCGCAAAGCGAAATTCGATGGTTTCCAGTGGGGACCGCAGTGCGAAGATCCGTACTTACAACTATCCGCAGGGAAGGGTTACCGATCACCGGATCAATCTTACGCTTTACGATCTGTCCAATATCATTAACGGTGATATTCAGAAGATCATCGACGAGCTGCGACTCGTAGAAAATACAGAGAAATTAAAGGAGAATTCCGATATATTCTAAACACAAACAATCCGCTCCTGCCCAACAGCAGGAGCTTTTTTTATAGGCTAAAATTCACTAATTCCAACTAAAAAAGCACCTATGCATACTCGCGAACTGATCGAACAAATTCATAAGAAAAAATCCTTTTTATGTGTTGGTCTGGACGTGGACCTGGAAAAGATTCCGACATTTCTGTTGTCTGAAGAAGATCCTATTTTTGCTTTCAACAAAGCGATCATCGATGCTACCCAGAAATTTTGTGTGGCTTACAAGCCGAATATTGCTTTTTATGAAGCCTGCGGACTCGATGGCTGGAAAGCCCTGGAGAAAACGGTGAATTACATTCACAGTGAATATCCAGAGATCTTTACCATTGCCGACGCCAAGCGCGGCGACATCGGGAATACCTCGCGCATGTATGCAAAAACCTTCCTGAAAGACATGGGCTTCGATTCTATTACCGTAGCTCCTTATATGGGAAAAGATTCTGTAGAGCCATTTCTGGAATTTGAGGATAAGCATACAATTTTGCTTGCCCTCACTTCCAACGAAGGTGCCTTCGACTTTCAGACTAAAAAAGTGGAAGGTGAAGAACTTTATAAAAAAGTGCTGAAAACCTCCAGAACCTGGAAGAATTCAGAAAATCTGATGTATGTGGTAGGCGCCACAAAAGCCGAATATCTGGCTGAGATCAGGGAAATTATACCAGAGAGTTTTTTGCTGGTACCCGGTGTAGGTGCCCAGGGAGGAAAATTGGAAGATGTCTGCAAATACGGGATGACCAAAGATGTAGGCTTGCTGGTGAATTCATCCCGAAAGATCATCTATGCTTCCGAAGCCACTAATTTTGCTGAAATAGCCGGTGCGAAGGCTGAAGTATTGCAGAAACAAATGGCGGAAGAGCTCAGAAAAATTTAATTTCTTTTTTATGATATTTCAGGATCAGTTAGGACGAAGAATTGAACTCTCCTCCAGGCCTGAAAGGATCGTTTCCCTGGTGCCAAGCCAAACGGAATTATTGGTAGATCTCGGCTTGGAAGAAAATCTCGTGGGAATCACCAAATTCTGCGTTCATCCGCCGGAGCTTAAGAAAATCAAGAAGATCGTTGGCGGGACCAAGGAAGTTCATTTTGATAAAATTGCGGCTTTAAATCCTGATATAATTCTCTGTAATAAAGAGGAGAATACCAAAGAAATGGTGAAGCGGCTGGAAAAGATAGCTCCCGTAAATGTTTCAGACGTTGTCAATCTCGAAGACGCTTTTGGATTAATGAGGCAATACGGTAAGCTCTTCAGGAAAGAATCTCTTGCAGAGACGGTGGTTTCTTCTATTCAAAAGAAGGTAAAGACTCTAAAGCAGCAGCTGCAGAACAAACAAAAAACCAGGGTCGCATATGTTATCTGGAAAAAGCCGTTGATGGTGGCCGGGAGGAATACCTTTATAAATTCCTTACTGGAATTGAATAATCTCGAGAATGTTTTTGGGGAAGAACGCTATCCTGTGACCAGCCTGGAAGATCTGAGGAACAGGCAACCGGAGGTAGTTCTGCTTTCGACAGAGCCCTTTCCTTTTCAGGAAAAGCATATTAAGGATTTTTCCGATTTAGATGTGCAAGTGGAAATTGTGGATGGGGAATACTTCAGCTGGTATGGAAGCCGGCTCTTGAAAGCCATGGAGTATTTCAAAAAACTACCGATTAATAATCGATAAGCGGGCTTCTCATTCTTCTTAATTCCCGCAATATCTTTTTGGCCTTCGCATTCAACCGGTCGCTCTTGGCTTTATCTCTCACAGCTATTTCGTATGCCCTGTGCATGAGCTGGGTGTACTTCTCGCACATCCGTTCTTCAATACTTTTTGTCTCAAAAATTTTAAACATAATTCGTCTTCCTTCTCTCCTGTAATTACAAATATAGACCGCGACAGGCTTAAGATTTGCTAAGCATTAGTTAACTTTCTGATAAAACAGGGAGGAGGAGCGGCTACTATTGTTAATATTTTAAAATTTAACGGTTGAGGCTACCCGAATTATTGTCCTGCAGGGCAAATACACGCTGCAAGAGGTCGGTTGTTCTGGCGGCTGCATCTTTCCTGATCTTTTGCTCTTCCACCGCGATCATGGTAAAGACTCCTTTCAGAGCTTCATTGGTGACATAATCCGGAAGATCGGGATTTACGTCGGTAGTGAGAGGCAAAGCATTGTATCGGTTAATAATATTGCTCCACACGCGGGTGGCACCCACATCATCAAGAGATTGGGTGATCACGGGGCTGAATTTAATATAAAGTTCCGTTTCGGTTTTGTTCTTCAGATATTGCGTGGCGGCATCATTTTGCCCTAACAGAATATTTCGGGCATCGGTAAAAGTGATTTCCTTTACTGCATTGGCAAAGATAGGGGTAGATTCAGAAACTGCTTTTTCTGCGGCTCTGTTCAAGACCTTGAGGCCTTCATCGGCCAAAGAGCCGAGACCTACGTCCCGCAGGGTTTGATCTACTTTCTGTAATTCCGGCGGAAGGCCTATCCGCACCAGTTCGTTGCTGAAAAAACCGTTTTCCTGGGTTAGTTTTGTAACCTGTTTATCAACGCCAAAATTTAGCGCCTGCCTTAACCCGGAAGCGATTTCAGCATTGGTTATTCCGTAGCCGCTCTGCGGAAGCTGACTTGCAATGTTTTGCAGCTCACTACAGGAAGTAAAAAAGATAAGAATACTAAGAAAATAGATTTTTTTCATAACGGGCTTTTCCCAAATATAAGAGTTTTTCATTTGAAATATTGGTTGCTTTCGTTTGGAGAAAACTCTATTTTGCTTTTCTTCCGAAGAAGAATCAGGTAAAAATGATGGTCTTATTGTTATAAACGAGGGTTTTGCGCGCGAGGTGAAGTTTGATGGCGCGTGCTAGCACAATTTTCTCCAAATCCCTACCTTTCATAATGAGATCCTGGATAGAATGATTGTGCGAGATACGGGAAATATCCTGTTCAATAATGGGGCCGGCATCCAGCTCGGCCGTTACATAGTGGCTGGTGGCGCCAATGATCTTTACGCCACGTTTATAGGCCGAATGGTAAGGCTTTGCTCCAGCAAAAGCAGGTAAAAAGGAATGGTGAATATTGATGATGCGGTTTGGGAAAGCCGCGATCATCTCTTCTGAAATGATCTGCATATACCTCGCCAGCACTATAAAATCTATTCCTTCCTTCTGAAGTAGTTCCAGCTG
>JBAWAB010000191.1:0-8397 GCA_049589035.1 Salegentibacter sp.
CAAACTCATGCCCACCTGAATATTCCCGCTACCTTCATGTATGCTAAGGATCTAAAACTTCGTCCGATAGAAGTGACTTTTCACACCGAAGACCATCCGCATTGGAAAGTAGCCACTCAACTCAACGAATTGGGCAAAAACAAGTACGCTTCTCCCGACCTTTATTATTTCATGGACAGCCCTATAGAAATCAGCGATTATCGCGCACGGGAATTTAGCGTGAATGGGAAAAAGATCCGCTTTACCATTCACGATCCAGGCACAGAACAGGAAGTAGATGAATATTTTGAAAAAGTAAAAAAAATAGTAGATCAGGAGCGGAAAGTCTACGGAGAATTGCCCAATTATGACTTCGGAAAATACACCTTCCTTGCCTGTTACATGCCTCAGGCTTCAGGCGACGGCATGGAGCATCGCAACAGCACAGTGATCACCAGCAGCAGAAGCCTGGGCGAAGGCGGAATGGAAAAAAATATCGGCACCGTTGCCCACGAATATTTCCACTCATGGAATGTTGAAAGGATAAGACCCAAAGGTCTCGAACCTTTCGATTTCAGCAAAGCCAATATGAGCGGTGAGCTGTGGTTTGCTGAAGGTTTCACCAGTTATTACGGCCCGCTGACGCTCTGCCGCGCAGGCATTATAAGTCCCGAAAAGTATGTGGAAGGGCTTAATGGTAGCTTCAATTATGTGTGGAATTCGCCGGCCCGGGAATATTTCAATCCTATCGAGATGAGTTACCAGGCGCCGTTTGTAGATGCGGCCACTTCCGTAGATCCCGTAAACCGCGAGAATACCTTTATTTCCTATTATTCCTACGGAAGCGTTCTTGGCCTGGCACTGGACCTGAAATTGCGCGAAAAAGACCTTAATCTGGACGATTTCATGAAATTGATGTGGCAGAACTACGGAAAACCTGAAATTCCCTACACCGTAGAAGATATCGAAAGCACCTTGGAAAAATATGCCGGCGAGGAATTCGCTGATGAATTCTTCAGCAATTATGTCTACAACAGCAAAATGCCAGATTATAAGGAGCTCTTCGCCAGCGTAGGTCTGAACATAAGCAGACAGGAAGACAAAGCATATTTTGGCGCTTCGGTAAGTAATGGCGACGGCGGCATCTTCATTAGCCGCAACACCATGAAACACAGCCCCGCCTACGAAGCCGGCCTGGATAACGGCGACAAGATCATTTCCCTTAACGGTATGCCCCTGGAAAACTCAGAAGCCTGGAAAGAAGAATTAAAGAAATACCATCCGGGCAACACTGTTCAGGTTGAAATAGAAAGATTCGGAAACAAAATGAACAAAGAGGTAAAACTTCAGTCTGATCCCGAGTACACTATCAGTATTGACGAAGATGCCGGTAAAAAAGCTAAAGAAGCTCGCGAAAAATGGCTTTCAGCTAAATAAACTGAAGAGTTTAAAAAGAAAAAACCTGTTGTGCGCTCACAACAGGTTTTTTTATATGATTAAAAATGAGATTTCTTAATCTGCAAGCACAATAGCTTTATTGTCTTTCATTTCAAGCACACCACCTTTGATCCGGTAGTAAAGCACATCATTATGTTTCTTGTCCTTCATGAAATCTGAAGACAGCTCTTCCAGGATTCCGCGTGACTGCGAATTAATGTTAATTTTCAATTCACCTTCAGTAAGGGTAGAAACAATAGGCGCATGGTTGTCGAGCATCTGAAATTCGCCGTCGTAGCCGGGAACTCTCACCGCGTCAACTTCGGCCTCAAAAACTATCGCTTCAGGAGTTACTATCTCTAAGTGCATATTTTTAAGTATTGAGTATTGAGGATTGAGCAGTTAGTCCGGAATAGATCTCAATACTAACTTCTCGCATCTCACTACTATTTAAGCTTCGGCTAACATTTTCTCTCCGGCTTCGATAGCTTCCTCGATAGTACCTTTAAGGTTGAAGGCCGCTTCAGGAAGATGATCTAACTCACCATCCATGATCATATTGAAACCTTTGATAGTATCTTTAATATCAACCAAAACTCCTTTAAGACCGGTAAACTGCTCGGCTACGTGGAATGGCTGAGAAAGAAAACGCTGAACACGTCTTGCACGTGATACGGCAAGCTTATCTTCTTCAGAAAGTTCTTCCATACCAAGAATGGCGATAATATCCTGCAATTCCTTATATCTCTGAAGCAACTCTTTTACTCTTTGAGCACAATCATAATGCTCGTCTCCCAGGATATCCGGAGCCAGAATTCTAGAAGTAGAATCCAAAGGATCTACCGCAGGGTAGATACCAAGCTCGGCAATTTTACGGGAAAGTACCGTTGTCGCATCCAGGTGGGCAAAAGTTGTTGCCGGCGCCGGGTCAGTCAAGTCATCCGCAGGTACGTAAACCGCCTGTACAGAAGTAATAGATCCGTTTTTAGTAGAAGTAATTCGCTCCTGCATCGCACCCATCTCGGTCGCAAGCGTTGGCTGGTATCCTACCGCAGAAGGCATACGTCCAAGAAGTGCAGACACCTCAGAACCTGCCTGGGTAAAACGGAAAATGTTATCTACGAAGAAAAGTACGTCTTTCCCCTGTCCTGTTCCTGCTCCATCACGGAAATATTCAGCAATGGTAAGTCCAGAAAGGGCCACACGGGCACGTGCTCCAGGAGGTTCGTTCATCTGGCCGAAAACGAAAGTAGCCTTAGACTCTTTCATCGCTTTCTTATCCACCTTCTGAAGATCCCATCCGCCTTCTTCCATAGAATGCATAAAGTCTTCTCCGTATTTGATAATTCCAGATTCAAGCATTTCACGAAGCAGGTCATTCCCTTCACGGGTACGTTCCCCAACTCCGGCAAATACTGAAAGACCACCATGACCTTTCGCAATATTATTAATAAGTTCCTGAATAAGTACTGTTTTACCTACTCCGGCACCTCCAAAAAGACCAATCTTACCACCTTTTGCGTAAGGCTCGATAAGGTCAATTACTTTGATCCCGGTGAACAATACTTCAGTAGAAACAGATAAGTCCTCAAATTTTGGAGCTTCCCTGTGAATTGGAAGTCCGGCTTCACCTGCTTTTGGAAGGTTTCCAAGACCGTCAATAGCGTCACCCACAACATTGAACAAACGACCATAAACATCGGTACCCACCGGCATCTGAATTGGCGCCCCGGTAGAAACTACTTCAACTCCCCTACTCAAACCATCGGTAGAATCCATTGAAACTGTTCTTACGGTATCTTCACCAATGTGTGATTGTACCTCCAATACCAATATGGAACCGTCTTTTCTTGTAATTTCCAAAGAATCGTAAATCCTTGGCAATTCGTTTTCTGAGTCGAACTCAACGTCAACTACAGGACCAATAATTTGGGCAACTTTACCTGTGATTTTAGACATTATCTAATTCTTTAATATTTAGTTTTTACATCTTCTAAAACAGCCAAATACCTGAAAGATAAAAACATAATTATCCCATAGGCCGTTTTCAGGCTGCAAAGATAGTTTTTTCTATATAAATTCATACTTCTCTGAACATAACTTTTTTAGATAGGGAAAAAGCCCCTGTTTTTAACGAATTTGGCCAGATACGTTTGCATATTTTTAATTTCTTCGGAAGCGGAAACCGCTCCCAACAAGTTCTTCAGCGCCTTCTTCGTGTGGAATGCCTTTTTATTTATAACTTGAGGTCATCTCTAAAACTTAAGAACTCACAGATGAAAGTAAAACAGATCTTCGCTTCCTGTTTGTGCCTGCTGGCTTTAAACCTTCCGGCGCAGGCTCAGCAAAAAAATGAAACTGAAAAATCTCAAAAACCGGCTCCTACGGATAGTATTTACGACAAGTACAAGCAACCGCTGAAGGCAATCAGTCACGGTTCTGTTAACGTTGAAGGCAAAAAAATCGCTTACCAGGCAGTGGCCGGAACGCTCGTTCTAAAGGACAAAGATGAGAAACCCACCATCAGCATGTCCTACACTGCTTACTTCAAAGATGATGCAGAAGATCGGGCAGAGCGTCCACTCACTTTTGTGTACAATGGCGGCCCTGGAAGCGCAACGGTCTGGCTTCACATGGGCGCCTGGGGTCCACGCAGGGTCTTCCTGAACGACACGGCTGCTACCCGCGCCCCCTATAAAACGGTGAATAACGATTACAGCCTGCTCGACGCCAGTGATCTCGTGTTTATTGATGCCCCCGGAACCGGTTTCGGGAAGATCATCACAAAAGACATGGGCGGCACCGGAAAAAAAGAAGATTTCTACGGAATAGACCAGGACGCCAAAGCCTTCGCTCATTTTATAACTAATTTCCTGTCGGAATTTAACCGATGGAATTCTCCGAAGTACCTGTTTGGGGAAAGTTATGGCACCTTTCGCTCTGCGGTGGTGGCCAACATCCTTCAAAATGAGGACCAGGTAGAGCTGAATGGTATCATCCTGCTTTCGCAGTTGCTCACCTACGGCAATATGACTGAAGGCGCCGGAGAAAACCCCGGAAACGACCAATCTTACAAACTTATCCTCCCATCCTACACGGCCACGGCCTGGTATCACGACAAACTCCCAAACCAACCAGAAAAACTGGAACCTCTTTTAAAGGAGGTGGAAAATTTTGCTTTGACCGATTATGCACTGGCTCTTAATCAGGGCTCGGAAATAGACTCTACCACCTTCAACAATATCGCCAGAAAACTTCATCAATACACCGGCCTCCCCGTCAATTATATCAAGAAGGCGAATCTTCGCGTTAGCGGGCCTCAGTTTGAGCAAACTCTGCTCGGGAAGGATAACAGGATCACCGGGCGACTGGATTCCCGCTTTACCGGCGCAGCCGTAGATCCGCTTAATGAATACGCTGAATATGACCCGATGACTTCCTTTATTGGCTCCGCCTTCACTTCCACCTTCAATAATTATGTGCGACAACAGCTCAACTTTGGTGACGGAATGAAATATAAGATCTTCGGAAAGGTACGTCCCTGGAAATTCCAGAGAGAAGAAGGCTTCGGGATTTTTCCCAATGTGATGAATGACCTGGCGCAGGTGATGATCCACAACCCAAACCTGAAGGTGATGCTGAACATGGGCTATTTTGACCTGGGCACGCCTTACTTTGAAGGAATTTACGAGATGCACCATCTGCCGATGCCTGCTTCACTGCAGAAAAACATCGAATACCAGAAATATTATTCCGGCCATATGGTTTACCTCCACCCCGACTCCCTAAAGCTGTTGCACGACAAAGTAGCCGAATTCATCAACTCCACTTATTGATCAAATTGGAATCTAAAAAACAAAAAGCCCCTGCGGAATCCGCAGGGGCTCTTTGTTTTGCGTCAAGCTGAACTTGTTTCAGCTTCTCAATAAATTATGGATATTATGGATCCTGAACAAGCCTGCTTGGCGGTAGACAGGTTCAGGATGACGAATTCTGTACTTATTTAATTTGAATCTATTCTACAGTAACCGATTTTGCCAGGTTCCTCGGCTGGTCAACATTCTTACCTAACATCACGGCGATGTGGTAAGAAAGCAACTGCAAAGGAATGGTGGTCAAAAGCGGTGTCAGTGATTCGATGGTCTCCGGCACTTCGATCACGTGATCTGCCAGGTCGCGTACTTCGGTATCTCCTTTGGTAACAATGGCGATAATTTTTCCTTTTCTGGACTTGATCTCCTGAATATTGCTCACTACTTTTTCGTAATGTCCTTTTTTGGTCGCAATCACTACTACCGGCATTTGTTCATCGATCAGCGCGATGGGTCCGTGTTTCATTTCGGCGGCAGGATACCCTTCAGCATGAATATAGGAGATCTCTTTAAGTTTCAAGGCTCCTTCCAGGGCAACAGGGAAATTGTACCCTCTTCCGAGGTAAAGACAATTGTGGGCATCTTTGTAGATATCGGCAATGATCTTTATGTGCTCGTTGCTCTCCAGCGCCTGCGCTACTTTGGCCGGAATTCTCTCCAGCTCCTGAAGATGGAAATTGAAATCGGAATTCGAGATCGTTCCATTATGCTTGGCGAGTTTAAGCGCCATCAACGTAAGCACGGTAATTTGTGTAGTAAAGGCTTTTGTAGAAGCCACCCCGATTTCAGGACCCGCGTGAGTGTATGCGCCGGCATCTGTCTCTCTCGAGATAGAAGAGCCTACTACGTTACAAACACCAAAAGCAAAGGCTCCTTTTTCCTTAGCCAGTTTAATGGCCGCCATGGTATCGGCGGTTTCCCCACTCTGGGAGATCGCGATGACCACATCCTTTTCAGAAATGATAGGATTCCGGTACCTGAATTCTGAAGCGTATTCAACTTCAACAGGAATTCGTGCCAGGTCTTCGAAAATATATTCGGCTACAAGACCTGCATGCCAAGAAGTTCCGCAGGCAACGATCAGGATACGTTTAGCATTGGCGATCCTTTCGAGATTATCGTCTACACCGGCCATTTTGATGATCCCCTGCCCGGGACGCATTCTTCCGCGGTAAGTATCACTAATAGCATTTGGCTGCTCATAGATCTCCTTCAGCATAAAATGCTCATAACCACCTTTCTCGATCTGTTCGAGATTCAGTTTCAACTCCTGCACATAAGGATCTACGAGAGAATCATCGTGTATTTTTCTCACTTTCACACCTTTACGACGTCTCACCACCGCCATTTCACCGTCTTCGAGGTAAATGGCATTGTTGGTGAATTCGATAAAAGGCGAAGCATCAGAAGCCACGAAAAACTCATCTTCTCCTACCCCAATAGCCAACGGACTACCCAGACGGGCAACCACGATCTCATCGGGTTTTTTCTTATCAAAAACAGCGATAGCATAAGCACCCACCGTTTGGTTAAGTGCGAT
Organism: Salegentibacter sp.; assembly: GCA_049589035.1. Lineage (GTDB taxonomy): Bacteria > Bacteroidota > Bacteroidia > Flavobacteriales > Flavobacteriaceae > Salegentibacter_A. The sequence goes on from JBAWAB010000191.1 coordinate 6,829, forward strand.
CTGCACCGCTTTTCCAAGCTTTACGCCCTCTTTCTTAATTACATCTTCAATAAGATTCACCAATACTTCAGTATCGGTTTCACTTTCAAAAGTGTAACCACGGGTTTTAAGCTCTTTTTTTAAGGCATCATAATTTTCTATAATTCCGTTGTGGATAATCACGATATCCCCGGAATTAGAGTAATGAGGGTGAGAATTCACATCATTAGGCTCACCATGCGTAGCCCAACGGGTGTGACCAATTCCTACCGTACCATTGGTAGTGATTGAATTTTCAAGTTTATCTTTAAGGTCGGCTACTTTTCCCTGGGTTTTGCAGAGTTTCAGCTCATCACCGTCATATAAAGCGATTCCCGCACTGTCATAACCTCTGTATTCAAGTCTCTGAAGACCTTTCAGGACGATAGGGTAAGCTTCCCTATGCCCAATATATCCTACAATTCCGCACATTATAGTTTTGGTTTAATTTTGATCTAAATCGGTATAATAAATCCTCAATTTCAGCCTTTTATCTTCATTTTCGGCTTCGTCTCCATAAAGTACCGTTCCTTCAGGAGTAAGGACAGACATAGTTGGCACCTGCTTCACCGCCTGGCCCTCTGCATTCCTTACAGATACCATGCCGGTTTTATTGATATTTTGTGTCACAACCAGTCCAAGTTTTACATTGGTCGAATCCTTCTTGAGAATATTACTGATGTGTTGTGTTAATCTGATGGTATACTTCACACCATTCCCGTCTGTATCTCTTTCCAACCTTTTGGAAAAATTAGTAAGGGAATTCAATGGATCAGAAGGATTGTTATCCCCGATAAAATTCGCTGAAAAACTATAATCAGCAAGTATAGTATTGTTGTTCAAATCGTAGAGATATAATCTTTCAGGTTCATTTGCCCCCTGCACCTTGTCCTGATCTACATAAATTTCAAGATCAGCATCATTAATGAGCCAGTTATGATTTCTCAGCTCTTCCAGCTGGCCTTCTTCACTAAATAAATCGATTACCGCCATACTACCTTCGCCACCTTTCAGGTAAAGCCTTTTAGAACCTGTCGCAGGATCGTTGCTTTGGATATCCTGAAGAATGTCATCAGGAAACTCTCCCTGAAAAGTATTGACAATATTCGAACCAAACTTGAGCTTGTAACTTCCGTACCTCGTAGTGGTCTCAGTATCGCCGGCATCATTAGTGGTTTCAGTCTCGGTTGTATAATAAAGGGTGATTCCCGCATTGGCATCCAGCATGTTTAATAGCATCATGCTGCCATCGCCGTTAACAGGCTCGGCTTTTAGGAAAAGTCCGCGCAGGTATTCCTGGAAGTTGCTGTTATTAAGCAGAGCTGAAGAGCCCTCCTTATCGATGATCTTTTGCTGAAAGAATTCCACAGGCAGCTTCACGTGCAGGGCAGGTGTCAACACCACGGTATCCTGCTCACCGGTATCCTTTGGCTCATAAGAAACTATAGCGGAAGGAGAAGGGATAAAATTGTCATTTTCATACAAAGGTTCCCCTACCAGATGCTGCTCAAAAACATCCTGCTGATTGGAGTAATATTTCTGACGATTCTG
>JBAWAB010000192.1:0-1920 GCA_049589035.1 Salegentibacter sp.
TGAAAGAGCAGCTGGGGGAGGAAGGCTATAAACTTTCGGTGAATTCCAAAGGAGTGAAAATGCAGGCGGCCACGAATGCCGGACTTTTTTATGCGGTACAGACGCTGCGGCAAATGTTTCCGGCAGCTATAGAAAATCAAAAACTGAAGGAAGGATTAATTCTGAAACAGGTTGAAATTACCGATAAACCGGCGTATTCCTGGAGAGGTTCTATGCTGGATATTGCCCGCAGTTTCTTCGGAATAGATTACTTGAAAAAGCACGTGGACCGAATGGCTTTGTATAAACTGAACCGTTTTCACCTGCACCTTTCTGATGATCAGGGTTGGAGGATCGAGCTGAAGAACAAGCCGAAACTGACTGCAATAGGAGGGAAGAGCTCGGTGAAAAACGGCCGCTCCGGATATCTTACTCAGGAAGAATACCAGGAGCTTCAGGAGTATGCCGCGGCAAGAAACATTGTCATTATTCCTGAAATTGACATGCCCGGCCATACCTATGCTGCGCTCTTGTCTTACCCTGAGCTGAATTGCGATAATTACGCCAATCTCGATCCGCAGCGGGCCCTTCCGCCAGCGCATTATCAGGAATATCGTGTGGGCTGGAGCAGGTTGTGTACGGAACGCGCCGATACGTATGATTTTGTTTCCGAAGTTATTTCAGAATTGGCCAAAATGACCAAAGGCCCGTGGCTTCATATTGGCGGTGATGAAATTGACGATGAGCACTATAAGGAATTTGTAATAAAAGCTGATTCGATCGTGAGAGAGAATGGGAAAACTGCCATTGGTTGGGAAGAAGTGACGCAGGCGCCGGTTGACAGCAGTTTTATTAGCCAACGTTGGAACGGCAGGACCAAAAGTGTGGTCAACACGCGAATTATTGAGTCAATCTGTTCAAGTTTCTATTTTGACCATGCGAACGTACCCGGCCAGCCTCACACCAATAACTGGTGCAACAAAGAAGGCGTTTCGCTGAAGGATGCGTACAATTTTGAAACGGACGATCAGAATGTCATAGGAGTGGAAAGCGCAGTATGGTCAGAATTTGTGGTTTCTGATGATATGGCCGACAATCGCCTGTGGCCAAGGAATATTGCTGTTTCTGAAATTGGCTGGACGCCTTCGGAAAAACGCGATTTTGATGATTTTACCGGCCGTCTGGGCCGCCAGGGCGCGAGATTGGACAATTTGAGCATCAATTATTTCAGAAGTCCAGGTGTGAAATGGAATACAGAAGATAAACAAGGAGTTTTTGCCGGATTTATGCCCGGCGATGAATAAAAATAAGAAATGAAAGAGAAGAATCCCGATACAGAGAAACCCTCAAAATATGTTAATCTCGAGAGAATGAGCACTTCTGAGCTGCTCTTTAATATCAATCAGGAAGACAAATCGGTGCCGGAGAGCATTGAAGAAATACTCCCGCAGATCGAGTTGCTTATTGAAGTGATCGTGCCGAAGATGCAGGCAGGCGGCCGACTTTTTTACATAGGCGCCGGAACCAGCGGCAGGCTTGGTGTTTTGGATGCTTCAGAATGTCCCCCAACATATGGAGTTCCAGACAACATGGTCATCGGGCTCATTGCTGGTGGGGACGGCGCTTTGCGAAAGGCGGTGGAAAATGCCGAAGATGATACTAAACAGGCATGGAAAGATCTTCAGCAATACGACATTAATGAAGGAGATATTTTGGTAGGCATTGCAGCTTCAGGAACCACACCTTATGTGATTGGAGGAATTAAGGATGCGCGCAAAGCCGGGGTGATCACTGCCTGTATCACCTGTAGTTCGGAAAGTCCGCTGGCAGCCGCTTCAGAATTTCCCATTGAAGTAGTGGTAGGCCCGGAATTTGTCACCGGAAGTACCCGCATGAAGGCCGGGACGGCCCAGAAACTTGTACTCAATATGATCTCTACAA
>JBAWAB010000193.1:0-8047 GCA_049589035.1 Salegentibacter sp.
CTTCTGCCGGCATGGAGGGGCAGGTTGCTGCCGAAAATGTAGAATTGAATGTTTCCCTCGACACGATTAAATCTACTTTGGAATATCTCGCTTCCGATGAGCTTCATGGCCGTAAAGCCGGAAGTGAAGGCATTGAAAAAGCTGCCGAAAAAATTGAAGGCGTCTTCCGAAGAAATCATATTCAGCCTTACTTTGAAACTTACCGCGACTCTTTTCCGGTAGGAGATAAGAAAGCTTTCAATCTTGTGGGAGTCGTGGAGGGTAACGATCCGGAGTTGAAAGATCAATACATAATTGTGGGAGCGCATTATGATCATATTGGCGAAGCCAAAGCGGTAGATGGAGATACCATCGCTAATGGCGCGAATGATAATGCCGCGGGAACTGTAGCTGTTCTTGAACTGGCGAAGAAATTTGCAGCTGTGGATAACAATAAGCGCAGTGTAATGTTCATTCTTTTTTCTGCGGAAGAAGAAGGCCTGATAGGTTCCAGCTATATAGCGAAAGAATTGAAGGCAAAAGGCCTCAATCTCTACGCCATGCTGAACCTAGAAATGATTGGGGTGCCTATGAAAGATAAGAAATACGAGGCTTATATCACCGGCTACGACAGATCGAATATGGCTGAAAAGTTGAATGAGTATGCGGAAAAAGAGGTCGCCGGATTCTTGCCGCAGGCGAAAGAGTACCAGTTGTTTTCCCGAAGCGATAATTACTCTTTTTTCAACGAATTTCATGTGCCTGCCCAAACGCTGAGTACCTTCGATTTTACCAACTACGATTATTATCATCATGTTTCAGACGAGGTCAGCCAGCTGGACCTTGGGCATATGGCAGGATTGATCGAAGATCTTTTCCCGGCGGTTTACGCCATTGCAAATACTAAAGAACAGGAAATTAAACTGAAGGAATAAATGAAGAATATTATCATTACCGGTACCAGCCGCGGAATAGGCTTTGAGATGGTGCAGCTTTTTGCTGAAGCTGGTCACCGGGTGCTGGCACTTTCCCGTAACTCTAAACCCATCGAAGAGCTGGACCTGAAAAATGTTACTAGCTTTTCCTGTGATATCGCTGATGAAGGGGATCTGCAGCAGGTGGAAGAATATGTAGCTTCAAATTGGGAAGAAGTGGATGTGCTTATCAATAACGCCGGAGCTCTCCTGAACAAGCCTTTCGCCGATTCAACTCTGGAGGAATTCAGAAAAGTATATAATACCAATGTCTTTGGCGTTGTTGGCCTTACACAAAAGATTGTACCTCTTATGGGTAAAGACGGGCATGTGGTGAACGTCAGCAGCATGGGTGGAGTGCAAGGCAGTGTGAAATTCGCTGGACTTTCAGCTTACAGTTCGAGTAAAGGAGCCTTGATCACCCTTACCGAATTACTGGCTGAAGAATATAAGGAAGACGGCCCTTCCTTCAATGTGCTTGCGCTGGGTTCGGTGCAAACCGAAATGCTGGAGGAAGCTTTCCCGGGCCTGAAGGCTCCGGTTTCAGCCAGGGAAATGGCGGAATATATTGTGAATTTCAGTCTTAATGGACATAAATACTATAACGGAAAGTTACTTCAGGTAGCAAACAGCACGCCCTAAGATACATGCAGGAAGTTCTCGAAAGATATTTACCCAGCCATGCCGTAGAACCGATATTTGGCCTGATCAAGCAAAATTCTGTGTATCTTAAGATCGTCAATGAGCGCAGGACGAGGCATGGAGATTACAGGAGAAGGCCCGATGGTTCTCACCAGATTACCGTCAATGCTAACCTGAACCAATACCGGTTCCTGATTACCCTCGTGCACGAAATCGCGCACCTGGTGGCATTTGAGAAGTATGGCAGAAGGATCAAGCCTCACGGCAACGAATGGAAGCACAGCTTCAGGTCTTTAATGCTGCCCTTTATAAGGCCGGAGATCTTTCCGCAGCAACTGTTGCCGCTGATCGCGAATCATTTTCGGAATCCCAGGGCAAGTAGTGATACCGATGCCAGACTTTCCGTAGCGCTGAAGAGTTTTGATCCGCAGAACGACAAGAATTATATTTTTGAAGTACCGCATGGAGGTATTTTCCGGATCTATAACGGAAAGGTTTTCAAAAGAGGAGTGAAGCGGGTGAAGCGATATGAATGCCTGGAGATCGATTCGGGTAAGGTTTATCTTTTTCAGCCGAATGCTGAAGTGGAATTATTAAGCACCTAAATATTGAGTAAGATGAAGGAAAATTATTATGCCCTTTTGATGGCGGGCGGCGTGGGTTCCAGGTTCTGGCCTGTAAGCACGGCTGCAAATCCCAAACAGTTTCAGGATATCCTGGGAACGGGAGTAACCTTGCTGCAAACAACTTTTAACAGGTTGGCTCAGCTCATTCCGAAGGAAAATATTCTGATTCTTACCAATAAAGAGTACAAAGATATAGTGCAGGAGCAGCTGCCGGGAGTGAAGCCGGAGCAAATCGTGCTAGAGCCAGAGATGCGGAACACTGCTCCCAGCATTCTTTTGGGAGCTTTGAAGATAATGCAGAAAGATGAGAATGGCGTGATGGTGGTGGCTCCCAGCGATCACTGGATCCAGGGAGAGGATGCTTTTATTGCCAATATCAGGGAGGCCTTTGAGGCGGTGGAAAAGCAAGATATGCTGGTGACTCTGGGCATTGGACCTACTTTTCCCAATACAGGCTACGGCTATATCAATTACGATAAAGAGGCAGAAACTAATCTGAAACCGGTACTGCGTTTTACCGAAAAACCTTCTTTTAAAAAAGCTGAAAAATTCCTTGAAGACGGGAATTATGTCTGGAATGCCGGCATCTTCATTTGGAGTGCAAGATTTATCCTGGAAAACTTTAAGAAGTATCTTCCCGAGATGCATCGCTTGTTGACACGCAATGAGGAGGTGTACAACACGCCGAAGGAACAGGAATTTCTGGATGAGAACTACGCACAGGCCGATAATGTTTCAATCGACTACGGAATTATGGAAAATTCCGATCGGGTGTATGTGATCCCTGCTGAATTCAAATGGAACGATCTTGGTACCTGGACTTCCCTTCAGGATGAATTACCGCACGATGAGCACGGAAATACTGCCGTCAATGCGCAACTAATGCCTGAGGCTGCTTCGGGGAATATTATCAGGACTCAGGGCCATAAAATAGTGGTGGTAGATGGTCTCGAAAATTATATTGTGGTAGAGAGTGAGAAGGTACTCCTTATAGTTCCGAAGAACAAGGTGCAGGAAATAAAAGACATCCGTAATCAAGTAATGGAAAAATTCGGAAAAGATATGGGCTAAGATTGGCCAATTTCGCCCGCCTTTTTTTCTGAAATAAGAATTTCTAAAGTCCCTGTAGCTGTGCTTTCCTCACCTTTCTGAAGAGGGTCGAAGAATAGACGAATTCTGTCACCGTTTCATTATCGGTTTTAAAGACCTTGTCTTTGTCCCCTTTCCAGGCGAGCACTCCGTTTTTAAGAAAGGCAATGTTTTCCCCAATTTCGAGCACCGAGTTCATATCATGGGTAATGATGACGGTGGTGATATCGTACTCATGGGTGATCTCCTGTACAAGATTGTCAATAACGGTAGCCGTTTCGGGATCGAGGCCGGAGTTAGGTTCATCACAGAAAAGATAACGGGGACGATTTACGATAGCCCTTGCAATAGAGACCCGTTTCTGCATTCCCCCACTTATTTCAGAAGGCATTTTGTTGCCGCTTCCCTCAAGGTTCACTCTTTCCAGGACTTCTTCTACCCGCTGCATAGATTCCTTCTTCTTCTGTTTTGTAAACATGCGAAGCGGGAACATTACATTTTCGGCCACAGTCATGGAGTCGAAAAGGGCTCCTCCCTGGAATACCATCCCGATTTTTTTTCGTAGCTCCCGTTTTTCTTCATCGTCAAAATCGGCATAAGCTTTTCCGTCGTAGATGATACTGCCCTGTTCAGGTCTGAACAATCCCAGCATACTTTTTAGAAGCACACTTTTTCCCGATCCGGAGCGTCCGATGATTAGGTTTGTCTTTCCTTTTTCAAAAACGAAATCTATTCCTTTCAGAACTTCTTCGCCTTCAAATGCCTTATGTACATTCTTAACTTCTATCATATCTCTAGCCTAACAATAACTGTGTCACGATGTAATTGGTGACGATCAAAACCACACTCGTCCACACGAAAGAGGTGGTACTGGCCTTACCCACTTCCAAAGCTCCTCCTTTCATATAATAACCGTGATAGGCCGGAACGGTTGCTAAAATTATAGCAAACAGGAAAGTCTTTATAAAAGCGTACGCCAGGTGGAATGGCACAAAATCATCCTGCAATCCGGTCACAAATTGATCGGGTGTAACGAATCCGCCAAAAACTGCCGCCATATAAGCTCCCAGAATCCCGAGGAACATCGAAATGGCGATCACAAACGGATAGGTGAGCATGGCTATTATCTTCGGAAAGATGAGATAATTCAATGAATTTATCCCCATCACTTCCAGCGCGTCTATTTGCTCGGTCACATTCATAGAACCTATACTCGACGTGATGAATGAACCTACCTTCCCCGCCATAATAATGGAGATAAAGGTGGGTGAGAATTCCAGGATCACCGATTGTCTCGCTGCATAGGCAACCAGAGTTTTCGGGATAAGTGGATTGTTGAGGTTCAAAGCCGTTTGAAGGGCTACAACCCCTCCTATAAAGAAGGAGAGAAAGGAAACAATCCCCAGGGATCCAATTATTAGCTGATTGATTTCTTTAAAAATAAGATCGTATAGAACCGAACGTTTCGTCATTCGGCTGAAAACTCCCCTAAGCATTAAAAAATATTCCCCAATCGAGTGCAGGTAGCTCATTCAACAGTTTTTAAAAGGCTAAAATACTAAAAAATAAAAGGAAAGTATTTAAGGTATAATTAAAGTTTAGCTCTCTAAGTTTAGTAATTTTGGACTTCTTGAAAAAATTTTAATATGAAACGCTTTACAATTTTTCTTTTTTTGACATTGATGGCTTTTAACCTGGAGGCCCAGGAATATTCCCGGGAAAAGCCAAAACTGGTAGTGGGAGTCGTTGTTGATCAAATGCGTTACGATTATCTTACCCGTTTCTGGGATCGTTTTGGGAAAGATGGTTTTAAAAAACTGGTTAATGAAGGCTTCAATTTTAAGAATCATCATTACAATTATGTGCCCACTTACACGGGGCCGGGTCACGCTTCCATTTATACCGGTACAAGCCCAATGAACCACGGGATCATCAGCAACAACTGGTACGATAAAACTAATGGAGAATTCGTCTATTGTGCCAGTGATCCGAAAGTGAAACCTGTAGGAACCAATTCCGATGCAGGGAAAATGTCCCCTCGCCGTATGCTTTCAACTACCGTAGCCGATCAGAATCGCCTGAATACCGAGATGCGCGGAAAGACAATTGGTGTTTCCCTGAAAGATCGTGCTTCTATTTTGCCTGCTGGTCATGCTGCCAATGCGGCCTATTGGTTTCACGGAAAAGGCGAGGGTAAATGGATCACCAGTTCATACTATATGGAGAAACTTCCGCAGTGGGTGATAGATTTCAACAAATCTGGAAAAGCGGCTTCTTACCTCAAGTCCTGGAATACTCTTTATGATATCGATACTTATGCTGAAAGCGGAAGCGATGTAAACAATTTTGAAGGCGGCTTCAAGGGCAAGAAAACGGCTTCTTTTCCGTACGATCTCGCCAAACTGAAAGATGAGAATGGCGGATATGATATCCTGAAATCAACTCCTTTTGGTAATGATCTTACGCTCGATTTTGCGATGGCTGCCATTGAAGGCGAGCAGTTGGGTGTTGATAAAGACACCGATTTCCTGACGCTAAGCTTTTCTACTACCGATTATGTTGGCCATAATTTCGGAGTAAACTCCAAAGAAGTGGAAGACACTTATCTGAGGCTCGATAAAACCCTTGGAAGACTGCTGAAATATTTAGATGAAAAAGTTGGGAAAGGAAATTATACGCTGTTCCTAACTGCCGATCACGGCGGAGTGAATGTTCCTGCCTATTTGCAAAGTGCGAAAATTCCTGCGGGATATTTTGATGACAAGGCTTTCGGAAAAAGGCTAAAAAGTTTTGTGAATGAGGAATTCGGAGTAGAAGATCTTATCTCCAGTATCTCTAATGGCCAGGTTTTCCTAGATTACGGGCTGATGAATAAAGAAGATCTAGAGGCGGAAGACGTGGAGCAGAGACTGGCTGTATATATTCTACAGCAGGACAAGATTGCAAGAGTTTACACCCGTTCCCAGATGATGAACGGCAATTATACCAAAGGAGTTGCTGCTGCGATTCAGAATGGTTTTAACCAAAAGAGGAGTGGAGATGTGATTTTTGTGCTGGAACCGGCGACGATTAGCTATTCCCATACGGGATCCACTCACGGCAGCGACTATTCCTACGACACTCATGTGCCACTGCTTTTCTACGGAAAAGGAATTGAAAAAGGGGAAACTACTTCGCGAAGTGAAGTGATAGATATTGCGCCCACCGTGTCGGCCATATTGGGAATTGCAGCTCCCAATGCCACTACCGGTCATCCGCTATACATAATGCTGGACAGGAAGAAATCAGAATAGTTTTTCACGGATTTTTTTCCACCGAAAATTTCTAATAAAGCGGCCTTCTTCTTCGGAAACGAGAAAGGGCTGCTTTTCTTTTTTGGCTTTGAGGTAGCCGCGAAGATAATCGGCGAAAAATGCCGGCTTCTTTTTAAGCAAAGCCAGTTTAGCTGAAGCGATAAGGGTAATAGGGAATCCGTAGTGCAGGCGGTAGAATGCCTCTCCCTGTTTAAATTTGGAGGTTTTGTTGTAGTTTTTTCCGGTGGGTTTTAGGTGCTTAACCAGGAGCTTTGGGTCGGTTTGGATCTTCCAGCCGTGGTATTGCGCCAGTAATTCATCGGCTGTATCCCAGCCCATCGCAGGTTTCAGCTTTCCTATTTCCAGAAAACATTCTTTTCGGTAAGCTTTCAGAGCTCCTCTCAAATGATCTTTTCCGGTGAGACCTTCCGGAAACCATTCCCCGTTCTTTTCGACCGTGCAAAAACCTCCGGCCAATCCAACTTTAGGTTCGGCTTTAAAGATGCTGACAATGCTCTCAAGATAATTTTCAGGAAAAATGAGATCTGCATCAAACTTGCAAATGAGGTCGTATTCTTCGTCGAGAATGGCATAGCCCTGATTGAAAGCTTTGATCACTTTGCTTCCGGGGAGGTGAGACTGGTGGGAAGTTATCTTCTTCAGCTTGACAAAAGGATACTTTCGCTCGTATTTTTCTACAAGTTCGGCAGTGGCATCGGTAGACTGATCGTCTACAACCACGATCCTTTCCGGAAGAAAAGTTTGCCGTACCAGCGACTCCAGAGTCTGGCCAATAAATTCAGCTTCATTATGGGCCGGAATAACGATGTATAACCTCAAGAGAAAATGGTGTTAGCTCTCAGTTTCAGAAAGATGCCCAAAAATGAAGAATTTTAGTATTCGTAGACGAAGGCATTGATGTTCATTCCTGCTCCCACGCTGGCGAACATGATGATGTCACCTTTGTTCAATTCCTGATCTTCAATACCACCCTTTCTTACAAGGTCTAGCAGGGTAGGAACGGTAGCAACACTGCTGTTTCCCAATTCCTGAATGCTCATGGGCATCACCTTCTCCGGAACTTTCTCACCATGCAGTTTGTAAAAACGTTTGACGATCGCGTCATCCATCTTTTCGTTGGCTTGGTGAATAAAGATCTTTTTGAGGTCCTTGAGCGATTTTCCACTGTTCTCAAGGCAGCTTTTCATGGCTTCAGGTACATGAACAAGTGCAAATTCATAGATCTTGCGGCCGTTCATTTTGATATACCTGATGTCTTCAGGCGCATCGGGAAGATTGGATTTTCCGAAGAAGATATAATTAGCTTCATTAAAGGCATAGGTAGCCGTTTCGTGGCTCAGAATTCCACCGGTTTCTTCCGTAGCTTCCAAAATGGCAGCACCCGCACCGTCAGAAAAAATCATCGAGTCACGGTCATGCTTGT
>JBAWAB010000194.1:0-3790 GCA_049589035.1 Salegentibacter sp.
ATCTCCATTTCGTCTACCAGCTTCCCAAGGCCGGTGCCAAGGATGATGCCGATTTCAGGTTTATCAAATCCGCGTGAAACGAGGTATTCGGTTGATTCAATTAATTCTTTGATCATTATTTTTTTAAAAATTTACAGAAGGGCGCTTTATCCTTAATGTCATCATAAACATCAATATCATTGCGCACTTCCAGCAGTTTTACTTTTTTGCTTGCGAGGTCCTTCAGGGTATCTTTTAAAACCGAAGATGTTCCCCAGCTTTTGTTCCTGAAGACTTCCGAAGTTAAGGAATTCATTCCGATTAAATAATATCCGCCGTCCTGTGCAGGACCAAGCACAAATTCATTTTTTTTTAGCTGAAGAAAAGCCTCCTCCAGGTCTTTCTCTTTAAGATCATAAAGATCGCTGCCAATAATGGCAACATGTTTATAGCCTTTATCAAAGCTTTCGCGGAAGGCATTTTCCATTCTCTCGCCCAAATCGTTTCCCTTCTGAAGTAGTTTATTGTACGCTGCGGAATCCCAGATATCATTTTCATGGATCTCTTCGGAATAATATACGCATTTGTCGATTTTCAGGTTCCGGGTTACCGCGGAAGTATGTTTCAGCAGAAAATTATAGATTTCCAGGGCGCCTTCCTCGCCGATTTCCCGGGCAAGACGTGTTTTTACCTTCCCTTTTTCAGGATTGCGCGTAAAAATTATGAGCAGGTTTTCGTTCAAAATCCGGAAGATTAGGCCACTGTTCCCTGGCAGCTGCTACCGGCGCCGGCCGTGCAGCCATAACAGTGCTGGGAGATCACAATGTCTCGTCTGTTCAATAGATCTTCATTGAAGTCGCTGATGTGGCGGGATTGAGAAGCTACTCCCAGGTTTAGCATTTGGTTGAAATCGCAGTCGTATAAATATCCGTCCCAGCCCACCGAAATGGTATTGGTGCACATTACATTCTGTACTGCCCCAGGATTGAAGGCTTCTACAAGGCTGTACATATACTCTTCGTAATTCTCTGAAGCTATAAGGTAGTCAAGAAACCTGCTGATGGGTAAATTGGTAATGGCAAAAAGATTATTGAAGTCAATATCAAAATCTTTTTTTAGCGCCTGCTTGAAATCTTTTTCCATGGCCTCCTGGTTAGAAGGGAGAAATGCCCCCGCGGGATTGTATACCAGGTCGAGCTTCAGATTTTCGTCAAGGCCGTAGCCCACATTATTTAACATTTGAAGTGCGCGAACGGATTTATCGAAAACGCCCTGCCCGCGTTGCCTGTCGGTTTTCTCTTTCCTGTAGAAGGGTAGGGAAGAGACTACATGAAGTTGATGTTTTTTGAAGAATTCCGGCAGGTCGTGGTATTTTTTATTAGCCAGGATGATGGTAAGATTGGAGCGGACGATAAGATCTTCAATTCCGGCCTTTGAAGCTTCTTCAACGAACCATCGAAAATTGGGGTTCATTTCGGGGGCACCTCCTGTAAGATCAAGGCTGTGAATATTACTTTTTCTGATCACTTCAAGGCATTGTTCCATGGTTTCCTTTGTCATGATCTCTTTCCGGTCTGGACCGGCATCTACATGGCAATGCGAACAAACCTGGTTACACATATAACCAAGGTTTAGCTGAAGAATCTCCAGTTTTTTGGGTTTCAGGGATTGCTTTCCGGCTTCACTAATTTTGTCTTTGAAAAGCGGAAGTTCTCCTTCCCCAAAAATTCCTTCGGAAAGAAATTCCAGTTGCTTTTCAGGCTTTGAAAGCTCATTATTTCTCGCTTTTAGAGATTTAACCGACATGAAAAATTGAATTGTTGAGATATAAACGGGAGGCTGAGGTGTGATAAATACCTAACATGCTTAGTAAGACTTACATGCTAAGCTTCTTGTACTTGTTCATCATTTGTACACCATGTACCAAGGTCGCGCCGCTTTCAATAGCAGCCCCGGCGTGCACAGCTTCCATCATTTCTTCTTTGGTGATACCCCGCTGCAAGCCATCTTTGGTATAGGCATCAATGCAGTAAGGGCATTTTACCACATGAGAAACCGCAAGTGCGATCAGGGATTTCTCCCGGGCCGAAAGGGCCCCTTCTTCGAAGACCTTTCCGTAATAGTCGAAGAATTTCTTTCCCAGTTCTTCACTCCATTCGGAGATTTCGCCAAATTTCCGGAGATCGGCCGGATCATAGTAAGTCTTAGCCATTCTGATTCTTTTAAGTCTAAAGATAAGACTTTAGCTTTGGGAAGAAAGGGAATGCAGCTATTTCTTCCGTAGAAGTGGGGCTAAGGGAGTAAAGAAAACTAAGTGTTTAGAAGAGGAAAATGGTCATTTAGTTTCTCCGGTTTTTTATAGAACGGAGAATTTTTCTAATAAAGAAAATACTTATGAGGATAACCGCCAGTATTTCCATTCCTAAGATTATGTAAAAGGCTGTCATATGACCAGATTTTGGAATTAGACGGAAAATCTGGTTTTTATATCCAGAATAGCCGGTAAAATTCGTGTTTTTAATAAATGTTTATTGCTGTTTTTAACACAAAGTTTACGCTGTATGCATAAGAAAAATTTAATTTAGGTTACTGGAGTTGGAAATAACGTTTTTCGAATAAGTATTGACCACATAGGCACTAAATGCCGCTGCAGCCCCACAAATCTAAAGCCATATGGTAATTTTACTCTTCTAATTTTTGTGTTAAACTCTGGTAAAATTTGTTAATCTACCGAAATAAAGATTTGTAGCTCCTTATTTTAGGGGGTCGAGAAACACGATCAAATATATATGAGAATAGATGTAAAGACGCTTCCTGTAGACGAGATCATTCAGGACCTTTCAGAGAGCCTGGGTACAGAAGTGATCGACGGAAGCGGAGAACTTACTATAGAAATTCCTGAAGGGTTGGGTGAAGGGTACATACGTGGCTCCAGCTTTGACTCGGGGATGGGTATTATTACTTATAATTGCACTTTTCACGAAGACGTTGAAATCCATTTTTCCCTGAATACAATTCACCCTTTGAAATTTATTTTTTGTTCAGAAGGGAGTGTAGGGCATTCTTTCCAGGAAGACGAGGAGTTTCACCAGATGAATCCCTTTCAGAATATCATTGTGTCAAGCAGCGGCTATAACGGCCATGTGCTTTATTTTAAGGCAAATGTAGCTACTCACGTTGCCAGTCTCGAGATTATCAGATCGATTTTTACTCACCGGTCGAATTACAATTTCAAGGATCTCGATCCCACCCTAAAGAAGATATTTAAAGATGAGGTTGCCAAAAAGCAGTTTTTCTACCAGGGAAATTACAGTATTAAGGCTGCAGATCTTATGGACGAGATCAATTCAAAGGATTGCACCGGGTTCCTGCGAAGTATTTTTCTGGAAGCCAAGGCGTTCGAAATGCTGGTGATTCAGATCTCTCAGTACCAGGACGATGAGTCAGGAGATAAGCTGCCGCAGATTTTGCGAAAATCGGATATTGAAAAAGTAGATTACGTGGCGAAACGCATCCAGGGCGATCTGGGCAGTAATCTTACGGTTGAGGCGCTGGCTAAAGAGGCGGGAACCAATGTTAACAAGCTTCAGGAGGGATTCAAATATGTTTTCAACCTTACCGTAAATAAATACATGCAGCATCAGAAGCTGGAGGCAGCCAAAGAAATGCTGATGACTTCTGAAAAGAATATTTCGGAGATCGTGGTGGCAATCGGGCTCAATAACCGAAGTTATTTCTCCAAGATCTTCAAAGAAAAGTACGGGGTTAATCCCAAGTATTTTCTCAAGACCAGGACCAAGCAGGATTAGAA
>JBAWAB010000195.1:0-4535 GCA_049589035.1 Salegentibacter sp.
TATCGTTACCTGGATGAAAAGAGGCCGGAAAAGGATATTCTTTCCGAAGAACATAGAGAAGTTGCAAAAAAGGCAGCTGAAAGATCTTTTGTTTTGCTGAAAAAGGATGCCCATATTCTTCCGCTGAAAAAAGATGCAAAGATCGCGTTGATAGGACCTTTGGCCAACAACAAAAACAATATGCTCGGAACCTGGGCACCTACAGGAGATCCCCAGCTTTCAGTGCCTGTGCTGGAAGGAATGAAAAAGATCGCGCCACAGGCTGAAATAAGCTATGCTAAAGGAGCCAATATCTCTAATGATACCGCCTTCGCTACGAAGGTGAATGTTTTTGGACCAAGGATAGAGATCGATGAAAGATCTCCTGAAGAAATGCTGAAAGAAGCCCTGGAAACTGCAGAAGATGCCGATGTAATCGTAGCTGTTGTGGGTGAAGCCACCGAGATGAGCGGAGAATCGGCCAGTCGTACGGATATCAGAATTCCTGAAAGTCAGAAAAAGCTCATCCGCGAATTGACCAAAACCGGAAAACCCGTGGTGCTGGTTTTAATGAGCGGCCGTCCTTTGGTGATTTCCGAAGAAGCAAAGATGCCAATCAGTATTTTGCAGGTGTGGCACCCGGGGATCGAGGCGGGAAATGCCATTGCTGATGTGCTATTCGGAAACTATAATCCTTCGGGAAAACTTACCGCAACCTGGCCCAGAAGTGTAGGGCAAATTCCGATCTATTATGCGGAAAAAAATACCGGAAGGCCACAACCCACGAAAGAATTTGAGAAATTTAAATCAAATTACCTGGATTCGCCGAATTCTCCGCTGTTTCCTTTTGGTTATGGACTTAGTTATACCAATTTTGAAATTTCTGACGCAAAAGCTAACAAAGAGATTCTGGGGCCGAAAGGGGAGATTACTATTAGCGCGACGGTGACTAATACCGGCGATTATGACGGGGAAGAAGTGGTACAGCTTTACCTGCATGACAAGGTGAGGAGCATTACCCCGCCTGTGAAGCAATTGGCGGGATTTAAGAAGATCTTTCTGAAAAAAGGAGAGTCAAAAACAGTGAATTTTAAAATTACTGTAGACGATCTGAAATTTTATAACGCTAATCTCGACTACGTCTATGAGCCCGGAGAGTTTGAATTTTTCGTGGCCGATAATTCCAACCATTCTTTTACAGGAACATTCACATTGAAGGAATAATATAAACTATCCTTTGATGCACTTTTCCACCGGGGGACCCTACTTCCCCGGTGGATTTTTTTTGCCTTTTTCTTATAGGTTCCTTCTTCTTTTTTCTCAGGATCTCTGCCTGAACAAATTCGTCAACGATCACTTTGGAAGTATCTATTCTGAATTCCTTTTGATGCGCGGCCATATATTCGGCTGCATCCAGAAAGTCTTATGCCGCGTCATGAAAAGTCTTGCGCTTTCCTTCAGCCTCGTAATCACAACCAAAACTTTGGCCTTTCTGGGTTAACCGGTAGGAGATCTGTACCGCCACATAGCCTTTTTTTTGCTGCTATTTGGGCAAATTTCACTTCCGCAGGGTTCCTGGGACTTCCGCCCGCAAATCCGCCGCCGTGCATGAAGACGATCAGAGGCCGGACCGAAGCAGTATCATTTTCGGGAATAAAGATCTCTTTGTAATAAATTCCCTTTCCGCGGAAATAATTTCCCTCATCCTCAAAAGCATTCTTAGCATTTCAGGTATGGGGATTACTGACCGTTTTTGAAATAGAATCTTTCTGCAGCCGAAATTCCCATCACGAATTGATGGTTTTCACCAGGCGCTGTCCAAAAGAAACTGAACACACAAAAAAGATAGATCAAACGAAAAGTGATTTTTGATACTTCATAAACATTTATTCTGGAGACACCGGTTGCGTCCAGGCAACTTCCGTATCGCCTTCCTGATAAGGGTTTTGTTTGATTTTATCTGAAGTTATCTTTGTGCGCACAAAGAGAATATCTACAGGAACTTTATAAGAAGCTTCCAACCCATCAACTGTTTTAAGAATTTCGCTTTTCGTATTTCCTTTTCGGGCACCAATGAACTGGGTTGTGTAATGGATGCCTTCTTCCGGCGCTATGTGCAAAGAAAGAATGTTGTTTTTAAACTCAAGATCCTGGAGGCTTACACCGGTGCTGGCGTAAAAATCTCCATTTTCCAAAGAAGAAATGATCGCCTCCGGATTCAAAGCTTTTGCTTTCACGACCACCCAGCCGCGGCCGGCATTGCTATATCTGGAACCGAACTTATGATAGTTATGACTGTCGTCGGTGGCGATTCCCAAAAGCAGCGGTTTATGCATATTGGCGTAGGCAATGTTGATCTTATCCCACATTTTCTCTGTACTGTCGTGAATGCTGTCGCCGTAATTATTTACGAGTGGATGTCCGTTAAAAACTTCAAAGAATCGCTCGCCATTGAGCTGAATGATATCTTCCGCGGTAATCGCATACGTGAAATTGGGGTGGTTGAGATGCTGGAGAATAGATTTTCCAGTCTCTTCGCTTTGCTCCTTAATAGCATCAAGGTTATTCTGAATGAGTTCCACGATCGTATTTCCTTCCTTCGGCTGAATGACTTTCTGAACATTGATTGCTCCCATGTGCACCGCTTTATCACCGAAATAAGAAGTTACTTCTTCGGCTTTCAGGATTAAAAACTTTCCGGGATCTGAAAATAACGGACTGTATTCCTCATAAGTTTTTAATCGGACTTTTAAGGTGTCTCCGTCTCTTTTATAATTCACCCAGTCTTCGCCATATTTGTCCAGATAATCCTTAAAAGCATCCCTGTAAAGGGTATCATGAGGGATTTTCTTCCATTTTTCCCCTTCGGCGAGGATATTATGATCAGAAAGTGCTACGAACTGGTAGCCGTGACTTTTATACCACTGCATAACCATTTCGGGAAATTCATCACCGTCGCTCCAGTAAGAATGCGTGTGCAGGTTGCCTTTATACCATTTCGTTTCCTGCGAAGTTGCCGCAAAAAATATCAGATTGCAAAGGAGGAAAGTAAGGGTCTTTTTCATTGGGTTTTATTTATAAATGGTTGCCTGAATTTTCATATTATCGAATACTACGTTCTTGAGAAACGTAAATAGCTGTGGAAAATAATCGAAGGGCATACCCGAAATCTCGTGACCTGCCCCTTGAAAAGAGAAAAACAGGTACGAGGTATCCAGTTTTTGAAGTTTTTTAGTAATGGTTTTTGCGCCGTCAAGCATAATATAGCCAGCTTCTGAAGGATCACAGTAATGATGAGCGGCAGTCGCGTACGGTACGAGTTGATCGGCTGTTCCATGAAAAAATAAGCCCGGAATTGCCTGTTTTTGGGTGAGATAACGGGCGTCAACAATTGCTCCCGCAAGGGAAATTACTGCCGAAAAATGAATGTCTTTATAGGGATTTTTGGGGCCGAACATCAGCTGCGGATTATAGAGCGCGTCTAAAACCGCCTCGGCACCGGCACTGCTACCGCCCGCAATAATCGTATTGGAATCGATGGAAAATTCAGCCGCATGCTCTATCAGGTATTTTACAGCATCCATATAATCTTCCGCGGCCATTTGGAAGGTTTTTATTTTTCCGTCCGCAGAGAATTCACAATCGAAAGTCTTATCTTTTCGTGTAAGCCGGTAAGAGATCAGTGCGACAATATAACCTTTAGCGGCAGCAGTTTTGGCAAATCGAACTTCCTGCGGGTTTTTCGGACTGCCGCCTGCGAATCCGCCACCGTGCATAAAAACTATTAAAGGTCTTTTTTGTTGTTTGCCATCCGGTTGGTAGAGATCAACAATAAGTTTTTCTTCATCCTTTTCAGCATAAGTCTTAGTCTCTACCGGTTTTACTTTATAAAGGCTGTCGAGGTAAACTTCCTGAGCGAAAAGGCCTTGTAGCGGTAATAGGAGCAGAATAAATAGAAATTTCAAGCGTGTCATGTTGGGAGAATTTTGAACTTCCAAGATACTCAATTTTGAAGGCATAAATAAGTGGTTTATTCGATCAGAAAATTTTATCTTCGCATCCAGAATTTAGAACTATGAGTTTACAGGAGAAAGTAATGGTCGAGATGAAGGCCGCCATGAAAGCAAAGGACAGCGCGAAACTTGAAGCTTTGCGTGCCGTAAAAGGTGCTATTCTTTTAGCCAATACCGAAAGCTCTTCAAAAGATGGGCTAGGTGAGGATGAAGAACTGAAGCTTTTGCAGAAACTTGTAAAACAACGTAGAGAAAGTGCTGCTATTTATCGGGAGCAGGGACGGGAAGATCTCGCCGAACCTGAAGAAGAACAGGCTTTGGTGATCCAGCAGTTCCTTCCGGAGCAGATGAGCGAGGCCGAGATTGAAGCTAAAGTTGATGATATCATCGCCAGAACCGGAGCCAGCGGAATGCAGGATATGGGCAAGGTGATGGGCATAGCTTCCAAGGAACTTGCCGGCAAAGCTGATGGCAGAACAATTTCCACAATAGTAAAGCAAAAATTAAGCTAAAAATATTCTGAATTCATCTGGATAACCTTAT
>JBAWAB010000196.1:0-1688 GCA_049589035.1 Salegentibacter sp.
GAAAGAGTGAAGGCAAGGCGGGAAATGCACCAATTTTATGTAAATTTATTTGCTGATATTCAGGGGGTGAGTGTTCAGCAAGAGCCGAATGAAGATTTTCATAGTAATCATTGGCTAACGGTAATAGTATTGGATGAAGAAGAAACTGGAGGGATAGACAGGGAGGAGCTTCGAAAATGTCTGGAAAAAGAAAATATCGAGAGCAGACCTTTGTGGAAACCAATGCATATGCAACCGGTGTTTGAACGCGCTCTTTTTTACGGAAATGGAGTTGCAGAAAAATATTTCAAGTCCGGCCTATGTCTGCCGTCGGGCTCGAATTTAACAGCGGAAGATAAGATACGTATAGAAAAAGCGGTCAAGGACTGTTTTAATAGATAAAATCCTTTTGTAATGGGTAATAAGATTGATAATGCCCTCAAGAATATAATATCAGGACCTGATAATTCTTTGAATTTAAGAAATATAAAATACCTGCCAAGATGGGCGGTTTTGATGATCGATATTGGACTGGTGGCCGCTTCGACCTTGCTCACCATTCTTATTATTACCGATCTCACTCCTAATTATTATACGATTCTTAGCTTCTATGACAAAGCAATAATAGTCTTGCTGGTGAACGTATTCTATTTCTACGTATATAAAACATATGCGGGAATTATTAGGTACTCTTCCAATATTGATGCTCTCAAGTTACTTTTGGCCACCATTAGCGCTTTCATTACGCTCATTTTTATAAATTATCTGACTTATTTTATAATTGGTCAGAAGATATTTCTTGTAGGAGCTCTTTTGATCAACTTATGGATATCCTTTTCCTTGCTGTTCTTATTCCGGATTGGCGTAAAGCAGGTATATGAATATTTCAAAATGGTGCAAAAAAATGAGAATCTTATACCTGCTGTTATTCTGGGCGCCGACGAGAATGCCATTTCTATTGCAGGAGCTCTGGATATAGAACACCCCAAAAGATTTAAGGTGATGGGATTTCTCACCCATGAAGAGCACAATAGAAGTATACGCCTTCTGGATAAACCCGTTGTGCATTTCAATGATCAGATTCATGAACAGGTGGCGACTTTAGGCGCTGAAGCCCTGATTCTTTCTGAGAATAGCTTTTCGGCTGAAGAAAAATACAATCTTGTTGAAGATTGTCTCGAAAACGACATCAAGGTCTATAATGCTCCGATAGTTTCCACCTGGGGAGAGAATAAGCCGATTGCCCAAAAGATTAAATCTCTGCAAATAGAAGACTTGCTGGAAAGGGAGCCAATTAAGTTGGATGTAGAAAACAAGATCAGGCAGCTCACTGGAAAAACAATACTCGTTACCGGTGCAGCCGGCTCAATTGGGAGCGAAATAGTAAGACAGGTAGCCGATTACAATCCTGCTAAACTCATTATCCTGGATCAGGCCGAGACTCCTCTGCATAATCTGAGGCTTGAAATTGAATCGAAATTTCCCGACTTAAAATATAAATGTATCATTTGTGATGTGGGAAACCAGAGGCGCCTGGAATTAATGTTTCAAAACCACACGATAGATGTTATTTATCACGCGGCGGCTTACAAACATGTGCCGATGATGGAAGAAAATCCGCATGAAGCCATTTTTGTGAATATCATGGGGACAAAAAACCTTGCCGATTTAGCTGTGAAATATGAAACCGGCCATTTCGTGATGGTTTC
>JBAWAB010000197.1:0-1895 GCA_049589035.1 Salegentibacter sp.
TCAAGATTGTGTCCACAGACACACATCTTGAAATGCTATAAGAACTTTATTCCACGGATTATGAAGGTGTTTTTCGCAGCATTTTTATTTAAGAAAATTCCAAAACAATCTACCCAATTACCCAGGGTTTACTCCCAAAGAGATGGAGCATAAAATATCCTCATTTTTCCTAATTACCGAATTACCCAAAATTCAGGTAATTGGATAATTAGGAATTATTTTCTATTTACCCAACCTGGTCGCCCTAAAATAGAAGGGTTGCGGGAAATTGGGTAGATGGGTAATTAGAAATCAAAAAAGTTATTTTACTAGCTCCTAAAGAGAAATTTTGAAAAATTTGGAAACCTCTTTTTCTTTTGCCAGGAATAGTTTTAAGAAAGCTTAGACTGAAGCAGATCCATATCATCTCCAATTTTCTGATCTACTACTCGTGCATAAATTTGTGTGGTAGACAATTTTGAATGCCCCAGGAGCTTAGACACAGTTTCTATAGGCACTCCATTAGACAGGGTGATGGTAGTGGCAAAGGTATGCCTGGCAACGTGGAAACTGAGCTTTTTTGAGATCTTGCACTGATCTGCTATTTCTTTCAGGTAACTGTTAGTCTTTTGGTTGCTGTAGACCGGCAAGAGAAATTCTGAAACCGAGTTCTGGTACTTCACTAATATCTCTTGTGCTTTTTCCAGAAGAGGGATCTTCATTGATATCTGGCTTTTTTCCCGCCTGCAGTAAATCCAATCCTTCCCATTAATGCCTTTGATAAGGTTAGCAGTAGTAAGATGCTTGACATCTATATAAGATAACCCTGTATAGCAGGCAAAAAGAAAAATATCCTTTGTGGTCTCCAGGGTTACACGGGAGAATCGGGTCTGCTCAATATAATTTAGCTCCCGTTGGTTTAAGTAAGCACGATCAAATTTTTCAAATTTCATTTTGTAGTCCCGAAAAGGATCTTTGTCCATCCAGCCAAACTTAATGGATAAGTTGGTCAGTTTCTTAAACCGCTCCATATGTTTCATCACTCCGTTATTGCTTAACTGCTTCCTTCCAGATTTATCTTTTTGTCTTCGAAGAAATTTATCAAAGCTAGTTACAAACTGATAGGAAATATTTTTTAAATAGATATCGGCAGTTTTGTGCTCCTTAGAAAGGTATTCTGTTAAATATTTTTCAGTGGCACCATAATTTTTTAAAGTTCCTTTTTTGAGAACTTCTCCCATAGAGGTTTTATGATATTCAATAATCTCTTTCAGAGATTTGAAAGTAGCATCAGCTCCCAGGAACCTGGACTTTATAGCCTGGGCAGTAATTACACAATCTTCCTTTAGGAGATCTTCATAACATTGAAGTAGTTTGGCATATTTAGCGTCCAGATAGTTATTCAGTAAAGTAGCCTGCGGATTTCTTCCTTTTATCCTGTGAGCCCGGTCATCCCAATTTTCCGGAGCACATTGTCTTCGTAAACTGATTTCTGCCCTTCGGCCATTGATAGTAATTCGTGCGTAAATAGGAGCCAGTTCTTCTTTTTTCTTGGCCAAATTCAGCCAAAAAAGGATGCGAAAAGTGGGTTTTGATTTCATCGCCTTTGTTTTTAGGTAACCGATTTAACATAATTAGCAGAAGTCAAATCACTCTAAAGCCCAAGGCTAGGGAAAAGGTAAGAAAAAAAAGGTAACCGATTAGGTAACCGAATAGGTCACATTTTCCTTGATATCAAACAAAAAAAAATGATCTCCAGTTTCACTAAAGCACTGAAAACCATTTATTTAGGTGTTTTTTGATGCTGTTTGATACAGCAAAAGTCGGGGTGGCAGGATTCGAACCTGCGGCCTCCTGCTCCCAAAGCAGGCGCGATAACCGGGCTACGCTACACCCCGAGTAATTTTTTAATCGCG
>JBAWAB010000198.1:0-9682 GCA_049589035.1 Salegentibacter sp.
TCCATTTTCCTTCAAAGCCACGCAAATATCCCAGGCGGTAGAGCTATCAGGAGAATCATTAATTACGATCGCGTTCAGCAAACCTTTTCCGCGGACCAGTTTAACAATTCCTGAAGTGCGGATATAATCATCAAGTAATCTTCTGAAAAGACCACCCAGTTTTTCTGCATTTTCGGCAAGCTTTTCATCGCGGATCACCTCAAGGGCTGCAGTAGCTACGGCACAGGCAAGAGGGTTTCCACCGAAAGTAGACCCGTGTTGCCCCGGTTTGATAACATTCATAACATTATCATTGGCAAGAACCGCCGAAACAGGATAAACTCCGCCGGAAATAGCTTTTCCGAGGATAAGAATATCGGGTTTTACATCTTCATGATCTACGGCCAGTAATTTCCCTGTACGGGCAATTCCCGTCTGTACTTCGTCTGCAATAAATAGAACATTGTGTTTTTTACACAATTCTTTAGCCCTGCGCAGGTAACCTTCAGAAGGTACATAGACTCCGGCTTCTCCCTGGATAGGCTCCACAAGGAATCCCGCAATATTGTCATTTTCGTTCAGGGCTTTTTCCAGAGCTTCGGTGTCATCATATGCGATCTTGATAAAGCCGGGAGTATAAGGACCAAAGTTCTTTCTTGCCCCTTCATCGTTAGAGAAAGAAATAATAGTGGTAGTTCTTCCGTGGAAATTATTTTCGCAAACAATGATCTGCGCTTCGGTCTCTTCAACACCTTTGGTTTCATATGCCCATTTTCGCGAGAGCTTAATAGCGGTCTCTACCGCCTCGGCCCCGGTGTTCATAGGCAAAAGCTTATCGAATTTGAAGTAATCTGTAGCAAATTTTTCAAAGGGTCCCAGCACATCGTTGTGAAAAGCCCGGGAAGTAAGAGTGAGTTTCGCAGCCTGGTCAGATAAGGCCTGGATGATTTTCGGGTGACAATGCCCCTGATTCACTGCGGAATAGGCCGAAAGGAAATCGTAGTATTTCTTACCTTCAACATCCCAAACATGTACCCCTTCTCCCCTGCTTAAAACGGCAGGCAGCGGGTGGTAATTATGGGCTCCGTACTTGTCTTCCAGTTTAATTGCTTCTTCTGAAGAATTGATTTCTGTTAATGGCATTTCTGTATTTTTATTCAGTTAACTTTCACAATTCCTTCTTACCTGTTTTACGCACAGCAGGGGGAGAAATCACCCCGTTTAGCGATTCTTGCAAATTACTAAATGTTATCTGATTTTTTCAAAATCTCAACCAATAAATCTTGCCATTTATCCTATTTTTGCGGCATGGGCAGAAAGAAAAGAAACAAGCTGTTTGAAGCAGTTGAAGTTATAGATGCAGGTGCAAAAGGAAAAAGTATTGGCAAGTCACCTGACGGAAAAGTAATCTTTATAAACAACGCCGTTCCAGGTGATGTGGCTGACATACAGACTATCAAAAAACGCAAATCTTTTTACCAGGGAACTGCGGTAAAATTCCATAAGTATTCTGAAAAAAGAGTGGAGCCGGTTTGCCGGCATTTTGGGGTTTGTGGTGGCTGCAAATGGCAGTTCATGGATTACAAATATCAACTGGAATACAAGCAGCAGGAAATAGAAAATAACCTCAAGCGTATAGGAAAAGTAGAACTTCCTGAAACCACGCCGATTCTTGGCAGTAAAGAAATTTACTTTTACCGGAATAAAATGGAGTTCTCTTTTAGCGACAGCCGCTGGCTGACACAAAAGGAGATAGAAAGCGGGAAGGATTTTGAAGATAAGAATGCCCTCGGATTTCACATTCCGGGAATGTGGGATAAGATTCTTGATATTAAGGAATGTCACCTTCAGGAAGATCCAAGCAATGCTATCAGGAATTTTGTGAAGGAATTTTCCACCAAGAACGACCTGCCTTTCTTTAATACACGAGAGCAAAGCGGCCTCTTACGTACCCTGATGATCCGTACTTCTTCTACGGGTGAGATCATGGTCCTTATCCAGTTCTTCCAGGAAGACAAAGAGAAACGAGAGCTTCTTCTGGACGCGCTGGCTTCAGAATTCCCTGAGATCACTTCTTTGCAATACGTGATCAATTCCAAAGGAAATGATACCATTTACGATCAGGAGGTGATCTGCTATAAAGGCAAGGATCACATCTATGAAGAAATGGAAGGCTTGAAATTCAAGATAAATGCCAAGTCTTTTTACCAGACTAATTCAGCTCAGGCCTACGAACTGTACAAGGTTACCCGCGATTTCGCCGATCTCCAGGGAGACGAGGTCGTGTATGACCTTTATACAGGAACCGGGACCATCGCCCAGTTCGTTTCAGCAAAAGCTAAAAAAGTGATCGGCGTGGAAGCGGTTCCCGAGGCTATTGAAGATGCCAAAGAGAACGCGGAAAGAAACAATATTGAAAACACCGAATTTTATGCCGGTGATATGCGCAAAGTCTTCACCGAAGATTTTATTCAGCAGCACGGCAAACCGGATGTAATCATAACCGATCCGCCTCGTGATGGAATGCATAAGGATGTAGTAGCACAAATAATTGGTATATTGCCAAGGCGAATTGTGTACGTGAGTTGTAATTCGGCGACCCAGGCACGTGACCTGGCCATGCTCGACGAGCATTACAAAGTAACCCGCGTGCAGCCGGTAGACATGTTTCCGCAGACATTCCACGTAGAAAATGTCGTTTGTTTAGAAAGAAGATAAATGAAACACTTCAGCAGAAAAATATTTTTTGTCTTTGCGGCTTTGCTCTTTCTGCAGGGCTGCCAGCATGATGATCTCTGCCCTGCCACCACCCAGACCACTTCGCTCCTGGTCATAAGATTCTATGACGTGAACGACAGGGAAAGCGCTCAGGCACCTATCAATCTTAGCGTCAAAGCCGTAAATAAAGATACAGCCTATCTTACCAGAATCAATAAAGACAGTATTGCGATCCCTCTGAGAACAGATGAAAATAAAACGCAGTACGAATTTACCCTGAATGCTCCGGCCGCAGGTCAGCCATCAGAAAATCAGTCCATCCCAACCAATACCGATGTGATGAGCTTTAATTATGGAAGAGAGCAGGTATATCTCAACCGCGCCTGTTCTTATAAGGTGAATTATGTAGATCTAAAAGTATCTGTTGATGAAGGCGAAGACGGGGGCTGGATCAAAGATTTTGTCATAGAAAAAACGAATATTGAAGATGAAAGCAGCGCCCATATCAATATCTATTATTAGCCTTTTCCTGCTCCTCTTTTCTGCGGAATGTCTCGCCCAGCAACAGCAGACTGCCCAGGACAGCGTGCTTTACAAGGAAAAATATGGATTGCGAGTGGGAATAGATCTCAGCAAACCCTTGCGCACTTTGCTCAATGACAATTACAGTGGTTTCGAGATCGTGGGAGATTACCGGGTATATGGTAATTTTTATGCAGCCGCCGAATTGGGAAATGAGAGCCTTCATTTTGAGGAAGACAATATTAGTGTGACTTCCAAAGGAAGCTACATCAAAGTAGGTGGGGATTATAACGCTTACACCAACTGGCAGGATATGCAGAACAGTATTTTTGTTGGGGTGCGTTACGGCTTTTCCACTTTTTCGCAGAATCTTGAGCAGTACACGATCTACACGAGAAACCAATATTTTGAACCCGATGTAAGAATGATCGATTCTGAAAGCAAAGGCCTTACCTCAAACTGGATAGAATTAATAGCGGGTATCAAGGTAGAAGTTTTGAACAACCTCTTTCTTTCTGCCAATGTTCAGCTTAAGAGACGTCTTTTTGAGACCACCCCCAGCAATTTTGACAACCTCACTATTCCAGGCTTTAACCGTACTTACGACGGCAGCATGTTCGGAGTGGGCTACGGCTATTCCATCTCCTACCTTATTCCTCTTTACAAAAAGGTGAAAAATTAATCTTCCTGCTTATGCCTCTTTTTGGTGCCGGCATATATCTCATATTTCAGGAATTTTGATTCCAAAGCACCGTTGTACATCTTGATTTTTCTTGAAGGGCGTAAACCCACATGCTTGATAGCCTCAAGATTGGAGGTTATGAACCAGGCTTCGGTACCGGGATAGCTCTGTTTTAAGGTATCCCCGATTCTTTTGTAGAAAGCGGGCATATCAATCTCCAAACGTTCACCATAAGGAGGATTAAAAACCATATGCAGATGCCTGTCGTTATCCTTTTGGCTTTCAAAGAAATCCTGACGTTCTACCTTAATGAATTCAGTAAGATTGGCATTTTCAACATTGTCTATCGCTTTATGTACAGCCGAAGGTGAAGTATCATAGCCCTTAATGCTGAAGTGAAACTCCCGCACTTTCTTAAGGACCGACTCCTCGATCTTGTCAAAAAGCTCTTCGTCCCAGTCTTTCCATCGTTCAAAAGCGAACTCTTTCCGGTTCAAATTCGGCGGAATATTACATGCGATCATGGCGGCTTCAACAAGAATGGTTCCGCTACCACACATCGGGTCAAGAAAATCACACTGTCCCTGCCAGCTTGAAGCCAAAAGCATTCCAGCTGCAAGTACCTCGTTTATAGGCGCGATATTCGTGGCCGTTTTATAGCCTCTTTTATGCAGGGATTGCCCGGAGCTGTCGAAAGAGACATTACAAAAATTCTTTTCTATATGAATGTTTAGCCGCAGCGTTGGGAAATCAAGATCTACGTCGGGCCTTTTTCCAAATTTATCCCTGAAGCGATCCACAATCGCGTCTTTGGTTTTAAGGGAAATATATTTGGAATGGGTAAAGGTTTCAGAATGTACCGTGGCATCAATGGCCAGCGTATCATTCACATCCATGAACTCTTCCCAGGGCAAAGCGTAGATGTTCTTATAAAGTTCCTCTTCTGAAGCAATCCGGAAGCTTCTATAGGGTTTAAGAATTTTGATGGCCGTGCGCAGGCATAAATTAGCCTTGTACATAAAGCCAAGGTCTCCTTGAAAACTCACATTTCTCGTTCCTTCCTTTATATCCATCGCGCCAAGAGCCAAAAGTTCCTTGGCCAGAATTGGTTCAAAACCATACATGGTCTTGGCTATCATCTTGAAATTATTTCCCATATCGCTTTTTTAGAGAACCGCAAAAATACGTTAATTTTACGCGATATAATAATTGGCGCTTTCTGGAAATGGCCAAAATACCGAAGGATTGAAATATATCCGGAGGTTTTACGACCAAGGAGACCTCAAAACAACCTGTTCCGTTCAATGATCTATATTTTACCCCTCATCGCAGTTTTCGCCGGTTTTCTGATTTCCTCTTTTCTGAAACCTTCTTCGTCGGTCGGATTTAAACTCTTGCTGTCCTTTAGTGGCGCCTATTTGCTCTCGGTAACAATTTTTGAGCTGCTTCCTGAAGTTTACCGCGAAAGCTCTCCGCGTATCGGAATCTTCATTATGCTAGGCCTTTTACTGCAAATCGTACTGGAGTTCCTTTCAAAAGGAGTTGAACACGGTCACCTGCACCATGAGAAGAACGAAGCAAAATTTCCTCTTTTTCTGTTGTTAAGCCTTTGTATACATTCACTTTTGGAAGGTTTCCCTTTGAGCACCAGTCACCATCTGCTATACGGGGTGGTGATCCATAAGGTTCCAGTAGCCGCGATATTGTCGGTTTTTCTGGTACATTCCAAGATCAGCAGGACCAAGATTGTCCTTTTTCTTAGCCTCTTCGCTCTCATGACGCCGCTGGGAAGTTGGTTGAAGGAAAGTGTGGGTTTCTTTTCTGAATACGCCGTTTATTTCAATGCGGTAGTCATTGGTATTTTTTTGCATGTTTCTACCACTATTCTTTTTGAAGCCTCCAAAAACCACAAGTTCAACGCATCCAAACTGGGAGTGATCGCGCTGGGTATCCTCCTCGCCTATTTTCTGTAAGTATGTTCACTAAGGAAGAATCAAAGCGCATCCGCCAGGAATTCTGGACCAGCTTCGGAAAAGAATATCCTCATAAATGGCTGTTGTACAACACGAAAATGAAGGAAATTCAGCTGAAATTTACGTTCAACCGTAAATTCGCCCAGGTTTCCCTGGATATTATTGCTTCCGACGAATTGATTAGAGCCTATTATTTTGAAAAGATTAATTCACTGAAGAATATTCTGAAAAGCGAACATCTGCCAGAGGCGATTTTCGAAGAAAATTATCAGCTTCCGGAGGGGAAAGAGATCTCAAGAGTATATGAACAACTGGATAATGTAAGTGTCCATAATAAAAAGGACTGGCCCGAGGTGCAGGCATTCCTGTTCAGCAAAATGAAACCCCTGGAAGAGTTCTTCCTGGAATACAGGGATTATATAAGAGATTAACGGCTTCTTCTCACTTTTCGTTCATAAAAAATTTATCACAATCTTATGACATTCATTATCAGTATGTTGCGATTTTTTAGTTAACTTCATGTAGTAATCCTGCTATAACTGCCCCTTTCCGATTTTTAAAGGAATTTTTCTGCTGTGAAGGTTGTTATAGAAAATTCAGAGAAAGAGGGCGATCCTGCAAATTAAAATCTTCAAAATATTTAATTTGAATTAAGCCAAGGTTTGTCTTCTTTCTTTTTCCGGTTAATTTCTGCAATAGCTTGGAAAAATATGCAATCATAGGAAAGCAGCCGAGTCCATCGGCAGAAGGAAAAGACAAGTGATCCTTAAAACTCCAATTAAATTCCTGTGCATCAAAAATTAATACAGTTTTTTTCTTACTTTTAGGAAGAGTCCGCACAT
This sequence comes from Salegentibacter sp., assembly GCA_049589035.1. Lineage (GTDB taxonomy): Bacteria > Bacteroidota > Bacteroidia > Flavobacteriales > Flavobacteriaceae > Salegentibacter_A. Next base: position 6,717 of record JBAWAB010000198.1, read on the forward strand.
TCTCTGTTTGCGAATTATGGAATTTAGCATGGAAAACAAAACTGCCATCCTGGAATCGTTTGATAACAACAAGCTGATTGATGTTATAAAGAATTACCGCCAGTATGGGTACGATAAAGATCTGCGGAAGACGGCTTTAAAGATCCTCATCGATCGTGGAATCACCATCAAAGACCTGAAGCTTACCGGGAATCTGGTAAACAAAGATTTCGATTCGGCTGAAGATCTTATAAAATGCTATGAAAGAAATTCGAAACGTGCTTTTATCCTGTATGTTACTGTGTTAGTCTTAAACGTTCTGGTGCCGGTGCTCAAACACCTTTCTGAGCTTTTAAGCGAAACGCTGCTCGTGGTCAATTTCGTTTTCCTGGTCCTTTTCCTGATATCCTTGTACAAAGCTTTTCAGAATCAATATGACTTCTACAGGCTCATTGGCAAAAAAATGGATTCTTATGAAGTACTTTCCTTTTTGCTAATTGGTATCCCTTTTTATGTATTCATGTACTTCTACTATAAGCACAAACTGCGAGACGAGCTAAAAATGATCAAGTGATTCAGGTTTTACCACAGTAAAATTTCATGTATGTTTTGCTGAAAATCATATATTTACTGTTCCTAACGACAACCTAATCCCACCTTTAACTTTGAAAGTAACTTCCCTTGAAAACACTCCATTTGAAGAAATAGTGGAGTGTTTTATAAAAGCCTTTGAAAACTACTTTGTGTCGTTTCCCAATGATCCCGAATACTTCAGGCATCGCTGGAAAACTGCGGGGGTAAGATATGACCTCTCCTACGGTATGTTCGACAGTGAAAAGCTCGTAGGATTCATCATTCATGCGATAGACCACAGAAATGGTGATTTAACGGCCTACAACACAGGAACCGGGGTCCTCCCGGAATACCGGGGCCGGAAAATCGTACAAAGCCTTTATGATTTTGCACTCCCTGATTTGCGCAGGAACAGCATTACCAGGTTTACCCTGGAAGTCATCAGGGAAAATGATCCTGCGATAAAAGCTTACCGCCGAGTTGGATTTAAAATCTGCAAAAATTACCAATGTTTCAGAGGGAAAGTTGAAGTTTCAGCTAACATTCCTTCGAGGCTTACAGAGATTAATTTCGGGATGATCGACTGGCAGGCTCTTGTGGACCAATCGACCTATTCCTGGGATCATCATATTAACTCCTTAAAGAATGGAAATTACAGGTATTTCATTATCGGAGAGAACACAGAACCCGACGCATATTTTATTCTCAACTCAGAAACAGGTTATGTCGCTCAATTTGATTGTTTTTCTCCAGCAAATTGGCCAGAGCTTTTTGCCGCGATGAATTCAATTTCAGAAATACTAACCATACATAATGTGGAGGAAAATCTCCGGGGAAAAATCGAAAATGTTAAAAAAGCCGGGCTGCAGAATATCATTGATCAGTATGAAATGGAAATGAGGATATAAAAAAAGCTGCCCGATAGGAGCAGCTTTTCTAATTTGATGATATTATCGATTACAGGCCGAGCAGACCATCGATGTTTATTTCTACTGTTGTTGTAGATTCAGCAGTTACACTTAGGCCCATCAAATCGAGATCAGAAGCGGCAGTGGCATCAACCATACCCTGAAAATCCAGTCCGGCGCCGCTGTTAGAATCAGAATAAGAAGCAAAGTGCAATTCGTATTCCCCTTCTTCCAGGAAGTTCAATGAAAAGTCTCCGCTCGAAGAATTCACAACAGAACTATTTACCGCATTGGAAAAATCACTGCCGGTTTCTCCTTCAGTATAGCTGCCTTTTTTATAAGCATAAACCACCATCGTTTCAGAAGCATCATTATTCATATTGCTCACAGTACCATCGATGGTACCGGCATTGAGGGAATTCACGGCTCTCACGCTATTAGATAGTTCTGCATTACTAACAAAGCTGTATTCCCCTTCGGTTTGACTTACGATTGCCTTACGAAGGTCGAAATCCAGAATAAGCTTATTGTTATCTGATTCCTGAATCTCAGCATTGTCGTTTAAAACAATCTCATCGGCTGAAGATGTGAGGGCCACCTTTTCCCCTCCAGAGGTAAGAACATAGTTGGCAGGACTGTCACCCGAAGCATCTGTTTCGTTGTCAAGTACGAGACTAATACTGGAAGTAGTTCCACTCTCCAGATTCAAATCTCCAAGAAATTCGGTGTTCCCGTTAGTGAGACTGCTCAATTCGATAGTTGTCTTCTCAAAGCCTTCTATGGCCTTTCCATTTACCATTACGTTGGATACCGTTACAAAAGCCCCCTGCACGTTTGCATTATCAATGGGAGCATCGGTAAGATAAACTTCAGTTTTGTTACCCGTTTGGGTTTGGGTTTCGTTGTTTTCATCATCCTTTGAACATGAAACCATCATACTCACAAAAAATAAAATCAATCCTGTTCTGAACAAATTTTTTCGATTCATAATCATTTGTTTTGCGCCTTAAATTTTACCGGCGATTAGGTTATTACAATTTTACTGATCGCAATAATGACATGTATAGATTTTCGCTGTCAAAAAAACGAAAGACTTTATAACCTATTATCTCCTTTAAGAAAGATTTAAAATTCCTTTAACTACAGGTAATATTAGCACAAAAACAACGTAAAAGTCATGTTGTCAGCATTATACAGACTATAAAAACACTAGAGAATCTCGCTCCGAGGGATGCAATTTTAAGATTTGTCGAAGGCTGCGGAAAAATGATTTCCCATATTCCAGGATTTGTATTTTTCTCCGTCGGAAGGGCTGAAGAAATGAGCTTTTGAGATGAAGAAATTAAAGGAATTTTCTAGCTGAAGAACCTTGAGTTTAAAGCAAAAAAAAAGCACCTATCTTTCGATAAGTGCTTTTCAAAAACAAGGCGGCGACATACTCTCCCACAAGATAGCAGTACCATCTGCGCTAACGGGCTTAACTTCTCTGTTCGGAATGGGAAGAGG
>JBAWAB010000199.1:0-4652 GCA_049589035.1 Salegentibacter sp.
TTTAACTATTTGAATAAGTAGTTTCATAATTGAAAAGACCTGTGAAGGATATTCACAGGTCTTTTCAGAATTTATAAGTAAGGAGATTATCCTTTGATTGATTTAGGCGTTTGCCTCCTTGTTCTTGTGGCGATCGGTGTATCTCACTTTGGCCCTGTTGACGAGATAGAACATCACCGGAACCACGATCAAGGTGAGGAAAGTGGCGAATACCAGCCCAAAGATCACCGTCCAGGCCAAAGGCCCCCAGAAGATCACGTTGTCTCCACCTATATAGATACCCGGATCATAATCTGTGAACAGCCCAAAGAAGTCAATGTTTAGTCCTACAGCCAGCGGTATTAGTCCCAACACGGTAGTGATGGCCGTGAGCAAGACCGGTCGCAACCTACTTTTACCACCTCTTACAATGCAGTCGAAATAGTCGGCACGGGTGAGTAATTCATCGTTTTCATAACCTAACTCAGCCTTTCTGCGATCTATCAGCAGTTGGGTGTAGTCTATAAGCACGATAGCATTGTTCACCACGATTCCTGCCAGGGCAATGATACCCATCATGGTCATGATAATAATAAAATCCATCTGGAAAATCACCAGTCCAAGGAATACCCCTACAAGGCTCAGTAATACAGCCATCAGGATGATGATCGGTTTCGAAACCGAATTGAACTGCGCTACGAGGATTAACATGATTCCACCTAAAGCAAATATTAGCGCTTTTAATAGGAAGTCCATATTCTCTGCCTGTTTTTCCTGCTCTCCGGTAAATTCCAGGGTCATGTCTTTTGGCAGGTCATAATTCTTAAGCTCGTTTTTAAGGCGCTGTACAATCTGATTGCCGTTGTAACCTTCCAGCACATTCGAATAGATGGTGATCACTCTCTTTAAATCCTTTCGTTTTATTGAGCTGAAGGAGGAAGCCGCTTTGGTGCTTATCAATGAGGAAATTGGTACCTGCATGAGTTTGCCGGTATTCTGATTTTTGAAGGTAACCGGCTGATTGAACAGTACATTTTGATTGTAACGGGAATCTTCATTCAGACGAACGTTCACTTCATAATCGTCATCGCCTTCCTTATAGGTGGAAACTTCTTCTCCGTAGATCGCTCTCCTGAGGGTTTGCCCCACAGCTGCAGTTGAAATTCCCAGTTGTCCCGCAACACGGCGGTTCACCCTTACGTCCAGTTCAGGCTTGGCCTTATTTACGTCGATTTTTAATTCTTCTATGCCGGGGACGCTCAGGTTTTGGATGTAGGAACGCAGATTTTCAGCGCCTGTCAACATTTGTTCATAATCCTCTCCCTTCAGTTCAATATTGATCGGATAACCCGAAGGCGGTCCAGCCGCATCTTTCTCGACAATCACCGAGGCACCGGGGAAACCTTTTACGGCGTCACGGACCTCTTCCAGTACCTGGCTACTCTTCACGCCTCGGCGCTTCTGGAACTGGCGCATAGAAAGGGTAATCTTGGCCTTATGTGGCATCGCGTTTTGCTGCCCCATATCCGTTTGAGGGTTACCTGCTCCTTCTCCCACCTGGGAGACCTCCGATTCTACCATGTAGTTGTAGCCATTGGGGTCTTCGTATTTCTTAATGGCCTTAAATATACGCTGCTCAACTTTTTTGGTGAGCTCGTTGGTCTTCTTGATATCAGTACCTTCAGGATATTCTATATAGGTAATGATCTGGTTCGGCTCATTTTTAGGGAAAAACAGTACTTTGGGCTGTACCAGGCCTACAAGTACGAACGAGAGAATAAGCATTAGAATGGTTCCGAAGAAGAAATAATAGGCTTTCCTTCCGCGAAGAGCATACTTCAGGGTGCTTCCGTAGGCGTTTTCAAGTTTTTTCAAGGCCTTGAACTGGAAGTAGGCCACTGCTCTTGAAAGTACATATTTATAGAACCATAACAGAATTGTGGCGAGGATCATCAGGTTTCCGAGGGCTCTTAGCACACCCATATTTATCAGGAATCCTGTTATCAGCAGGATAATTCCCGCCACTCCCAGTAATATAGTTGTTCTAATGAGCCTTTTTTTGCTGATATGGCCTTCCTGGGTTTTCATGAACTGCGAGGTGAGCATCGAGTTGATCACCAGGGCCACAAATAACGAAGAACTGAGTACGATGGAAAGAGTGATCGGGAAGATCACCATGAATTTACCAATAAGACCCGGCCATAATCCCAATGGGAAAAAGGCTGCAAGCGTAGTAGCCGTAGAGGCGATAATAGGCCAGGCAATCTCGCCGAGGCCCTGTTTCGCAGCCTTGAGTCGGGGCATGCCCTGGTCCATAAGCGAATACACGTTCTCGACTACTACAATCCCGTTGTCTACCAGCATCCCAAGGCCCATTACAAGGGCGAAAAGCACCATCGTATTAAGAGTGTATCCAAGGCTGGAAAGGATGATATAGGACAGGAACATTGACAGCGGAATAGCAAGTCCCACAAAAAGGGCGTTTCTGAAGCCAAGGAAAAACATCAACACCAAAACCACCAAGATCACCCCAAAAATGATGTTATTCACCAAGTCATCAACCTGCGTCTGGGTTTTGGTAGACTGGTCATTGCTTAAAGAAATATCAAGATCTTCAGGCAGGTAATCTTTCTGCTCTTTTTTTACAATTTCCTTGATTTTGTTCACCGCCTCGATCATGTTCTTGCCACCGCGTTTCTTCACATCAAGCATCACCACGGGTTTTCCGTATTCGCGGGCATAGGTAGTAGGATCCTTCTCCTGGAAACGCACTTCGGCAATGTCTTTAAGAAAAGTGGTGCCGTCTTCATGCTTCACCACGACATTTTCGAGCTCTTTGGGATCATCAATTTCGCCGATAATCCTAATGTTTTTCTGAACTCCACTGGTTACAATATTACCACCCGAGATGGTTTTGTTCTCCAGGCTAACGGCGCTGATTATATCCTGAAAGCTCACTCCGGAAGCGGCCATCTTATGTGCATCTACCGCGATCTCGACCTCCATATCTTCGGCTCCCCGAATACTGGCCTCTTTGATCTCTGGCAGCAGCTCGATCTTGTCCTGAAGATATTCGGCATAATCTTTCAACTTTTGTACGGGATAGTCGCCGGTGAGGTTGATATTCAGAATGGGTTGTTCTTCTGAGATCTTCAGGTCAAAAACATTCGGCTCCACTTTGGCGCCATTGTCCAGGGTGGGCCAGGTGGTGGCAGCTTTTACCTGGTCAACCTTATCTTTTATTTGTTGTTTGGCAGCCTCAACGCTCACATCTTCCTCAAATTCCACTACCACGAGCGAATAATCCTGAAGCGTAGTAGAGGTGATCTGCTTAATGCCCGCCACATCGGTGAATTCCTCTTCAAGAGGCTCGGTGATGAACTTTTCTACATCTTCTGCAGAATTTCCCGGGTTGATGGAACTTACATATATATTGGTGCCTACGATCTCCGGAAAGGCTTCGCGGGGCATGTTGTAGTAAGAAAATAATCCTCCTACCATGATAATGGCGATGATTACATACACCGTCATTTTATTATCAATGGCCCAGGAAGAAATTTTAAATTCCTTGTCTATTTTGTTCATTCTTGCTTAGTTTCTTATTTCTACCTCTTGTCCGTCACGCAAGCCTTTTCCGCCTTCCAGGATCAGGGTTTGTCCCGGTTCCAGTCCGCTCTTCACCTCAATACTGTCGTTGTATACGCGGCCCGTCTCCACCACGGTCTTTTGTGCAAATCCGGTACTGTCACTGGTTTTTTTACCGATCACATAAATCAGGCTTTCGCCTCTTGCGTTTTGCTGAACCACATTTTCGGGAATCACAACAGCATTTTTAGCCGAATAATCATTCAGTTTAATGGTGGCGATCTGGTTGGGTTTTACAAGGCCTTTTGAATTCGGAATACTAATCCGCACGTTGAAGGTTCTGTTGCCGGGATTAATAGTATTCCCTACCTGGCTGACTTTTCCATGAAATTCTTTTCCGATAGAACCAATCTGTACTTTTACATCGGTGCCTTTTTCGATGGAATTGAGATAGGTTTCGGGCACATCGGCATCAATGTACATATTGTCAAGGCTTACAAGCCTGAAGAGCTGATTTTGTCCCGGATTCACCACCTGTCCCTGATCGCTGATTACCTCGTCAATGATTCCGCTGAAAGGAGCGGTTACCACCGTTTTAGCAAGTTGTGATTTTAGCTGGTCTACGGAATTTTTAACCGATTCGTAATTGGTCTTTGCCTGAAGGTATTGCATTTCTGAACCAATATTCTGCTCCCATAGTCGCTTTTGTCGCTCAAAAGTGGTTTGAGCCAAAGTCTCCTGTGCCTGAAGTTGTGCCAGTTGGCTTTCAAGGCCTCCGTCATCAATGACCGCAAGAGTCTGGCCTCTTTGAACGTGTTCACCCTCTTCTGCCTTTACCTGTTCCAGCACTCCTGAAAACTCCGGGTAAATGATGATGTTTTGATCGGTTGCCACATCGCCTTGTACTTCAGCATAATGTTTAAAGAGAGCGTCTGTCACTTTGGTGGTGGTAACAAGGGTAAGATTGCGGTTTGGATCCAGCTCTTTGATCGCTTCATCCAGTTTGTCGATCTTGGAACTCAGTTCACTCTGTTGCTCACTCAATTCGGCTTTTTTGCTCCGTATCTCGCTGAGGTTTCCTTCATCAA
>JBAWAB010000200.1:0-4431 GCA_049589035.1 Salegentibacter sp.
GAAAATTCAGGGTTGATCGCTCTTTTTGATCCGCTCAGTAAACTCATCAACGGAAATCCCGCCAGCCAATGGTTCGTCTACGGAACTCTATACACGCTGGCAATTCTGATCTTTGGTTACAAATTCATCCTGAAATACCGGCACAACCGCTACGAGATCATCCGCACCTTTTCGGTCATGTTCTTTCAACTGGGCTTTGCTTTCCTGATTCCGGAAATCCTGGCAAGGCTGAATGAACCGTATTTCAACCCCGCCAATATCTGGCCACTGAATTATGACCTATTTTCAGACTATCGTGTGGACTCATTTCTTTCCGCAGGAAATCTCGGATTCCTCATGCTCATCTTTGGCCTGTTGGCCATTTTCGTGATCACTCCCATCCTCACCTACAAATACGGTAAACGCTGGTATTGCTCCTGGGTTTGTGGTTGCGGCGGACTTGCAGAAACTGCCGGCGATCCCTTTCGGCAACTTTCAGATAAATCTCTTTTCGCCTGGAAGGTCGAACGCTGGGTCATCCATAGCGTATTGGTGTTTGTGATCGTCATGACCATTGCCGTGGTCTACTCCTATCTTGGGCAGGAGGGCGCCCATTATTGGCTTGGAAAAGATGCTTTTCTGTGGGGATCGGCGGGTTTTCTCACGTTGCTTTTCAGCCTGATCATGATCTTTAAGCGAAAGGAACTTGCGAAAGATGCTAAATACGGCGCCGTTGCTTACCTGGCCATTATCCTTTTCATTATCGCCCTCAATTATTTCAGCAGTAACTATAATATCTTCTTCTTTCCGGGATACATGCTACGCGAATGGTACGGCTTTCTTATTGGCGCCGTGTTCTCCGGAGTAATTGGCGTTGGCTTTTATCCAATCTTCGGCAGCCGTGTCTGGTGTCGTTTTGGTTGTCCCATGGCTGCCATTCTCGGAATGCAGCAAAGGCTTTTTTCCCGCTTCCGCATCACCACTAACGGCGGGCAATGTATCTCCTGCGGAAACTGCTCCACTTATTGTGAAATGGGCATCGACGTGCGTGCTTATGCCCAGAAAGGGCAGAATATTGTGCGCTCCAGTTGTGTTGGCTGCGGAATTTGTTCTGCAGTTTGTCCAAGGGGCGTGCTGAAACTCGAAAATGGCGCACCCGAAGGCCGGATCAATTCTGAAGAAGTTTTGCTGGGGAATGATGTGGACCTGCTGGTTTTAATCAATCAAAAAAGCCACTAATCTCAGTCTAAAGCCTTTAATTTGTTGAGAAGAACAGCAATTTCAGAATTTAATGCCGCCCGAGATAAAAGTCATTATTCCAGCCTATAACGAAGAGGATTCCATCGCGAAAGTCATTGCTGAAATTCCCGATTTCGTAGATGAAATCATCGTGGTAAGCAACAATTCTACCGATGCTACTGAGGCCAACGCCCAAGCGGCAGGAGCTACGGTTTTGGTTGAAAGCAGGAAAGGCTATGGTTATGCCTGCCTGAAGGGAATGGACTATATCTCAAAACAGCCTCAGAAACCTGAAATTATTGTTTTTCTTGACGGGGATTTCAGCGATTATCCTTCAGAGATGAAAGAAATCATCGCGCCAATCGTCCAAAAGAATATCGATCTGGTGATTGGTGCAAGGGTGAAGAAGTGGCGGGAAAAAGGCTCGATGACCTTCCCGCAGATCTTCGGAAATTGGTTAGCCACAAGCCTGATGAAGCTTTTTTTCGGAGCCAATTTCTCTGATCTTGGTCCTTTCCGCGCCATAAAATACGACAAGCTCCTGGCGCTGAACATGGAAGACAAGACCTATGGATGGACCGTAGAAATGCAGTTGAAGGCCATCAAAAAGGGCTATTCCTACACCGAAGTGCCCGTGCATTACAAGAACCGCATTGGCGTATCAAAAGTTTCAGGAACTATTAAAGGTGCTATCTTTGCAGGGGTCAAGATCTTAGGATGGATTTTCAAATACAGCTTTAAATGATGAATTTTGCCATCATCCTCATATTCAGTCTGGCGCTGCTGCTCATTTTTCTCTACAGCCTTTCGCAGCTGCACTTGCTGTTGAATTACCTGAAAGCAAAGAAAGAACCCGACCATTCTGCGAAATTCGACCTTTCAGTGCCTGGGGAAATTCCTGGGGTCACCATTCAGCTGCCCCTATACAACGAACTCTACGTGGTGGAACGCCTGCTTCGGAATATTGCTGAAATCGATTATCCTCGTGAAAAACTGGAGATCCAGGTTTTAGATGATTCCACCGACGAATCGGTTGCCAAAATCGCTGAAATAACAGAAAAATTAAAGCGGAAGGGTATTGATATTCAGCATCTCCGGCGAAACAACAGGAGCGGCTTTAAGGCGGGCGCTCTAAAAGAAGGCCTGAAAACGGCCAAAGGCGAGTTTATCGCCATTTTCGATTCCGATTTTATGCCGAAAAAAGATTGGCTGAAGAAAACCGTTCCTTATTTTAAGAATCCTGAAATTGGCGTAGTACAGACCCGCTGGACACACCTCAACCGGGATTATTCCCTGCTGACCAAAATTCAGGCTTTTGCGCTCGACTTTCATTTTATCCTGGAACAGACCGGCAGGAACTTTGGGCGGCACTTTATCAACTTCAACGGCACCGCGGGCATCTGGCGCAAGGAATGTATCCTGGACGCCGGAAACTGGAGCGGTGATACTTTAACCGAAGATCTCGACCTGAGTTATCGTGCCCAGCTAAAAAAATGGCAGTTCAAATACCTGGAAGAGGTAGAGACTCCGGCAGAACTTCCGGTTATTATTAGCGCTGCCCGTTCCCAGCAATTCCGGTGGAATAAGGGTGCCGCAGAGAACTTCAGAAAGAATTACATGAAAATAGTGAAGGATAAATCGGTTTCCTTCGGGACGAAATTCCACGCTTTTTTCCACCTTTTGAATTCGAGCATGTTCCTCGTCGTGCTGCTGCTTGCCGTGCTAAGTGTGCCTGTTTTGTATATAAAAAATCACGATCCCCGGTTTGGCTGGTATTTCAATCTTCTGGGCTTTTTCACCATCAGCACCCTTATTTTCTTTTGCTGTTACTATATCGCCTACGCCAGGATCCACGGAAACGGCTGGAAAAGCTTCTTTAGTTTCATCGGAATGTTCCTTACTTTTTTCTCGGTAGCCATGGGCTTCTCTGTTCATAATTCGATGGCTGTTTTAGAAGGCCACTTCGGAAAGAAATCAGAATTTATTAGAACTCCGAAATTCAACATCAATTCGCTGAAGGATTCGTGGCAAGGCAATAAGTATGTGAAAGAGAAATTTTCATTTAATCTCCTGATAGAAACCGCTCTGTGGGTGTATTTTGGATTTGCCCTGATCAGCGCTTTTCTGCTGAATGATTTTGGACTTTTCCTTTTCCACCTGATGCTCTTCGCGGGATTCGGATTTGTGGTACTGGGTTCCCTTAGAATTTCTAAACAAAGTTAATGGGATGTCAACCGCTCTGAAATTAGAACTGCAGGGATTTTTCACTCGTTTTTCACAAATTACCATAAGCGCCCTACATCTCCCATTGTAGCAGCTAGCTTTGAACATCTTGTACTAAAAAAGAAAATCAGGATGCTTTTATATGATCATGTGGAAAACTGGGAAATCGAAACAAATATGCTGGAATAATATTCCGATTTTTACTAGGGCCTGTATTTTTAAGGTTTTCGTCTTTGATTTGTCCTTTTTATTTCAATAAAAAATAAGCCCCCTCCTAATTAACTGATAACAAGTTAACTAATTTCAAAAAATTGCTTAAATTGCTAAAACCTTTACATCCCCAAACTACCCTTTTTGTATTTTTTCCATGCCGGATTCATTGCTTATTTAATTTCTTTCCTTTTTAACTGGCACTTCTCCAGGATAGGGTAAGAAACACTGGCAATTTAATCTAAAAGGTTCATGACTGGAAGAGACAGAACTTCTTTTTCCAGTGCTAATTACTAAAACTAGGTTACATTATAATGACAGAACCCTTGAGTTATTTACCGCCTCCGGCACTCGTGGAGGTAATCGCGAGCTATGGGATCCTGGAAATTCCGGATGGGAAAAATGAATCTTTTTTTACCCCTCCTCTCAAAAACAAAATAGCGCCCAATTCCTTTATCCAGATGTTTTACGATAATGACATTCCTATGGCTATTGCTGATGTTGAAGATGTTGCAAATGCCATTTTTAAAGCAGCCACAATTTCTGGCTTGCACGGCAAAAATTATTTGTTGAGCAATGAAACTTATGCGGTTAGTAATTTAAGCCTAATGCTTAATTACAAAATGCCTGTTAACACCCCTCATATCGTCTATAAAACCAATTGGCAGTTAATGATTTGCATATAAAATTCAAGCCGGTAAAGGAAAACTTATATAATTATAATTTAAACTAAAAACTAACCACACATTATGACAACAATTATAGGCCGACATAAAGTAG
>JBAWAB010000201.1:0-3471 GCA_049589035.1 Salegentibacter sp.
CGCTTCAGAAGAAAGGCTATAATATCAATGTAGGGGAATCTACGGTGATCGGTAAAGTGGATGCCATTCTTATGCTTCCTCATGGAAGAATGGAAGGAGGCGCCGACCGGAGGGGAGATGATACTGCAGCTGGCTTCTGAAATAAGTATAAATTAAAGTTTTAACGCTCAGGGTGATTAAGTTATAATATATTGTTAGTTAAATTAATGTATATTTAAAAAACTAAACAATTTATTATGATAAAAAAATACTTGATGTTATGCTTTCTTTTTATGGGTTGGGTGGTCCAGGGACAAATTCAGGAAGTTAACGGAACCGTTGTGGACGAAAATGACCAACCTTTGGGAGGAGTATCTGTCGCGATTAAAGGAACGAACAGGGGAACTATTACTGATTTTGATGGGAAGTATTCACTCGAAGCCTCTTTGGGCCAAACCCTGGTATTTACTTTTGTGGGTTATGACGCCCGGGAGGTAGAAATAGACCAGAAAGAGATCAATGTAACAATGGTTTCGGGAATGGCGCTGAGCGAGGTGGTGCTGGTGGGTTCCAGGAACCGCAGCCGGACTGTAGTCGAATCTACCGTTCCCATAGATGTGCTGGATGTAAAGGAAATGTCTACCGCCTTGCCACAGGTAAATCTTAACCAGATGTTGAACTATGTGGCACCTTCATTTTCTTCAAACACCCAAACGATTTCTGATGGTACAGACCATATTGATCCTGCCTCTCTCAGGGGGTTGGGACCAGATCAGGTTTTGGTGCTTATAAATGGGAAAAGAAGGCATAATTCCTCGCTGGTAAATGTAAATGGAACCTTTGGTAGAGGTAGCGTGGGTACCGACCTGAATGCTATTCCTGCTGCGGCTATTCAAAGAATTGAAGTGCTTAGGGATGGGGCTGCGGCTCAATATGGGTCAGATGCTATTGCTGGGGTTATCAATATAGTTTTAAAGGATGATGTCAATGAACTGAATCTGGATGTCACTACTGGCGCAAACTTTTCAAAATATTCCAATGAACAGACCGGAGGCGTTGACGGTGAAACCGTAAATGTGGCCGCCAGCTATGGTATTCCGCTAGGTGATAACGGAGGTTCTATTACTTTTGCTGGAGATTTTGATTATCGCCAGGATTATAACCGAATGAAGGAATGGGAAGGCTCGATCTTTAATGGCTATAATGCCATAGAGCGCGTGGCCAGCAATAGCGGGGCAGATATTTCTTCCTTGACAAATGAACAGATACAGCAGTTTGCACAGAATGTATCTTATTTTAGTTCAGATTTAAAGCAGGAAATAAGCAATGCTTCAGACAGGGAAACGCTACAGTCACTTTTAGATTTTGATGTAACTGGAGATGAACTTGATGCTCGCGGACTTGTGCGCAGCGATTTCAACATGCGGGTTGGTCAATCGGCTCTCAGGGGAGGTAGGTTATTTGCCAATATGTCTTTACCCCTGGACGATAATGGGACCGAAGTATATTCCTTTGCGGGGATTAGTTCCCGAAGGGGGAATTCTGCCGGCTTTTATCGCTTGCCTAACCAAAGCAGGACCTATACGCCTATTTATATCAATGGTTTTTTACCCGAAATCAACTCGAAGATCAATGATAAATCTGTAGCCATTGGGATTCGTGGGGTGATAAGCGATTGGGATGTGGATTTTAGTAATACCTGGGGTAGAAATCAGTTTATGTATCTTATTTCTAATACCTCTAACGCTTCTATGGAAAGTTCCTCACCTACTACTTTCGATGCCGGGGGCTTTTCTTTTGCTCAAAATACTACTAATCTTGATGTTTCCCGTTTGTTCGAGGATATTATGGAGGGCCTTAACCTGGCTTTTGGAGCTGAGCACCGTCTTGAGACTTATGAAATTGTAGCCGGCGAACGCGCTTCTTATGAGCAATATACCGAAAATGGGGATGTAATTACCAGGGCAGATCAACAACCGGCAACCGATTTCTTCGGAAATGCACGTCCCGGAGGTTCTCAGGTTTTTCCAGGCTTTAGTCCTAAAAATGAACTCTCCAGGCAGCGTAGCAGTATTGCCGGTTATTTTGATGTAGAGGCCGATATTACCACGGCTTTCTTAATGACCTTTGCTACTCGTTTTGAGGATTACTCTGATTTTGGTTCCACCATTAACTTCAAGGTATCTACGAGATATAAACTCACCGATAATATTAATATTCGTGCAGCGGCAAATACCGGTTTTCGTGCGCCTTCTTTGCATCAGCTTTACTTCAATTCAACTTCTACCATATTTGATAATAATGGAGATCCTCAGGAAGTTGGAACCTTCTCAAATGACAGCCGGGCCGCTCATCTTCTCGGGATTCCGAAGTTAAAAGAAGAAACCTCCAAGAGCATAAGCCTTGGATTCACAGCACAGATCCCTGATGCGAATATCTCACTTACGGTAGATGGGTACTTTGTAGCTATTGATGACAGAATTGTATATACTGGTCAATTCCAGGGGCCCGGCACTGGTACAGAGTTGGATAACCTGCTTTCACAGGCGAATGCAACAGCAGCTTCTTTCTTTGCCAATGCTATAAATACCGAGTCTAAAGGAGTTGACCTGGTGCTTACCCAAAAGGCTTTCTTCGGCAACGGTGTCCAGTTAAGATCAGATCTTGCCGCCACTCTTTCCAAAACTAAAAAGGTGGGGCCGGTGCAGGCTTCAGATATCTTAGAAAGAGCAGGTTTAGTAGATACTTATTTCCCTGAAGACAGTCGTGTATATCTGGAAGAAGCTGTACCAAGAACCAAAATAAACCTGAGTAACAGCCTCACGGCTGGTAAATTTAATGTGTTTTTGAGAAATGTTTATTTTGGGGAAGTAACCGAGGCGGTAAATACCCTGGCCAATCAACAGGTGTTTAGCCCCAAAATAGTGACCGATTTATCTGTGGGGTATAAAGCCACAGATGCGATCACTCTCACTGTAGGAGCGAACAATTTATTCGATATATATCCCGATAGGGCCAAGGAAGAATATGGGAACCGCAGTTCGGGAAGATTCGACTGGTCCAGAAGAGCCCAGCAGTTCGGGGTGGCCGGAAGATTCCTGTTTGCAAGGCTAAGCCTGGATTTGAAGTAGCCAATTAGAAATTAGGGATTGAAAGAGCAGCCAACCGGCTGCTCTTTTTGTATTTAATCAACTTCTGAACATAAAGGGGCAGTGGGTAAAGACCCTCTTAAATTCTTTATCATTCTGGTAATTAACCTATTTTTGCACAAACCTGCCATTATGTACAAATCACTTATTCGCCCCCTGCTTTTCAAATGTGATCCCGAAAAGATCCACTATTTCACCTTTAGGATGCTCCGGAATAGCTTCAAAATTCCAGGAGTTCCAGCTTTGATGAAGAAGAAATTCTGCGTGGAAGATCCGCGGCTGGAGCGGGAGGTTTTCGGGCTGAAATTCAAAAATCCGGTGGGCCTCGCTGCAGGTATGGATA
>JBAWAB010000202.1:0-2284 GCA_049589035.1 Salegentibacter sp.
TAAGCGTCGGCTTTCATATCTTCAGGCGTACCGCTGAAATTCCCCGTTATTTTCACCCGCTGCGGAAGGTCGATTCCCAGTTGCGCTTCATCCAGGAACTGCCCAAGATCAGATTTGGTAGAACTAAGCTGAAATTGGGGAAAATCGAAGGCCAGTGCATCGGGATTGGTAGCATTCTTCACCACTCCCTGCGCCGCGAGTCTTGTACTCGCTCCCCAGTTAAAATTAGCCCGGGAAATATCTATTTTTGACATAATTCCCGAAGCAGTAAGGCTGCCGTTGATAGTCTTTTTTCCGAGACTTTGCATATACGGATTTTGCTGAAGGGAAGGCTGAAAACGATAAATATCGCGGATATCCAATTTTATCTCGGGAAGATCCAGCGCCATTTTCGCCTTTTCGGGATGATCAACGAACTGCTGAAGCGAATCATATTGCACTGCCAGCTCTCCTTTCAGCTTGTTCCCGTTCACGGCAAGATCAAGCCCGTTCACGCTGAACGAATCATCATTTGCCTGCAGCTCCACTGCCAGCTTGTTGAGGTCTATTCCGGAGCCTTCGCTGAAATTTAGTTTTTGGATGTTGGCGCCCGCTGTTTTGTTCTTCAGATAAAGGTTTTTTGCCTGCAGATTAAGATCCTGGAAGGCCAAAGCATTCGGATTAAACTCGCCTTTTTTTACTTCGGCGCTGTCTGCAAAATACCTGATATTATCATTCTCAAGGTCGATATTGTCGACTGTTAGGGTGTATTCAGGCCATATTCCTGCAGATGCGGTGCTGTCAATTTTTGCCGATCCTGAAGCCTTTTCCTGAGTAGTAGTTTTCACCAGAATGTCAGAATTATTCAGGGTGATTTGGTTCAACTTAATGGTGTTATTCGGAAGATCGGCCAGCGGCATTTCAGCTACAAAATGCTGAAGATCACTGTCGAGCAATATGCCATCGGGTTGAGATTCATAGTATGCCTTAACATCGTTCAAGGCAAGTTTATCTACCACTAAATAAGGCATGGGTGTTTTTTCTTTTGGTGGCGTATCGGGAAAAGGTTTGGTTTGCACATAGCGGAACCTGGTATTGCTGAGCTCTGCATTGTCTACGCGGAAGTCCATCTTATCCAGGTCAAATTTGTTCATTTCGAGGGAGAGTTTTCCCAGGTTCAATTTGCTATCGATCCCGCTCACCTTATCGTCGTAGTTAAGTTTTACATCCTTAAGATCAACACTGCCAATATTGAAGGCCATTGTTGAGGTGGTATCCTTAGGAGTACTTGTAGTATCTGAAGGAATTATGGCATCCATCAGAAATTGGTAATTATAGCCCTCCACCGAATCTTTCCGGCTAATATTGGCGGTAACGCCTTCCCAATCGAGATTATCTATAGAAAAAGCACTGCCCTGTATGAGAGGCCAAAGATCGATATCGGCCTCCAGGCTTTTGGAATATATAAGGGTGTCCCCTTTTTTGTCTTCAGCATAAAGGCCGTCTAGCTGGAGGTTTCCCGCGAAATTAATGAAGAGCTTGTCAACACTTAATTCGGTATTGGTCTTATTGGAGATGGAAGATATGAACTTATCCTTTATGATCCCTTGTCCCCAGGGACTCCTGATAAAAAGTAGGATAAGGATGAGTAAAATTAAAATACCCCCGATGATTTTTCCGAGGATCTTAAGAGCTTTTATAATCTTGTGCTTGTTATTCTTCAAAGTCAATATAGGTTCAAATTCAAAGTTATCGCATAGGTTTTGTAATATGAAGTTTCACCTGTTTATATTCTAGTTAAAATTGATAAACTTCTGTTAAATTCAGATGATAAAATCTTGCTAAGTCTGCACCCAAGGGTTCTTCATGCCCTCAAAAAGAACGAAATTAAGGGTGGAGAAGACTTCCGTAGAAGAGATTTCCGAAGAAAAACTCCTGTGCAATTCCACACTTTGAGGAGAAATTCCACACATTCTATGACCTTCTGATATTTTCCAAGAAAGTCGAATTCCTAAAATATTCCGTTTTTTTTCGAGCAGTTCAAGAGTCATTGTAAATATGAAATTACCGTTTAGTCCCTTCTGAAATAAGGAATTATGGCAATCGAATATTCTCTTGAATTTTTCTAAAAGCCCCACCCATCCACACTTCCCCTGAAGTGGAAGCAGGGGTCATGGCATTATTATAGTATTTAATCTATTGCTCGCATGTCAAAACTCTTAAAGAGCATAAAACTAAATATTATGAAAATGAGAAAAACATTAGCATTAACGGTATTATCGGCAACTATGCTAACTTCATGTGT
>JBAWAB010000203.1:0-1514 GCA_049589035.1 Salegentibacter sp.
CCGGAATGGCACCTGAAGAGATCGCTGCAATTTTCGAAGACTGGAATAAAGAAATGAAAAGCTTTTTACTGGAGATTTCAGTCGATATCCTACGGAAAAAAGAAGAAGGAGAATTCCTGATCGATAAGGTGCTCGATGCTGCAAAACAGAAGGGAACCGGCGGTTGGTCTACCAATGCTGCCCTCGAACTGGGAGTGCCTTTTGACACGATTACGGCCGCGGTCATGGCCAGAAATATTTCCGGGAGGAAAGAAGAAAGGGTAGAGGCCGCAAAGAAATATAATTTTGGAACTACAGAAGCTTCCAACAATCGAGAAGATAAGAGACAGCTTTTCAGGGCGTATAAAACTGCGAGCATCATCAACCACGCAATAGGTTTCGATCTTTTGGCGGCAGCTTCCAAAGAATATAATTGGAACCTTAATCTTTCGGAAATTGCCCGAATCTGGACCAACGGCTGCATCATCCGCTCCGGTTTTATGGAAGAACTGGTTGGGCTTTTCCGTAATAATTCTTCATCACATCTATTGCTGCATCCTAAAATAGTTGCCGAAATTGGGGAAAATAAGATCCCGTTACAGAAGAGTGTCAGGGAAGCAGTTAATGCAGGTTTTCCCATGCCGGTGAGTTCGGCAGCCGTGAATTATCTGTTGAGTTTTACTTCGGAACAATCTTCGGCGAACATGATACAGGCGCAGCGCGATTATTTTGGGGCGCACACTTACGAGCGTACCGATAAACCACGGGGAGAGTTCTTTCATTCCCAATGGAACTCTGAAAGCTAATGGATTTCGGGTTACTGGCTGCCGTTCTGCTGGGAATAGGCTTATTGCTGTTCCTTATCCTAAAATTAAAGATCCAGGCTTTTCTTTCTTTGTTGATCGTTTGCATTGCTGTAGGCGTAATGGCAGGCATGCCTGCCACAGAAATTCTGGAAACCATGAAAGAGGGTATGGGCAGCACGCTTGGATTTGTTGCCACGGTCGTAGGGCTAGGTGCTTTATTTGGCGGAATCCTCGAGCAGTCGGGTGGAGCTGAAGGTTTGGCCGCCTATCTGCTGAAAAAGACCGGCGAAAAAAGGGCGCCCTGGGCGATGATGATCACAGGCTTTGTAGTAGCAATTCCGGTGTTTTTTGATGTCGCCTTCATCATTCTGGTGCCGGTCGCATTTGCATTAAGCGAGCGTACCGGAAAATCTTTGCTCTTATACGCGATTCCTCTACTGGCAGGTTTGGCTATAACCCATGCTTTTATTCCGCCCACGCCCGGACCTATAGCTGTAGCCGATATTCTTGGAGCCGATCTGGGCTGGGTGATACTCTTCGGTTTTATCGCGGGTTTGCCGGCGGCAATCATGGGCGGACCTCTCTTCGGAAGGTATATTTCAAAAAAGATCAATGCAAAACCGATACATTTTGATGAAGAGGAAGTTACCGGCAACAAAGCGAATCCATCAGCAGGTTTGATCTTTGCAATTATTCTGATCCCGATTTTCCTGATTATTCTGAATACGC
>JBAWAB010000204.1:0-12825 GCA_049589035.1 Salegentibacter sp.
GATCAGGGGAAAATTGACCAGGAAAAATTCAAATGGCTTGAATTTTACAAGGTTAAATTCAGCGGCGCCTGGTATACCAAGATTTACGATAAACTGGTTCTTAAGACCCTTGCAGAATACGGATTCCTGGGAGCCTATAACAACAAACGCGGAATTCCTCCTTTTGAGCGCTTCTACCTTGGAGGAGACGGCCTTGGGTCTTACAGCCTTGACGGCAGAGAGACTATTCAGCTACGTGGTTATCCAAACCAGTCGCTAATCCCTCTGGACAGGACTTCCCTAAGCCAGGCCAGCGCCGATGACGGAGCGACCATTTACAACAAATACTCACTGGAATTGCGATACCCTATCACCCTGAAGCCTTCGGCATCTATTTACGCCCTTACCTTCCTGGAAGGAGGTGCTTCGTATGACAATTTCAGAGACTTTAACCCGTTTCAATTAAACAGATCGGCCGGAGCCGGGATCAGGATCTTTATGCCTGCCTTTGGTCTTCTGGGAATTGATTTCGGATATGGTTTCGATCCAGTTCCAGGTTCAACCGGACCTAATGGCTGGGAAACGCATTTCATAATTGGCCAACAATTTTAAATTGGCACGATATTTTCTATCTTAGTCCGGATGAAAATCAGAACTCTCTTCATAGCTCTCCTCTTCGCCAGCCTGGGTATCCAGGCACAGAAATCCATTCGTGTGGGATATGTGGATATGGAATACATTCTGGAAAATGTTCCGGATTACCAGCAGGCGTCTGCACAACTTGAAGCTAAAGTTCAGCAGTGGAAAGAAGAAGCACAAAAAAAGAAAGACGAAATAGACGCTAAAAAGACCCAACTTGACAATGAACGAGCGCTGCTTACCCCCGAATTAATCGAGGAACGTGAAGAAGAGATCGCTTATCTTCAAAAGCAGGCGACGGAATATCAGCAGAATCGCTTCGGGCCCAATGGTGACTATATAATTCAGAAGAAACAGCTGGTAAAGCCAATCCAGGATCAGGTATTCGCAGCTATTCAGGAGATAGCTAAAAACAGGAATTTCGACTTTATTTTTGACCGAACTTCAGAAGTTGGTATGATTTATGCCGACAGACAATTCGATGTAAGTGATCAGGTGCTTAGAAGTATCAACCGGGCTTCGAACCGGCAGCAACTGGAATCGAAACAGGAAATAAAGGAGCTCGAAAATGCCGAAAACCGAACTGTGGAAGAAGACCAACAGGTCGAAGCCAGGGAGCAGGCGATCGAGGAACAGAAATCGGAGCGCGAAAGGCTCATCGAAGAAAGAAAAAGAACAAGGGACTCTATTCGCGAGGCCAGGCAAAAGGAATTCGAAGCCCGCAGGGCAAAAATCCTGAAAGAGCGGCAAGAGCGCAAAGATTCCATAGAAGCCGCAAGGCAACAAAAGGACACAATAAACTAAATAATAATCCTAAATACTTTAAACACTTAACAACAATTAAACATGAAACAATTTAAAACACTTTTTATAGCTTTAGCCTTAACCTTCGGTGCTACCGCTTTCACGAATGCGCAGTCGTCTAAAGTTGCTCACATTGCAGTTCAGGATCTTATAGAGGCTATGCCTTCTTACCAGAACGCTATGGACCAGCTTGACAAGCTTCAGAAGACCTACGATGCTGAGATCAAGGATATGCTTACTGAAGCGCAGGGAACTATGCAACGTTACCAGTCTGAAGCCGACACGAAGACTGAAGAAGAGAATGCAAAGAGAGCTAATGAACTTCAGGCTACCCAACAAAGAATCCAGGAGCACAGCCAGAAAGCAAGGCAGGATCTTCAAAAGAAACAAGTTGACCTGATGAAGCCTATCATGGAAAAAGCAAGAACTGCTATCCAGAAAGTGGCAAGAGCTAAAGGTTACGACTACGTATTAGATTCAACTACCGGAAGCGGAGTGATCCTTGCTGATGGTTACGACCTGATGCCTGACGTAAAGAAAGAACTGGGAATTTAATTTCCGTTTCAAATAAATTTATGAAACTGCGCGGCAATCCCGCGCAGTTTTTATTTTTGTGTATATGCAAGCTTCAGATCCGATTGGCATTTTTGACTCTGGCGTAGGAGGAACTTCCATCTGGAAAGAGATCCATCAATTACTTCCTGCGGAAAAGACCATTTACCTGGCCGATAGTAAAAATGCTCCCTACGGAAAAAAACCGATTCCCGAGATCATCCGCCTTAGCCGGAAGAACACCGAGCGTCTTTTGGAAATGGGTTGTAAAACAGTGGTAGTTGCCTGCAATACCGCCACCACAAACGCCATCAGCGAACTTCGCGCTTCCTACGATGTTCCCTTTATAGGAATCGAACCCGCCATCAAACCCGCAGCTCTTAATTCGAAGACCGAAGCTATAGGTATCCTTGCCACCAAAGGTACCCTTACAAGCGCGCTATTTACACGAACTTCGGAATTGTATGCCCAGAACATCAGTGTCATAGAAGTGGAAGGAAACGGCCTTGTGGAGCTTATCGAAAGCGGAAAGAAAGATGCACCCGAAACGCAATTCCTGCTGGAAAGACTGCTGGAACCCATGCTTCTTGAGAAGATTGATTATCTCGTACTGGGTTGCAGCCATTATCCTTACCTGGTGCCGCTACTAAAAAAGATCCTTCCTGCCGATGTGCAGATTATCGACTCGGGAGAAGCGGTGGCAAGACAGACCAAAATGGTGCTTATGCAGAGAAATCTTTTGGCCGAAAAAAATACTTCTGAAGACCGAAAGCCGCAGTTTTACACCAATGCGAATCCCGCGATACTCTCTGATTTAATAAAAGCTTCAGAGAATGATTATGCCGTCTCGTATCTGGATTTTTAATTGATCGCAGGACATTCGCAATCGTAACGTTCACGACTTTTTCCGAAGTTATAGCCCAGGGTAAGCTGATGAAAACCATTGTTACTTAAAACCACGGAATTGAACTGATAGGAAAAGGTATAACCGAAGACAAACCGCTGATATTCCAGCCCCAGAAAAGGCGTAATATAACGCAGTTTCTGGCTTTTTACCTTGTCGCCGTCGGTAGTATATTCCGCGCCCTCGAAGCTGTTCCGATAGGAAATACCCCCGAAAAATTGTCCAAAATCGACATCTTTATAGGCTTTTATATTAAGATCGACGAATTTCTCATCGGTTTGCTCCCGCATTTGAAAAAGCACAGAGGGTTCAAAGCTCCAGTCACTATGAGCTTTATTAAAAACGTAGCCGCTTGAAAAGAGGTATTTTCGCTGGTTACTGGGCACCGCATCAGAATAAAACAAACTGCGTTTGACACTCACCAGGTTCTTCGCTGCAAAATGCGCATAGAAATCGAGGTAATAATAGGAAATTCCGAAATCCATGTTGGCGTAGTAATCCGACTCATTTCCGCCAAGAAGAGGATCATATTCGGTGAAGTTGCTCACGTCCAGGCGGTGCTGAATAATGCCGCCACTAATTCCGAAGGACAACTGATTAAGATTCGCGTTGCTACGGGAGAACATCAGGTGATAGGCAAAGGTGCCGTAAACCCCTTTTTTGGAATAATTCCCGTTGCGGTCGTTAAACAGGATCGCTCCCAGCCCCACTTTATCTGTCACTCTTCCATTA
Organism: Salegentibacter sp.; assembly: GCA_049589035.1. Taxonomy (GTDB): domain Bacteria; phylum Bacteroidota; class Bacteroidia; order Flavobacteriales; family Flavobacteriaceae; genus Salegentibacter_A. The sequence continues at coordinate 3,611 of JBAWAB010000204.1, forward strand.
ATGCTCAGCGTTTGTAAGCTTGGCGCATCTTCTACGTCGAACCACTGCTGCCTCGCTGTAAGGCGGATCTGGTTGATATTGGCAGCACCAGCCATTGAAGGATGCAACAAATAAAGATTATCGGTAAGGTAATCAGAATAGGTTGGAATAACCTCCTGGGAAGTTACACCTAAGGAGTAAAAGAAAAAAAAGAATACCGGCATTAGCTTCCACATCGGGAAGGGAATTTTTACTGTTTTCAGATTACCTGAAACAGAAGTGATTGAAATAGATCTTTGCCCCATTAGAAATGTAAAGATATAGATTAGATCAGTTTTCTTTAGTACTTTTGCGAAAATTTTAGTTATGGATAATCTCACAATCGAAATACAGCATACTGACAAACCTGCGATCATCAAATTTGACACCAACAGGTTTCTCACACAACACCAGAGTTTTGAATTCAATAATATTGACGAAGCGGCGAATTCACCGCTTGCCCAGCAGTTGTTTTACCTTCCTTTTGTGAAAAAAGTCTATATAGCACAAAACTTCATTGCCGTTGAAAAATACGATATTGTAGAATGGAAAGACGTGGAAGAAGAAGTGGCGGACCAGCTCAGGAATTACCTTGAGAAAGGCGGGATAGTGATCAAAGAAGCTGCTAAAAAGCCTCTTCCGGTAACGGTTTATGCTGAAAGCACTCCGAATCCAAAGGTGATGAAATTTGTTTCTAATATGAAGCTCGTACTGCAGTCGGTAGAATTCAAGAATATTGACGAAGCCAAAGACGCTCCCCTGGCGCAGAAGTTATTCCATTTTCCTTTTGTAAAGGAGGTATTCTTTGATGAAAATTACGTTTCGATCAATAAATACGAGGTAGCGCAATGGGAAGAGATCACCATGGAATTACGGGAATTCATAAGAAATTATCTGCAGGAAGGAAATCCTGTTCTCAACACGGGATCTTCTGAAACCAAAGAAAAGACTGAAGCAGGACAGCCAGAAACTAAAAATCAGTCCAAATATGAAGATTTGGACGATACTTCACAACAGGTTGTAGCCATCCTGGAGGAATACATTAAGCCCGCAGTAGCGAGTGATGGAGGAAACATCCTTTTTGACTCCTATAATGCCGAGAGCAAAACAGTAAAGGTCATTCTTCAAGGCGCGTGTAGCGGATGCCCATCCTCTACCATGACCCTGAAAAACGGCATTGAGACCATGCTTCGCGATATGCTTCGCGATAAGGTAGAATATGTAGAAGCCATCAACGGATAATCTCCGTTGATGGGCTTTTACGGCTCTTAAATAGTGGTTTTTGCCTCCTGGTAGAATTCCTGGAACAACTGGAGCAGACTCATTGTAGAACTGATAAGATCTTTGGTCTCCAGCAATAATCCAAAGTACAATTTGGTGTTTTTGGGGCTGGTTTCCGAAGTCCTGATCCTGTTGATCTGCTTCTGAATAAGGTCTGAAACATAATCCAGCAACTGCTGCTTTTCGGCAAGGATGCCTTCAATATTTCCAAATTCGTGATTATCAAAGGTGTCTTTGATATCATCGAAAAGCACCTGCATCTTATCATCAACCTTCTTTAAGTCCCTTATCTGGTTAAATTTAAGGTTCTTATGGTTGTTGTTGACGTGGTTATAACTGTTCCTGGTAATAAAGCTGATAGATTGCACCATATCCTGCAGGTAATCCAGGATAAGAATGTAAAATTTACTGGCCTCTACCGAATCTTCATCCAGAGACTTGATGAAGTAGAAAATATTCCCTTTCAAATCATCTACTTCAGCTTCCAGCTTATTGATGGCTTTGCTGTTCTTTTTTAGTTTTCCGAGATCGTGATATCCCAGATTGTCGACAGTTTTGGTAAACATTTTATTGATACCACCGATAACGCTTGAAATGTTTTCTGAAGTTTCAGCGGTGATCTCGTTAATGGTAATGATATCTGTTTTATTATAGCGGTGTTTGCTCTTTTCGACCTTAGATTGTCTCGCGTGAATAATAGCACTTCTTACCACCAGCACGAGGGCTATGATGATGAGAACAGCCAGTGCAATAGTTCCGCCGTAGAAAATGATCGCTGCAAAAATTGCTGCACCAATAAAGGCTACCAAGGCAGTTACAAACCAGCCTCCAATCACATTTAGCACTCCGGCCACGCGATACACCGCGCTTTCCCTATCCCATGCCCGATCGGCCAAAGAAGACCCCATAGCCACCATAAAGGTTACGTAAGTAGTAGATAATGGGAGTTTAAGACTTGTCCCAAGGGAAATGAGAATACTCGCCACCACAAGGTTAACAGAAGCTCGCACCATATCAAAGGCAGGGGCATTAATGCGCTTGCTCCTAAGATGATTCGCGGGTTTATGGAATTTTGTATCTATCTTATTCTTAAGCTGCGTCGGCATAACAGCCGAAAAGGTATTCCCGAAAAGCACCGAATACCGCACAATATTCCGGGAAAGGAAGTTAGGTTCAAAACGCTCAACCCCTTCTCCCTGGCGGGCAAGGTTCACCCCGGTATCCACTACGGCACGTGCTTTACTACTAAACCAGATGGTACCCACCATCACTCCTCCGGCCAGGATGAGCAACAGTTCTGGGGTAGGAACGCTTCCCGAAAGACCTGTCATCAGTAATTCTGAAGGCAAAGCTCCCGAAGCCTGGTAGGCATTATGCCAGATCTCAAAAGACTGCCAGGCGGCAATAGGTACGCCAATAAAGTTTACCAGGTCGTTCCCGGCAAAAGCCAGAGCCAGGGCAAAAGTTCCAATTACGATGATGACCCGCAGGATATTTACCTTGAGCACACTCATCAAAAACTGGGCGAGCAGGGTAAAGATTACAAATCCTATAAAGGCGATCAACCAGGAATGTTCATTGACATAGCTTAGTACATCATCAGAAATAAAGCCAATACTCTTAAGACCTTTGATCAGAATAAAATAGAGAATAGCCGTTAAAGACAATCCGCCGAAGATCGCTCCTACGTACTTTATTTTCTTTTCATACTGAAAAGAGAAGACAAGCCTGGAAAGGTATTGCACCACGGCACCTACAATGAAGGCGATTACCACTGCGGTGAGAATCCCCAGGATAATCTCGGTAGCCTTAGAGGTATTGATATATTGTGAAAGCTCGCCGATACTCCCGGCGCTGCTATAAATTTTTATAACTGCAATGCTAACTGCCGCACCTAAAAGTTCAAAAACAATAGAAACCGTTGTTGAAGTTGGTAAGCCCAGGGAATTGAAGAAATCCAGCAGCAGCACATCAGTGATCATCACTGCCATAAAAATGATCATGATTTCTTCGAAGTAGAACTGCCCCGGCATAAAGATGCCTTTCCTGGCCACTTCCATCAATCCGCTGGAAAAGATTGCACCCACGCCCACTCCTAAACTGGCAACAATAAGAATGGTTCGCATAGAAACGGCTTTGGAGCCGATAGCCGAATTCAGAAAATTAATGGCATCGTTACTTACTCCTACCACCAGGTCTGTAATAGCAAGGGCAAAAAGAGCCACAAGCATTACAATATAAACATCCTCCATATGTATGAATTGTTTTCAACCAACAAAATTGCGGCATTTTTCTAAGATAGCTAATTCCCTAAGGTTATTAAAACTTTAATAAAATTTAGCTCAGGGTCTAAATGCCGTTGATAGGCCGGTCAATTTTTCGTAAATTGAGGACACTTTACAATTTTATTAACCACAAAACCAGAAAATTATGTCAGTATTGAAAGTAATTGAGATTATGGCCAATTCCAGCGAAGGTTGGGAAGATGCCTCACGGAAGGCCGTCAAAGAAGCTGCCAAAACCGTAAAAAACATTCAGTCGATCTATGTAAAAGATCAAACTGCCTCGGTTTCCGGAGATAATATCACCGACTTCCGTGTGAATTTGAAGATCACTTTTAAGGTGGGATAAAATTCAGTAAGAATAATACCGACGCTCCCGTACCGCGAGGAGCGTTTTTTTTGCCCAATCCCGAAAGAATTACAACATGGAAGATCAGCATTCAAAATATACCAACAGCCTCATCCACGAAACGAGTCCCTATCTCCTCCAGCATGCTCACAATCCCGTGGACTGGCAGGCCTGGAACAAAGAAAGCCTGGACCAGGCCCGCAAAGAGAATAAGCTTATCATCATCAGTATTGGCTATTCGGCCTGTCACTGGTGCCATGTTATGGAGCATGAGAGTTTTGAAGATGAACAGGTCGCGGAGGTGATGAATGATAATTTCATCAGCATAAAAGTAGATCGGGAAGAACGGCCCGATGTGGATCAGGTGTACATGAATGCCGTGCAGGTCATGACCGGCAGCGGCGGGTGGCCCATGAACGTGGTAGCTCTGCCCGACGGTCGTGCTGTTTGGGGCGGCACCTACTTTAAAAAGCAGCAATGGATAGAGGCCCTCGGTCAATTGTCGGGTCTCTACAAGAAAAAGCCTGGGGAGATGGAAGAATACGCTGCCAGGCTCGCGGAAGGACTCCAACAGATCGAGTTGATAGAACTGCCGGAAAAAGAAGAGGCTTTTACTTCAGAATTTATTGATGAAGTGATGAAAAAATGGGAGAACAGGCTTGACTTTAAAAATGGCGGTTCCAGGGGAGCACCTAAATTCATGATGCCTAACAATCTTGATTTTCTTCTGCGGCTCGCTTTTCAGAAAAAAGACAGGAAATTGAGAGATTATGTACAGACGAGCCTGGAAAAGATCTCCTATGGGGGCGTTTATGACCATGTGGGCGGCGGATTTTCACGTTACTCGGTTGATGATCACTGGCATATTCCGCATTTTGAGAAGATGTTATACGACAATGCCCAGCTGGTGAGCCTCTACAGCAAAGCCTACAGCCATAGCCGAAATTCATGGTTTAAAGAAGTTGTTCAGGAAAGCCTGAATTTCATTGAGCAGGAGTTCACCGATGAATCGGGCGCATTCTATTCTGCATGGGATGCCGACAGCAAAAATGAACAGGACAAAAATGAAGAAGGAGCTTATTTCGCCTGGAAAAAAGAAGAGCTTCAGAAGCTAATAAAAGAGGACTTCGAGCTCTTTGCCGATTACTATAACATCAATGCCTACGGAAAGTGGGAAGGAGAAAAATATGTACTCATAAGGAGTAAGAGCGATGCCGAAATAGCTAAAGCTGCGGGGATTTCAGAAGAAATTCTGAAGGAAAAAAAGCAACACTGGCTGGAGATCCTTCAGAAAGAGCGCGAAAAAAGACCAAAACCGGCGCTGGACAACAAGATCTTAACCTCCTGGAACGCGATGATGCTTACCGGCCTTGTCGATGCCTATAAGGCTCTTCAGAAAGAAGAATACCTGCAGCGGGCTTTAAAGAATGCCCGGTTCCTTAAGAAATATCAGCTTCAGCAGAATTACCGCCTGTACCATTCGCATAAAAATGGCAAAAGCACCATTAACGCTTACCTGGAAGATTACGCCTTTTGTATTGAGGCATTTCTGGGGCTTTATGAGGTGACACTGAATGAGGACTGGCTCGAATTAGCCAAAGAACTCACTGAAGTTTGCTACAGCGATTTCCATAATGAGAAAAATGATCTTTTCTACTTCACTTCTGCTGCCGATGCTCCCTTAGTGACGCGGCCTATGGAAACCACAGACAACGTAATTCCGGCCTCAAATTCGGTCATGGCAAAGAACCTCTTCAAACTGGGCCGATATTATTCCACAGAAAAATATTCGTCCACTGCCGCGAATATGCTTCGCAATATCAAGCCTCAGATCATGGCATATCCTTCCGGCTATTCGAACTGGCTCGACCTAATGCTCAATTTTACTGAAGATTTCTTTGAGGTTGTGGTGACGGGAGAAAATGTCTCTGAAACGCTAAAGAAATTAAACCGCCAATACCTTCCCTATTCCTTAAAAGCCGGGGCCAAAAAGGAAAGCGCACTTCCACTAACGCTGGAAAGATTTAAGCCAGGGAAAGAACTGATTTATGTTTGCAGGGAGGGCAAGTGTGAATTACCTGTCACGTCTCTTGGGAAAGCCTTAGATTTGTTAAATCATGTTTAGGAAAAATTAAACAAGCATTTTTTTTGCTTTTACTCCTGAAAATATTCTCTTTGCATAAAAACTGTAACAATGGATAAATTTAGTGACTGGGAGAGCCTGGTAATGGAGTACACCAAAAAGTTCATCGACTACCTCCCAAGCCTCGTGGCCGCCATCCTCATCCTAATTGTGGGATTGTGGCTAATTAAACTTACGATCAACTACACAAGAAAGCTTTTCCATAAAAAGGAATATGACAAAACTCTCGAGAATTTTGTACTCAGCCTTCTCAACTGGGGACTAAAAGTCCTGCTTTTTGTGCTGGTAATAAGTCAGCTGGGAATACAAACCACCTCGCTGGTAGCTGTGCTTGGTGCAGCAGGGCTGGCAGTAGGTCTGGCATTGCAGGGTTCCCTCTCGAATTTCGCGGGTGGAGTTTTAATTATTTTGCTGAAGCCATTCAAGGTTGGCGACTGGATTGAAGCGCAGGGAGTTTCGGGCAGCGTAAAGGAGACAACTCTTTTTTATACAAAATTAATCACTTTTGGAAACCAGCTTGCCGTGATCCCGAATGGGCAACTGACCAATGATCATATCGTGAATTATACCGTGGAAGGAAAACGGAGAGATGCCATCACGATTGGTATTTCGTATGACAGCGATATCAAACTCGCCAAAGAGATCCTTGTGAACTTAATGAAAGAACAGGAAGGAATCTTTGAAGACCCTGAACCTATGGTAGTGGTTACCGAACTGGCCGACAGTGCTGTTAATCTTTCCGTGAGATTCTGGGCTACCAATGATGATTTCTGGGGTTGCCACTGGTACACTATTGAAGAGGCCAAGGCGCGTCTGGAAGCCGCAGATATTACTATTCCTTTTCCACAGCGCGATGTGCATTTCTTCAATCACTCGCAGGAAACCGAAGGAAAACCGGCTTAACTACCCGGCAATAAAATCTTTTAAATAATAAGGCTCAAAATAAGCGACATCTTCGGTGTCGCTTTTTTCGTATTTAGCTGAAGCCAGGCTGCACATTTCCCTTGCTGAAGGAAAGCGGTCGTCAAAAAATAAAGCATTGGGATGGTCGCAAATGTTTTGGAATTTCTCCACTCCGCTCCCAATGAAATAGACCTTTCCCTTCTGAAGATATTCGCTGAAGGAATCTTCAGAAAGAACTTCCGCCAGAGTTTTTCTTTGTTCCTGGAAAGCAGCATCAAAAACTACCGAATACACCTCCATTCTACGTGCATCCAGCATGGGCACGATAAGATCGGTTTCATTGGTCGGCTGCACCTGCTGCGCAAGAACTTTTAAGGTAGGAACCGAAATAAGAGGAATATCCAAAGAGAAACAAAGACCTTTTGCTGCCGAAACGCCTATCCTCAGCCCGGTATAGGAACCAGGACCTTTGCTGATAGCGATCGCCTCCAGATCTTTGAGATCGCAGCCGTTCTCCTCCACCACTTCTTGAATGAAGATGTGAAGCTTTTCTGCATGCGAATAATTCTTACTGTTATCCTCCTTCAGGGCAATCATCTCCCCATCCCGGGCCAACGCCACAGAACAGTTGGTAGTTGCCGTTTCTATACAAAGTATTAGTGCCACTCGAATGTTTTTTATTCAGCAGCCAGTTTTTTATCCCCATTTTTCACCTCTACCTTATCTCCGGTTTCCAGTTTTTTGGTAACAGTGTTATAGGGTCCGGTGATTACGACCTCACCTTCCTCAAGACCTTCTTTGATCTGAATATTGCGGTCGTCCTGGATGCCAGTCTTTACGACCCGCAATTTAGCTTCCTCACCTTTCTTAACAAAGACACATTCAAATTTCTTATCAGGATCTTCCTCTTCTTTTACCTTTTCTACGGAAGAGCCCGATTTTTTTACCGTATCATTCCTGATCACGATGGCACTTATCGGCACTCCCAGCACATTTTCTTTCTTATTGGTGATAATATCAACAGTAGCGGTCATGCCCGGGCGGAATGGCGAATAATTATCTGGCTTCCCTTCCAGAAGATCGCTATAAGATTCTTCTAAAATGCGCACCTTTACCTTGAAATTGGTCACCTGATCGGTGGTTAACTGATTGTCGGCTGAGTTGGAGATCTCGGTCACCACCCCGTCAAACTTTCGTCTCAGGTAAGCATCAACCTCCACTATGGTCGAATCGCCCACATGCACCTTTACGATGTCATTTTCATTTACATCTACTTCCACTTCCATATTCGAAAGATCGGCAACCCGCATAATTTCGGTACCCGCCATCTGCTGGGTTCCCACCACGCGTTCTCCCAATTCCACATCCAGCTTGGAAATGGTACCGGTCATAGGCGCATAAATACTGGTTCTCCCAAGGTTATCCTGAGCCTCGGTTACTGTAGCGGCGGTACTTTGCATGCTGTAGTAGCCTGAACGTTCATTGGCCTGTGCAATTTCATAATTTGAAACGATCTTGTCCCATTCGGCTTTAGAGATAACGCCTTTATCGAAAAGGGTCTTATTTCTTTCGTAATCAGACTTTGCCTGTTTCAGGTTAGCCTGCGCCTGGTCATAATTAGCCTTCATATTCTGAAGACTTGCCCGCACCCTTGTAAGGTTTGACTGGTAAATATCAGGGTTAATTTTTACAAGAAGATCCCCTTTCTTGACTGCCTGCCCTTCCACCACGGGAAGTTCAATGATCTCCCCGGAAACTTCCGAAGATAATTTCACTTCGATCTCCGGCTGGATCTTTCCTGTAGCCGAAACACTTTCGGTAATATCGATAGGTTCGATCTTGGTGATTTCGACTTGCTCGTATTCTCCTGATTTGCCAAACCAACCGGCCTTTTTACCAATTACCAGTACAATGATTAGTAATAGAACAATCCCTACGATGATGTATAGTGTCTTTTTCTTCATTTCTTAGAATTTAAGATCGCTAACAGGAACTCCAAAATATAATTCCAGAACTTTGATCTTGAAAATATAGTCATATTTGGTTCTCAGCACTTCGCGTTGAGAATTTTCATAACGCACTTTTGCCTGGCTAAAATCGAAGGCATTGTTGAGTCCTACCTCATAGCGTTCTGAAGCATATTGAAAGGCTTCTTCCTGCGCATCGGCAGCTACAAGAGCGGATTCATAGGCTTTGAAAGCGCCCTGGGCATCTACATAAGCCTGGTAAACATTGGCTT
>JBAWAB010000205.1:0-8159 GCA_049589035.1 Salegentibacter sp.
CCTACCAGATTTACAAGCATATTCTCGGCACCGATCCTGCTGAGGATGAATTGATCTATGAAGAGGAGGATGAAACTTTTAATACCTACGTTTACAAATCGAAGTCCCGCGAATATATCATCATTGGTTCGAGCAGTACCCTTACTACGGAATACCGCTTTTTAAAAGCCGACAATCCAAAAGGAGAGTTTAGCGTTTTTCAACCACGGGTGAGAGGGCTGGAGTATAGTATTTCTCATTATGGCGGGCATTTCTATATTCTTACAAATAAGGATAAGGCAGTCAACTTTAAGCTGATGAAAACCCCGGTGGAAAAGACTAGAATGGAAAGCTGGGAAGATCTTATTCCACATCGGGAAGATTATCTTTTGGAGGATATTGACATCTTTAAAGAATTCCTGGTGGTGAGTGAACGCAATAATGGACTCAACAAGATCCGTATCATCCGTTGGGATAATTCAGAAGAATATTATATTCCTTTCGACAATGAAACTTACACAGCCTATACTTCTATAAATCCGTCGTTTAACACCGTTGTTTTAAGGTACACCTATAATTCCCTTACCACTCCAACTTCCGTAGTTGATTTTAACATGGAAACCAGGGAAAAAACGGTGCTGAAAGAGCAGGAAGTCCTTGGAGGAAAATTCGATAAATCTAACTATCATTCTGAAAGAATCTGGGCCACAGCCGTGGATGGTACTAAAATTCCCGTAAGCATGGTTTACCATAAGGGAATGAAGCGCGATGGGAAAAATCCACTTTTACAGTATGCCTACGGTTCTTATGGATCTACCATAGACCCTTATTTTTCTACGGTAAGATTAAGCCTTTTGGATCGCGGATTTATTTTCGCAATTGCGCATATCCGCGGCGGAGAGTACCTGGGCCGCGAATGGTACGAAGACGGTAAACTTTTCAATAAACGAAACACCTTTACCGATTTTATTGATGTTTCAAAGCATCTCATAGAGGAGAAGTACACTTCAGCCGAACATCTTTATGCCATGGGTGGTTCTGCCGGAGGATTGTTAATGGGAGCAGTTGCGAACATGGCTCCGCAGCTCTATAACGGAATAATTGCTGCCGTGCCTTTTGTTGATGTGGTCACTACCATGCTGGACGACAGCATTCCGCTTACCACAGGGGAATACGACGAATGGGGGAACCCCAATAACCGCGATTACTACGAGTACATGAAATCCTATTCTCCGTATGACAATGTTATAGAACAGGATTATCCGAATATGCTTGTCACCACCGGGCTGCACGATTCGCAGGTACAGTATTGGGAACCGGCAAAATGGGTCGCGAAATTAAGGGAACTGAAGACGGATAGTAACCGGCTTTTGTTCCATACCAACATGGATGCCGGGCATGGCGGGGCTTCCGGAAGATTTGAAGCCTTAAAAGAAGTGGCAGAAGAGTACGCATTTTTGCTGGATTTAGAGGGAATAAAGGAATAATTCAAATATTTGCCTTAACTTTGACCGGTTTTGCAATCGAACAACAAATCTGGAATGCTTTATTCCTGAAAACTATTTTCTAAAGAACTTCATTTATGAAAGAAGAATTGCAAGTGTATGATAACCTTTTACAATTAATAGGAAAGACCCCTCTCATACAATTGAAGAAAATAACCAAAGGATTCAAAGGTGAATTTTTTGCAAAAGTGGAAGCTTTTAATCCCGGACACTCTACAAAAGACCGCATCGCCCTTTACATCATAGAGGAGGCTGAAAAGAAAGGAATTTTGAAACCCGGCGATACTATTATCGAAACTACTTCGGGGAACACCGGCTTTAGCATCGCCATGGTTAGCATCATCAAAGGTTATGATTGCGTACTGGCGGTAAGCTCAAAATCTTCTAAAGACAAGATCGATATGCTGCGTACAATGGGAGCCAAGGTTTATGTTTGCCCGGCCCACGTTTCAGCAGATGATCCAAGATCCTATTACCAGGTGGCTAAGCGCCTGCATCAGGAGATGAAAGGGTCTGTTTATATCAATCAATATTTCAACGAATTGAACATGGATGCGCACTTCAAATCTACAGGTCCTGAGATCTGGAGACAAACTGAAGGCAAGATCACCCACCTGGTGGCCTGTAGTGGAACCGGTGGAACTATTTCGGGAACCGCTCGTTTTCTGAAAGAGCAGAATCCAGACATAAAGGTCATCGGAATTGATGCCTATGGTTCAGTTTTGAAAAAATACCACGAAACCCGCGAATTTGATGCCGAAGAGATCTATCCTTACCGCATCGAAGGCCTGGGGAAAAACCTGATCCCAACTGCGACCGATTTCGACGTGATCGATAAGTTCGTAAAAGTGACCGATGAGGAGAGTGCTCACACCGCCCGCGAACTTGCCAAAACCGAAGGAATGTTCGTAGGCTATACCAGTGGAGCAGCTACTCAGGGATTAAAACAACTTGCCGAAGAAGGGGAGTTCAACGAAAATAGCAAAGTAGTGGTAATATTTCCAGATCACGGCTCGCGTTATATGAGTAAAATTTACAGTGACGACTGGATGAACGAACAAGGTTTCTTCGATACCAAAAATGAAGTGGGGGCACAGCCTATAGAATTTATAAAATAAGGACTTTGTCTAAAAAACATACATAGTATAAAAAGCATCCTGTTTCTCAGGATGCTTTTCTTTTTTGTTAAGAGTTTCAAAAAATAACTTTGTGCAATTGCTCTAATTTTGAGTATTTTTGGGCACGTAAAAATAGCATTGATGAGAGATTTATTTGATAAAATATACAAGGATAAAGGACCGTTGGGAAAATGGGCCGAACAAGCTGAAGGTTACTTCGTATTTCCAAAGCTGGAAGGGCCTATCTCAAATAGAATGAAATTCCGCGGAAAAGAAGTTATTACCTGGAGTGTTAATGATTACCTGGGCCTGGCAAATCACCCTGAAGTAAGAAAGGTTGATGCCGAAGCTGCTGCTGAATATGGTTCTGCTTACCCTATGGGAGCCAGAATGATGAGTGGTCATACCAATCTGCACGAAAGATTGCAGGATGAATTGGCCTCTTTTGTAAGTAAACAAGCTGCTTACTTGTTAAATTTTGGATACCAGGGAATGGTTTCTACCATCGATGCTCTTGTTTCCAAGGCTGATGTGATCGTTTATGATGTTGATGCGCACGCCTGTATTATTGACGGGGTGAGACTTCATTTGGGTCAGCGTTTTACGTACAAGCACAACGACATGGAAAGCGTTGAAAAGAACCTGCAGCGTGCTACCAAAATCGCCGAGCAAACCGGCGGTGGAATTCTTCTTATTTCTGAAGGTGTCTTCGGAATGCGTGGAGAACAGGGCAGACTGAAGGAGATCGTTGAACTGAAGAAAAAATATAACTTTCGTCTTTTTGTGGATGATGCTCATGGCTTCGGAACCCTCGGGAAATCTGGTGCCGGAACAGGCGAGGAGCAAGGTGTTCAGGATGATATTGACGTTTATTTCGCGACTTTCGCAAAATCTATGGCCAGCACCGGAGCCTTTATTGCCGGTGACAAAGAAATTATCGATTACCTGAAATATAATTTGCGTTCTCAAATGTTCGCCAAATCCCTGCAAATGCAGCTGGTAGTGGGAGCTTTGAAACGCCTTGAAATGCTGCGCACTATGCCAGAGCTGAAGAATAAGCTTTGGGAAAATGTGAACGCACTTCAAAATGGCCTCAAAGACAATGGCTTTGATATTGGAACTACCCAAAGTTGCGTTACACCGGTGTACCTGAAGGGAAGTATCCCCGAAGCAATGGCGCTTGTGAAAGATCTAAGAGAGAATCACGGCGTTTTCTGCTCTATCGTGGTATATCCTGTGATCCCGAAAGGATTGATCCTGCTAAGGCTTATTCCTACGGCTTCTCATAACCTGAAGGACGTTGAGCAGACACTGGAGGCTTTTTCTGCTATCCGGGAACGTCTTGAAAACGGAACGTACAAGAGATTGTCGGCTTCTGTTGCTGCCGGGATGGCCAGTAAGTCGTAATCAGAAAAAATAGTAAAAAATAAAAGAGGGATGAAATTCATCGAATTTCGTCCCTTTTATTGTGGAGCTTTTTGAAAAATTTTGTTAGTTCTTTCTGCCTTCGCTTCTGCCAAACATTCTTTTCGGTTTATCTTTCATTTCCTGTTGTTGCTTTTCGAGGTAATCATCCTCGGAATGCATATCGAGACGGTAGGAGAGACCCGCAGCGAGTTGCCAGCGGGAAGGAGTATCCTTGAAATTGATCAATCCTGATACGTCCGCCTGAAGATCACCAGTAATAAGGTAAGCCGCTCCCGCCCGAAAAATATCGTCGGCGTAGAGATCATTGATGATTCCCTGGTATTCCCCAAAAATGGCAAATTTCGGATTAAAGGCATGGGTAAGGGTTGCAATGCCTGCATATACCGGATGTTCTTCAGTAAATTTGTCAGCGATAAAATTGAGCACGAGCACCCATTGTCCCCAATTGTTCTGCGTGATCACCGCAGCTTTTGGGCTAAACTTGCCCTCGCCTTCATAGAGATAAGGATTGTCACCAAAAGAAAAATTTGCTCCGCCGTACACCGATACCGCCGGAATTAGCGTCCTCCACCTGAACTTTTGATTTTCATCCCAGCTTCTGATGCTGGGCTCCCAGGGCTTCATATCCCGATATGGATTAAACAGCAGGAATTTGGCGCCAATGGTATTCGATTTAAAGTTGCTTAGCTTGTTTTCCTGGGTATGGCCGGCTACGTCATAGGAGCTGGTCTGGTTTTCGAAAGAACCGCTAAGATTTAATTCGAGGTTTTCAGAGAGAAAGCCATACCTAAGCATATAGTTCACGCCCCAGATATCGGTACTTGTATGGTAAAGGGAATGGTCGTCATTTCCAAAATACCCGCCGGCTTCCAGTTGCAGCACTTTAATGCCCACAGCATAGGCTCCCTGTGATTCCCCGGGCCGGTTCGAGTTGATGGTTTCGGTATATTGACCTCTTGCGAAAAGGCCTGTCAAAAGGAAAAAACTCAGGAAAAGCTTTGATTTTAGCATTAGCGGTAGGTTTTGTTGAACTCAAAGATAGAAGAAATTATTAATTATTTAGGAGCTGAAAATCGACGAAATGCAACGGTATTTTTTATTTTTGCAAAAACCAGAAACATGTACGAAGCATCATTTTCCGGAGTAATAAGAACGATACTTATCCTTCTATTGATATACTACGGACTCAAAATATTATTCCGCTGGTTTGGCCCTTCGCTTCTGAAATACTTCATGAAGAAAATGGGAAAGCGGTTTGAACAGCAGTTCAACCAGTATCAGCAGCCGCAAAACGGAAAGAAAGAAGGGGAAGTAAGTATTGAGAAAAAACCGAAGAATAAGCGGAGGTCTAACAAAAATGCAGGGGAATATATCGATTACGAAGAAATTGATTAATTTCGGTCGTAATAAAACACTTCTCTTTAATGGCTAAATTCAAGCGATTTCTCCCCCATATATTGGTTTTAGCGGGTTTTGCGATCATTTCTCTTCTTTATTTTAATCCTGTTCTCCAGGGAAAGAAGATATTTCAAAGCGATATTGTTCAGTATATCGGGATGGCGAAGCAACAAAACGATTTTCGAAGCCAGACCGGAAAAGAGACCTACTGGACTGATGCAGCCTTTGGCGGAATGCCCACTTTCCAACTCGGGGCACATTATCCAAATAACTATGTAAAAAAGCTTGATTCGGTGCTTCGCTTTTTACCGCGTCCTGCCGATTATCTTTTTCTGTATTTCCTCGGATTTTACATTCTGCTGTTGTGCCTCAAGCTCGATTATAAACTTGCTTTCCTGGGGGCACTGGCCTTTGGCTTTTCAACTTATCTCATTATCATCCTCGGGGTGGGGCATAACGCCAAGGCCCACGCTATCGCTTATATGCCTATCGTTTTAGGCGGAATCATCCTGACCTTCCGGCAGAAGCTCTGGGGCGGATTTTTACTGCTCGCTTTTGCAATGGCCCTCGAGATCAGCGCGAATCACTTCCAGATGACCTATTACCTGCTGCTGCTGGTGCTCGTTCTGGGGGTTGCTTACCTTGTTGATGCTTACCGCAGGAAGGCACTTCCGGAGTATTTCAAAGCTCTCGGAATTATGGTCATAGCGGTGATTCTCGCGATAGGAGCGAACGCGACCAATCTCATGGCTACACAGGAATATACGGCGCATAGTACGCGCGGTAACACCGGGCTTACCATCGAACCCGACGGTTCTCCCAAGCCCGCGAGTGGTCTGGACCTCTCTTATATTACGGAATATAGCTATGGAATTATGGAATCTTTCGATCTCTTTATTCCCCGTTTTATGGGTGGCTCCAATGCCGAAACTCTTACAAAAGATGCAGAAGTTTACAAAGAATTGCTGAAGCTTGGAGCTTCTCCTGTACAGGCTGCCGACTTCGTGAAAAATGTGCCGTCTTATTGGGGCGACCAGCCTTACGTGGGTGCGCCGGCTTATATTGGCGCAACCGTGATCTTTCTTTTCATTTTTGCCCTCTTTTTTATCCGCGGAAGGCTCAAGTGGTGGCTTGTTGGCGGAAGCTTGCTGGCGCTGCTGCTTTCCTGGGGAAAGAACTTCGGCTTTCTAACCGAGTTTTTTGTGGATTATATTCCGCTATACAACAAGTTTAGGGCGGTTTCGTCCATACAGGTCATCCTGGAACTTTGTGTTCCCATCATGGCCATCTTTGGCCTTTCCAGCCTTTTCAATGATAAAATAAAGGATGATGTAAAGAGTTATGCGCTGAAGTGGAGCGCGATCATTAGCTGTGGCATACTGGTGATATTCCTTGTTTTTAAGTCGGTATTTTTTGACTTCAGCGGGGCTTCTGATGCTTCTTTACTTCAGAACCTGGGAATGGATTTTGTGCGGGCCCTTAAAGAGGATCGCAAAGCAATGTTTACTTCAGACACGCTTCGGTCATTGATTTTCGTGCTGCTGTCAATCACTTTTATCTGGCTTTATCTTCAGAGGAAATTATCGAAAAAGATCGTGGTGATTGGTTTTGCCGTTCTCCTAATCGTGGATTTGGTGGGAGTGGACCGGCGTTATGTGAACAATGAGGATTTTGTGCAGCCACGAAAAATGGAAAAGCCTTTCCAGATGACCAAAGCCGATGCGCAGATCCTAAAAGATACTACACGCTATCGGGTTTATGATGTCTCCGGAAGTCCTTTTAACACCGGGCGTACCTCTTATTTCCACAATTCTATAGGAGGTTACCATGCTGCCAAACCCGGCCGAATGCAAGATCTTTATGATTTCTATATCTCTAAGAACAATATGAAGGTATTGAGCATGCTCAATACGAAATATTTCATCGTTCCCACCAAAGAGGGGGTGCAGGCGCAGCAGAATCCTGATGCCTTTGGAAATGCCTGGTTCGTTAACAATATCAAATGGGTTTCTTCAGCAAATGAAGCCATTCTCAGCCTTGCAGATACCGATCTGAAATCTACTGCCGTGATCAATGAAGAATTCAGGGATCAGGTGAACAGTGATTTCGGCGATTCTTCTTCCGCGGAAATAAAACTACTAAGTCAGCAGCCCAATGAGCTTGTTTACAGAACTTCTGCAGAAAGTGACCAATTTGCGGTTTTTTCTGAAAGCTATTATCAACCGGGTTGGCATTCTTATATCGACGGCAAGGAAATGCCACATGTAAGAGCTGATTATGTGCTGCGGGCGATGAATATTCCGGCAGGGAAGCATAAGGTGACTTTCAGGTTTGAGCCTGAAGTTGTGAATACCGGAGGTGCTATTTCCCTGGCCAGCTCCATTATTCTAGCATTGGCCGTTTTGGGAGGTATTTTTTTCGGCTTCAGAAAAAGATCCTGAAAAACAACCAATTTCAGGTAAAATGAAAAAGGTTCTCATCATAACATATTATTGGCCTCCGGCTGGTGGCCCCGGTGTGCAGCGCTGGTTGAAATTTGTCAAATACCTGCGGGATTTTGGCGTGGAACCCGTGGTATATGTGCCGAAAAATCCCAGTTATCCTATTATTGATCGCAGTTTTGAAAAGGAAATTCCGGCGGGTATTGAAGTAATCAAGAAGAGGATTTTTGAACCTTATTCGCTGGCGAAGATCTTTTCTAAGGGGGAGACTGAAACCATCAGTTCGGGGA
>JBAWAB010000206.1:0-4730 GCA_049589035.1 Salegentibacter sp.
TGGGTGAGTCCTCCTTCTTTTGTGGTTCCGAAATGCTGGATAATGCTTTCTAAAGTTTTCATAATCAAAATGTTTTGTTGTTTACTTAATAGACTGTAGAAGAATCTTTTTGTTACAGTACTATGTATAAAAAGGTACTAAATTAACAGAATATTAACCTTTTAAGATGCTGAGGTTCAGTAACTATGGAATAGAAAGGGAGCCGGAGACCGCTGTTTTTACTGAGGATTTAGTGAAAAAAGTTAATGTTGTATAAAACATTTGGCGAAATGTTTTTTTACAGCTTACTTGAATTGGAGAATCAAATGGAGCTTTTCAGAATTTGATCTGAGAAGAAAAATCTAAAAACCACATGTTTTTTCTGTTATTTATGAGGAAAACGGCACTTTATATTACGTTAGGAATTTGTTCCCTTGCCGCCGCTATCTTCTTTACTTTCGACACTTCACACCTCTACAGTTCCGGCCCCGAACATGAATATTACAAGGTCCTTCAGAAATGGGAATTACCCGATGAGCTGGAAGAAATTTCCGGAATGGTCTTTATAGATGACCAGACCATTGCCTGCATTCAGGATGAAAAAGGGATTATATTTCTTTATAGTCTGAAGGATAATCAGATAGAGGAGGAGATCGAGTTTGGTGATAACGGAGATTATGAAGGCCTAGCCCTTAATGGAGAAACTGCCTATGTTCTCCGCAGCGACGGTACAATTTTCGAAGTCGCGAATTATCTGCATGACAAGAAAGTGACCAAATATGAAACTTCGCTCACGGCAAGGCAGAACATTGAAGGTTTGTGTTTGGACAAAAATAATAATCGGTTGTTACTGGCAGTGAAGAGCCAGGGAAAAGAGGACAGGCAGCATAAAGGAGTGTACACATTTGATCTTGCCTCTAAACAACTTAACCCCAGGCCCTTTTTCAATATTGACATGAAGGATCCGATTTTTGAAGATGTCAAGACCAATCAGCTCATTAAAAAGATAAGACCTTCTGAAATTGGCGTAAATCCAGGTACGGGTGAGCTGTATATCATTGATGGCGAGCAGCCTAAAATTTTGATCACGACTCCTGAAGGGAAATCAAAACAACTTTATTTGCTCGACAAAAAGAAATTTCCACAGCCGGAAGGGCTTACTTTCAGTCCCTCCGGAACACTGTATATCTCGAATGAAGGGCACGGAGAACCGGCTACTATTCTCATGGTTCAACTCGAGCCAAAGCCAGAGAAGAAGCCTCAGCACAAGGAGAAGAAATAATCTTTTTTTCTGAAGGAATCTCTAAATTCTATGCCTTCTGAAGTTTTCTCGCTACGGCCTGTACTTCATCAAGAACCCGTAGCAGGTTCTCTCCCCATAGCTTTGCGATCTCTTCTTCGGTGTAACCTCTTTTTACCAGCTCTATGGTCACATTCAGGCTTTGGGAGGCATCTTCCCAGCCTTCAATTCCGCCGCCGCCGTCAAAGTCAGAACTTATCCCCACGTGATCAATGCCTATTAAATCAACCAGGTAATCTATATGATCTACAAAATCCTGGACATTTACAGGCCCGATTTTCTTTTTTAGTTCGGCAATTCCAGGAGCGGCTTGTTTCCTTACCTTGTAAAAATCGTCATAATAAGAGGTCTTAGCCTCCTGATCAAGGGCCGCGATAGAATCTTCTGGCAGCACGTGAAAATTCAACTTTTCTGCCTGTTGCTCATAAACTTTGCTGGCAGCTTCCTCATAGCGTTTGTCCTTTTCGGCATTTATATAACCGGCAAAGGCTACCGCCTGTACAACGCCCCCGTTCTTTTTCACCAATTTCAGTAATTCGTCATCCAGGTTACGACTGTTATCACAAAGAGCACGGGCCGAAGAGTGGGAA
Organism: Salegentibacter sp.; assembly: GCA_049589035.1. Classification (GTDB taxonomy): domain Bacteria; phylum Bacteroidota; class Bacteroidia; order Flavobacteriales; family Flavobacteriaceae; genus Salegentibacter_A. The sequence continues at coordinate 1,870 of JBAWAB010000206.1, forward strand.
GCGATTACCGGGGCTTTGGTAAGCGCCAGCATCTGCTTGATGGCTTCTTTTGAAGGATGAGAAATATCGACCATTATACCCAGCCTGTTCATCTCTACGATCACCTTTTTCCCAAGTTCACTTAACCCGTGGTGCTGCCACTCGTCTTTCTCTTCCCCGCTATTGGAATCGGAAAGCTGACTGTGACCCTGGTGCGCCAGCGACATATACCGCGCCCCGAGGGCGTAGAATTTTTCAACATTTTCGATATCTGTGCCTATAGGATAGCCGTTTTCAACACCTATCATTACCACTTTTTTGCCTTCCTTTACCTGTTTTCGAACCTCTTCAGAAGTAGTAGCTAAGGCAAGTTTGTCGGGGGCGAGTTCGTTCACCAGCTTATGGATAGCAATAAATTTCAGCATGGCATTGTTGTAGGCTTTTTGATAGCCCTCTTCGGTAAGCGGCCCCTGTTCGGTATAGACGATCATCCAGGAAACGTCCATTCCGCCTTTTTCCATTTTCGGGATATTTACCTGGGTGTCAATATCCTGCGTGTAGTTTTTTTCGTCGGTGAAATTCTCAATTTCAATATCATTGTGTGTGTCTATGGTGATCACTTTCTTATGTATCCTTTTCGCCTTTTCCAACAGGTCGGGATCTGCGGAAGTTTGAGCAAAACAGAAACATGAAATAAAGAGGAATAGCAGGCAGAAGGATTCTTTTTTCATGATGTTTTTCTTAAATTTATTGAGATTGTTGAATTTAAGAATTTTTTCCGTTACCTCCCGAATTTCAGAAATCGGTAAAGGATTTCATTTACATTTGCTAAATTTTTCACAGCTTTAATGAACAAATATATAGTTGTTAACCATCCCAAAAAGTGGGATCTCTCCCTGGAAAATGCCGAGGTAATTTCGGCACAGGATTACCTTACCAATCCCAGGTTTTCCAATATCGGCAAAGCCCGCATCTTCAATCTCTGCAAGGATTATTCATACCAGTCGAATGGCTATTATGTTTCCCTTCTCGCTGAAGCCAGGGGGCACCTTGCAATTCCTACAGTGAAGAATATCGTCGACCTGCGTGAACCAAAGCTTGTAAAGATCGTTTTTGGGGAATTTGACGATCTTATTCAGAAGAGCCTCAAAAACATCAAATCTCAGGAATTTACCCTCAGCATTTATTTCGGTCAGAATGTGGCGCAGAAGTACAAGGAGCTAAGTTCGATGTTCTTTCGGCATTTTCAGATCCCGTTCCTGCGTGTCAATTTCAACTTCAGCAGCAAATGGAATATCAAAAGTATTCGTGCCATTTCAGAAGCTGAAATTCCTTCGGAACACAAGGAAAGTATGTTGTATTTCGCCAATCAGTTCTTTGCCAAGAAGCGATACGACACGCCACGGCCTAATATTGCTGAATTTGATCTTGCCATTTTAGTGCAGCCTCAGGATCCGGCGCCACCGAGCAATGCAAAAGCCTTGAAAAAATTCGTGGAAATGGCCGAAAAAATGAATATTTATGCGGAAATAGTTTCCCCGAAAGACCTGTCGAGATTGTCGGCTTTTGATGCGCTTTTCATTCGGCAGAGCACCGAGGTGAACAATGACGCCTATGCTTTTGCCCGGAAGGCTCAGCAGGAAGACATCGCTATTATCGATTATCCCGACGCCATCCTGAAATGCTGCAACAAGGTATTTATGGCTGAAGCACTTCAGAATGCGAACTTGCCGACACCCAAAACGGTGATCGTGCACAAGGGGAATAAGAACAGGGTGCTGGAAAAAACCGGTCTTCCTGTAGTGCTGAAATCTCCCGATTCTACCTTTTCTTTCGGTGTAAAAAAAGCCAATACCGAAGCTGAGTATGCCGATCTGGTCGAAGCAATGCTAAAGAAGTCGGAGCTGGTGATCGCGCAGGAATTCTCTCCTTCAGAATACGACTGGAGAATTGGCGTTCTTGATGATAAACCAATTTTTGCCTGTCGCTATTATATGGCCAAAGGCCATTGGCAGATCTATAACTGGAATGCCAAGAAAAAGGACGATCAAGACGGGAATGCCGATTGCCTGCCAATAGAAAATGTGCCGCCTAAAATCCTGGAGATTGCACTAAAATCGGCTAAACTGATGGGGAAAGGCCTCTACGGCATTGACATCAAGGAAGTAAACGGCAAGGCGATGGTCATCGAGATCAACGACAATCCAAATATAGATTTTGGCGTGGAAGATGCCTACTACGGCGATCAGGTATATCTTGATGTGCTTACAGCTCTTAAAAACCGGATCGAAAAGAAAGAACTATGAGTTACCACCTTTTTGAAGTTTTCGGCATAGAGCTGGAATATATGTTGATCTCAGACGATTTTAAGGTCAATCCCATAGTCGATGAATTGTTCATTAAAAAGCACGGCTCGATCACTTCAGATGTGGAGAACGGCCCGGTTGAATGGAGCAATGAACTGGTAGCGCATGTGGTTGAATTAAAGACCAACGGCCCTACTGCCGATCTTGAAACCCTCGATGAACGTTTTGCTGAAAATGTGAAGGAGATCAATGGTTTACTGAAGTCTTTCCATTCCCGGTTACTTCCTGCTGCCGCACATCCTCTCATGCATCCTGAAACTGAAACCGTACTCTGGCAACACAGTTACAGTAAGATCTATGCGCTGTACAACCGGATTTTCGACTGTCGCGGGCATGGCTGGAGCAATGTACAAAGCATGCATATCAATCTGCCGTTTTTTGATGATGCCGAATTTGAAAAACTTCATGCCGCTGTTCGGCTGTTACTTCCTATTATTCCTGCTTTGAGCGCCAGTTCCCCTATTTTTGAAGGGAAATTTACCGGTTTCAAAGACGCGCGCATGCAGGTGTACAAAA
>JBAWAB010000207.1:0-2351 GCA_049589035.1 Salegentibacter sp.
TTGTTGAACGGATCCTGCTCGGTGAGACTCCAGCCACTGGTTTGGCAGTGCGTTCTTAAAGATAATGACTTGGGATTCTTCGGATTGAACTGCTTTACCAGTTTAGCCCAAAGCATTCTTGCAGCACGCATCTTGGCAATCTCCATAAAATGGTTCATCCCGATGGCCCAGAAAAAAGAAAGTCTCGGAGCGAAACTGTCGATATCCATTCCGGCTTTAAGTCCTTCGCGGATATATTCCAGACCGTCAGCCAGGGTATAGGCCAATTCTATATCACAGGTTGCGCCTGCTTCCTGCATGTGATAACCGGAAATACTGATACTGTTGAATTTCGGCATATTTTGGGAGGTAAACTCAAAAATATCCGAAATGATCTTCATGGAAGGAGTAGGAGGGTAGATATAGGTATTACGCACCATAAACTCCTTTAAAATATCATTCTGAATAGTTCCTGAAAGCTGCTCCGGTTTTACACCCTGTTCTTCCGCAGCCACGATATAAAAGGCCATAATAGGAAGTACGGCGCCATTCATCGTCATTGAGACCGACATCTTATCCAGGGGAATCTGGTCGAAAAGGATCTTCATATCTTCTACGGAATCAATAGCAACGCCGGCTTTTCCCACATCCCCCACTACGCGTTCATGATCGCTGTCGTAGCCCCGGTGTGTGGGAAGATCAAAGGCTACGGAAAGTCCTTTTTGTCCTGCAGCCAGGTTCCTCCGGTAGAAGGCATTGCTTTCTTCAGCGGTTGAAAATCCGGCATATTGCCTGATGGTCCAAGGGCGGCTAACATACATGGTGCTGTAGGGGCCTCGAAGATATGGCGGAATTCCGGCAGCAAAATGAAGGTGCTCCAGGTCTTCAAGGTCTTTTTCAGAATAGGAGGATTTCAGGCTTATTCCTTCAGGTGTTTCGAAACTCTCTGTATCGCCTTCTTTTTCCCGCTGTCCCAGGTCTGGCTCGCTTAGTTTTATATGTTGAAGATCTTTTCTTTCCATGAATGTTCACTTTAAAATTAGCCTACCTTTTCCTCTTTTTCCTGTTTGAGGCGCTCCTGTTCAAGCCTTTCGCTTAAACGTCTTTCCAGGATAGGTTCAAGGAGCGTTTTGCGTGGATTTTTCTTCAGAAATGGATATAATTCCAGCTCATCTTTCATCTGGTCCTGTGGATTCTCATATTTATTGGTCCCGATGAGCACCAGTTCTCCGCTGTCGAACAATTCCTGCTCTTTCTTGGCGCTTTCTTTTATCTTTTTCTGAATGACTCCGGCTTTTAGCTCTTTCAGGAATCCGCCGCCTTTTTCGATCTCTCTGAAAATTTCCAGGGCAGCTTCGGCAAATTGACGGGTAAGGCTTTCAATGTAAAATGTCCCTTCCGCAGCATTGGCAACTTTGCCCAGATATGCTTCATTTTTCATCACCAGCAGCTGGTTGCGCGCAATGCGGTCGCCAAATTGATTGTTTTTATGATAGATCGCGTCGTAAGGAATATTATAAATGCTATCGGCGCCACCTAAAATTGCACTCATGCTCTCGGTGGTGGTGCGAAGCAGGTTTACATTGTAATCGTAAAGCGTCTTGTTGCGCTTGGTGGGTTGTGCAAGAATATGGCAGGTTTCCGGCAGTTGATATTCTTTGGCCAGAGTTGCATATAGCCAGCGCAAGGCTCTTATTTTCGCAATTTCGAAGAAGTAATTGGAACCTGAAGCGATCAAAAACTGAGGCTGAAATTGGCCAAATTCAGGCTGCTTCTTGAAATGGTTCATATATTCATTCACATGGGCCAGGGCATAAGCCAGCTGCTGCGGTATAGTGGCCCCGGAATTCTGGTAAACCGTCGTGTCTATGCTAATAACCGACTCAAATTCAGCGGAATTCTTCACAATTTCATCCAGGAGACGATGGTCTTCCGCGAGGTTGTGAAACCAATTGCCGCTTCTGGCCAGTTTCCCGATAATATCAGTCTGAAGGTAAATTTTGGTCTTTTTTCCTTCCAGAAAATCCCGAAAACGTTTGAAATATTCTTCAGATAAAAAGTGCAGGCTCAGGTAAACAGGAGTATTTTCAAGATCAAGCCCTTTCAGTAGCATTTCCGGAGAAATTTCTTCCGAAGGGATTATAAACCACAGGCTTTCAGCTCCTTTTTCGAGTACTTCTTTTGCGCGCTGATTACTTTTTTCCGCAGAAATCACGTAGATCCTCTCGCAGATGCTCCAGTCTTTCGGCGAAGGGGTTTTGGTGCTTTCCTTGACATCTTCAGAAGTGTAGAACGGCTTTACATCAATTCCGTCGGGGGAATGATAGATGAGTTTTTCATTATAATCGGCACCCTTAAGATCAAATTGGATC
>JBAWAB010000208.1:0-11188 GCA_049589035.1 Salegentibacter sp.
CCAGTTAACAAAGGCCCAGGTGGAAACTCTCAAAGAGGAGGCTAGTGGAAGACCTTCTAAGATAGAGATTATCGATGTTTCGCAGGATGGTGAGGTGTCGAAAGAAATTGAGATGAGGGAGAATGATGTATTTCTCCTTGAATTTGTAAAACTATAATAAATCTGGTGTAAAAATTTTTTACCAACTACTTAGAATAACTATGAAAAAAATACCTTGTTTAAAATTGACATTTTTGTCCCTGTTTTTTTTGGCGATGCTAAAAGGACAGGCTCAAATTCAGCATGCAAACGTCCTGAATGAACCTGTTGATATTAGCACAGCTTTCGAGAATTACGAGAACACCTTCTATTTTGCAGATGAATTGACCTCTTTTGATCCGCAAACCGGAAAGGGCACCGTTAAGTACAAAAGGTACAACTATAAAACGAGGCAGGCTTTCAATAACATGCTCATAAAGCCAGACACCGTGCCGGCAAACGAGTTTCCTACTACCGAATATGAAGCGGCTCCTGAATTGCCTTTCGAGATTCAGTTTGTTTCTGATAGGACAATACGCATAAAGATGGCTTCAGGGCCACAATTTCATCCACAGGAAGAATCTCTGATGCTGGTGAACGGAAGAGCACCGAATCATCCTGAAGAATGGAAATTTGAAAAGATCGACGGGGGATATAAATATACCAGTGCTCATGGTTCTGTAGAAATAATGAGTAAGCCCTGGCATGTAAAAATCTTTGATGAGAAGGGAAAATTACTCACCAGTACGCTCCATAATTCCGACGTGCAAAATACATACACTCCTGTTTTGCCATTTTCATATGTACGCAGAAATAGCGACTACTCCCGAAGTATGGCTGCAGTCCTAAGTCTCGAACCAGATGAGAAAATCTTTGGTTGTGGAGAATCTTTTACGCAATTCAATAAGCGCGGGCAGAAAGTAGTGCTTTGGACAGACGATGCAAACGGGGTCCAGAATGAATCCATGTACAAACCTATTCCATTCTATATGAGCAGCCGTGGGTATGGTGTGTTTATGCACACTTCCACACCTGTTACCGTAGATTTTGGCAAATACTTCAATGGAGCCAATAAAATGATGATCGGCGATGATGTAGCCGATCTTTTCATATTTATTGGTAAACCCAAAGATATCCTCGATCAGTACACGGATCTTACCGGAAAAGCTGCCATGCCTCCGCTTTGGTCTTTCGGCTTCTGGATGAGCCGCATCACTTATTTTTCTGAAAAAGAAGGCAGGGAGGTTGCACATAACCTGCGGAAGTATAAGATACCCAGTGATGTTATCCATTTTGATACCGGTTGGTTTGATGTAGATTGGCGTAATAATTATGAATTTGCCAAGGAGCGTTTTCAGGATCCTGAAGATATGCTTGCTGATATGAAGAAGCAGGGATTCCATGTTTCGCTTTGGCAGTTACCCTACTTTACGCCGAAAAATACGCTCTTCAAGGAAATAGTAGACAATGGACTGGCTGTAAAAGATCGGAAGGGGAATATTCCTTATGAAGATGCCATCCTGGATTTCTCTAATCCCGAAACGGTTGAATGGTATCAGAATAAACTGAAGTATTTATTAGACCAGGGAGTGAGTGTGTTCAAAGTTGATTTTGGGGAAGCCGCACCGGCCACCGGAATTTATCATTCAGGGCGAACCGGCTTTTATGAACACAACCTCTATCCTCTTCGATACAACAAAGCAGTGGCAGAGATTACAAAAAAAGAAAAAGGATACACCCTCATCTGGGCCAGAAGCACCTGGGCGGGGAGTCAGAGATATCCTTTGCATTGGGGAGGAGATGCTGCTACCACAAATTCAGCAATGTCGGCTACCCTGCGCGGAGGATTATCTCTCGGCCTAAGCGGATTCAGCTTCTGGAGCCATGATGTTGGAGGTTTTGTGACTAAATCTCCCGAAAACCTTTACAGAAGATGGACGCCTTTTGGAATGCTGTCTTCTCATGTGAGGAGCCATGGCGAACCACCAACAGAACCCTGGCTTTATAGCCAAAGCTTCTTAAAGGACTTCAGGAAGGCTGATAATATGCGGTATGAATTGATGCCTTACATTTACGCCCAGGCCAAGGAAAGTTCAGAAAAAGGTTTGCCAATGATGCGTGCTCTTTTTGTGGAATATCCCGATGATGCAGGTTCATGGCTGGTGGATAACGAATATCTTTTCGGTTCCAGTATGTTGGTCGCCCCTCTTTTTGAGGAAGAAACAGAAAGAGATGTGTACTTACCTGCAGGTACCTGGATCGATTATCAGACACATAAGTTGTACGAAGGCGGATGGCATAAAATCAAGGCCGGCGAAATTCCGATTATTGCGCTGGTTAGAAATGGAACAGTCGTCCCACATATTGGCCTGGCGCAATCTACCCAGGATATGGACTGGACCAATATAAAGCTGGAGGTTTTCGCAACTGAAGACACACCGGCTGCTTCAGGAAAGGTTTATCTGCCGGAAGGGGAGGCGGTACAGACGCTTTCCCTCACCAGAATCAATAAAAAATTTGAGCTGAAAGAGAATCCTCTTCGGGGGAAAACCAGGTTTGAAATAGAATCGATTAAACAATAATTAGGGAAGAACCGGGGCCTCAGGAATTGGCACGAGCTCCGGTTTTCTTTCCTGCAAGAATCAAAAATATGATCAAGAGATTTTTAGCTCCTTTGTTGCTGGTTTGCCTGGCATCATGTAACCAGCACGAAGAAAATAAGAGCAAATATAAATTGTCCTCGCCAGGCGGACAGAATCAAATTGAATTTGAACTGAACAATGAACGGCCAACCTATTCAGTATCTCACGAGGACCAAGAAGTGATAGTGCCATCTTCAATGGGTTTTGTACTTCAGAACAATGACTCCCTTAGCAAAAATTTTGAGATCATTGATGTTGAAAAATCCTCTTTTGACGATACCTGGACTCAGGTATGGGGTGAAAAACACATGATCAGGAATAATTATAACCAGTTGGTGGTAAAGCTTCAGGAGAAGAACGAAAAAAAGAGAAAACTGGAAGTTCAGTTTCGCGCTTTTGACGACGGGGTAGCATTTCGCTATGTGTTTCCGGAGCAGGGAATCAAGGACAGTATTTTCATAATGGACGAGCTCACCAGCTTCAATTTAAAAGATGATGGAAAAGCCTGGTGGATTCCAGCCTTCAGGGAAAATCGCTACGAGTATCTTTTCCAGGATTCTCCTGTGAGCACTCTTGATACTGTTCATACTCCGCTGACTATCGAAAGTAAAAGCGGATTGGCGCTAAGTTTCCATGAGGCGAATCTGGTTGACTTTGCCAGTATGACACTGGCACATACCTCAGGAACCGAACTGAAAACCGACCTTGTACCGTGGTCCGATGGCGTGAAGGTGCGTACCACAGGATCTTTTACTACTCCATGGAGAACGATCCAAATTGGTGAAAAACCTACAGATCTAATATCATCTTATCTTATTCTCAACCTTAACGAGCCAAATACATTGGAAGACACGAGTTGGATAGAAACTTTCAAGTATCTTGGGATTTGGTGGGGGATGCATATTGGAAAATACACCTTCTGGGAAGGCGAAAAGCAGGGCGCAACTACCGCACATGCCAAAGAATACATTGATTATGCAAATCAGCTGGGGATTGATCACCTTTTGATAGAAGGCTGGAACAAAGGCTGGACTCCAGAATGGTATAAGAACGCTATGCACAAATTTAGCTTTACAAGAAGTGCAGACAATTTTGATTTAAAGGAAGTCACCGATTATGCCCGGGAACATGGAGTAGAGCTTGTGGGCTACCACGAAACCGGCTCTAATCTAAAGAATTACCTGAAGCAGATAGACAGTGCCTTTGCTCTTTACAAGAAGAGAGGTGTAGGGACTGTGAAAATTGGCCACGTTGGCTCAAAGCTGAATATGAAAGAATGGCACCAGGGACAATTTGGTGTGAATTACTTTAGGTATGTGCTCAAGAAAGCTGCAGAATATGGTCTGCAAATCTATTTCCACGAGCCCATTAAAGACACCGGCGAGCGCAGAACTTATCCTAATATGATGGCTCGTGAAGGTGCCCGTGGGCAGGAATACAATGCCTGGAGTGAAGGTAATCCTCCTGCATATACCACTGTGCTTCCTTTCACGCGATTACTGGCTGGCCCTATGGACTTTACTCCAGGCATTTTTGATGTGGAGGTAAAGCAGGGATACCCCGGAAAAAGAGTACACACGACCACTGCCAAACAAATGGCTTTGCTGGTGACCATCTATTCCCCAATACAAATGTTAGCCGATCTTCCTGAAAACTATGTAAACAAACCAGCTTTTCAGTTTTTAAAGGATGTCCCTACCGATTGGGAAGATACCAAAGTGCTGAATGGCGAAATTGGTCAATATATCACGACCGTGAGAAAAGACCTTAACAGCGAAGACTGGTATTTGGGGAGCATAACGAATGAAGATAGTAGAAATATGGAGATCCCGCTTTCATTCCTTACTGAGGGTAACGATTATGAAGCTCAAATTTATGCTGATGCTGAAGGTACGGGAGTCAACAATAATCCAACAGCGGTAGAGATTACTCAGAGGAAAGTGAAAGCTTCCGACACTATTAATCTCCGGCTTGGAAAAAGTGGAGGTACAGCAATACGTTTTAAAAAGTTGTAAACACCGGAAGTTCTGGATTCCGGTTAAAGAGATATACTATGATAAAAAATTGCCTCAACCTTCTATTACTTTTGGCAGTTTTGCCCGTTTTGGCACAAAACTCTGGACAGTATCCCTTTCAGGACAAGAATTTGGCTATTGAAAAAAGAATAGACAATCTTTTATTTCTAATGACATTAGATGAAAAGGTACAGGCCTTGAGTACTAATCCTTCGGTTCCAAGATTGGGCATTAAAGCTACCGGTCATGTGGAGGGACTTCATGGGCTGGCTTTGGGTGGTCCTGCTAAATGGGGAGGTGACGATCCGCAACCCACAACTACCTTTCCGCAAGCGTACGGGCTGGGAGAAACCTGGGACACCGAACTACTTCAAAGAGTTGCACAGGCAGAGGGTATAGAAGCTCGTTATGCTTTCCAGAAGTTAGACAGGGGAGGTTTAGTAGTTAGAGCTCCTAACGCCGATCTGGCAAGGGATCCAAGATGGGGAAGAACCGAAGAGAGTTATGGAGAAGATCCTTTTCTTACTGGCTCTATGGCCGTAGCATTTATAAAGGGGCTTCAGGGGCCGAACCCCGACTATTGGCGTGCAGCATCTCTGATGAAACACTTCCTTGCCAACAGTAACGAAGATGGGCGCACCTATACTTCCTCCGATTTTGATGAGAGATTATGGCGCGAATATTATTCGGTTCCTTTTAGAATGGGGGTAGAAGAGGGGGGCTCCCGTGCATACATGGCGGCCTACAATAAGGTTAACGGAATTCCTGCTATGGTGCATCCTATGCTAAAGGACATCACCCGGGATGAATGGGGACAAAATGGAATTATTTGCACCGATGGTGGGGCTTTCAGGTTATTACTTTCTGACCATAAGTATTATAAGGATAAATACCATGGTGCCGCAGCTGCCATAAAGGCGGGTATCAACCAGTTTTTGGATCAGTATTCAGAAGCAGTTTACGGGGCACTGGCACAGGGTTTTCTGAAAGAAAAAGATCTGGATGAGGTCCTAAGAGGTGATTTCAGAGTCATGCTAAAGCTCGGCTTGTTGGAATCTTCTTCTAAGGATGATCCTTATGCCGAAATTGGTAAAAAAGATGAGGAACCTGCTCCCTGGGAGAGCCAGGAGCACAAAAATCTTGCTTTAGAAGCTACTGAAAAATCCATAGTTCTTTTAAAGAATGATCCCGACAAAGCACTCTTGCCACTGGCGAAAAACAAGATAAGAAAGATCGCGCTGATAGGCCCGAGAGCCGACGAGGTACTACTGGACTGGTACAGCGGAACTCCTCCTTATAAGATCACGCCATTGGAAGCAATTAGGAAGAAGGTGGGGAAAGATGTAGAGGTTACCTATGCTTTGAATAATGCTGACGGAAAGGCTGCTAAGCTGGCAGCTGAAGCTGACGTAGCTATCGTTCTGGTAGGAAATCACCCCACCTGTAATGCCGGTTGGGCAGATTGCCCTGTACCTAGCGAGGGAAAAGAATCAGTGGACAGGCAATCTCTGAACCTTGAATATGAAGACCTGGTAAAATTGGTGTATCAGGCAAATCCCAACACCGTGCTGGTTTTAATAAGTAGCTTTCCCTATGCCATAAACTGGTCTCAGGAGAATGTTCCAGCAATTCTGCACATGGCTCAGAACAGCCAGGAATTGGGAACGGCCCTGGCTCAGGTACTCTTTGGTGATTACAATCCGGCAGGAAGGCTCACTCAGACCTGGGTGAAGGAAATAACCGACCTTCCACCCCTGATGGATTATAACATCCGCCACGGACGAACCTATATGTATTTTGAGAAGCACCCGCTTTATGCTTTCGGCCACGGGTTAAGTTATACAAGTTTCAACTATGAAAATCTACAGATCGACAGGAAATCTCTGTCGGCTGGAGAAACTGCTGATGTTACTTTTCAGGTAAGCAATACCGGAGACAGAGATGGCGAAGAAGTAGTGCAGCTGTATGTGACGCACAAAGGTTCTTCTGTCAAACGTCCTGTGAAGGAATTGAAAGGCTTTAGGCGCATAAGTATAAGAAAGGGAGAGACTGTGGACGTGCATCTGCCTCTGGCTGCAGAAGATCTGCAATATTGGAATTCGACGAAGCAGGAGTTTCAGCTTGAACAAGATGAGGTAGAGGTCCAGATTGGAGGGGCTTCTGATGAAATTTTTCTAAAACAGAACATTAATATCAAGAAATAAACAGCATGAAAAACAGAATATTTACAATTTCGGTTGCCTTAGTTTTCCTTGGATTTTCTGCATGCAAGGAAAATCCGGAGAATCTGAACGTTGCCAATAGTAACAAAGAGAGTGGCAATAGTTATAAAGGAGAACCCCTGAGCCTCAAATATGAGGAACAAATAGACAGCCTTCTTAACAGGATGAGTCTCGAGGAAAAGGTAGGAATGTTACATGGGAATAGTATGTTTACCACTGCCGGAGTTCCGCATCTTGGAATTCCTGAACTAAAGATGACCGATGGTCCTTTGGGAGTACGTGAGGAGATATCCCGTAACTCCTGGGCACCTCTTGGAGTGAATACAGATTATGCCACCTTTTATCCTGCCGGGGGCGGACTTTCTGCTACCTGGAATCCCGAACTGGCGCACACCTTTGGGAAGAGCATCGGAGAAGAAGCCCGGGACCGAAATAAGGACGTTCTTTTAGCACCAGCCTTCAATATCGTGAGAAGTCCGCTGGGGGGAAGAACCTTTGAATATCTTACAGAAGATCCGTTTCTGGATAAAAAACTTGTTGTCCCTTATGTGGTAGGAGTACAGGAGAACAACGTCGCAGCCTGCATTAAACATTTTGCGGTGAACAATCAGGAGACCAACAGGGGAACAGTAGATGTGCAAATGGATGAACGCAGCCTTCGTGAAATTTATCTGCCAGCTTTCAAGGCAGCTGTTACCGAGGGCAATGCCTACACGGTTATGGGCGCCTACAATAAGTTTAGGGGTGATTTTCTCAATGAAAATGAATACATGTTGAAGGAAATACTTAAAGGCGAATGGAACTTCAAGGGTATTGTTATCTCAGATTGGGATGCGGTACATAGTACGGTAAAAGCATTGAAGAACGGGGCTGATGTTGAAATGGGCACTAATGCGCCTTTTGAGGAATATTATTTTGCGCAACCTTTAATTGATTCCGTAAAGGCGGGAAAAATATCTGAAGCTGAAGTGAATGAACATGTGAGGCGGGTGCTACGAGTGATGTATAATATAAAAGCCATAGACACCGCCGGTCGTGCAGAGGGAGAACGCAATACCGCTGCACATCTTCAGGATGCCTACGACATTGCTTCAGAATCTGTCATCCTGCTTAAGAACGATGAAAATTTACTTCCTATTAAAACCGAAGGATTAAAGAGCATTGCTGTAATTGGAAGTAATGCTACCAGAACCTTTGCTCAAGGGGGGTTTGGCGCAGGTGTTAAAACGAAAACCGAAGTTACTCCTCTTGCTGCCCTAAAGGAAAAGTTACCTGAAAGCATAAAAATAAATTATGCCGAAGGCTATCAGGAGCAATACGCTCCCAAGAATGACACCAGGTTCGGGGAAGTAACGCAAGATCAAACCAGGACCATTGATCAGCTGGATCCGCAAAAAGTGCAGGAAGCTGTCGATGCTGCCAGAAACTCAGATGTGGCAATAGTTTTCGCCGGTTCCAACAGGGACTACGAGACTGAAGCTTCAGATAGACCTGACCTTCACCTTCCTTTTGGTCAGGCAGAATTGATAGAAAAGATCAAAGCAGCCAATGCTAAGACCATCGTGGTGATCATTGCCGGATCACCTTTTGATCTCCAAAAGGTAGAAAAGAACACTTCGGCTCTCGTATGGAGTTGGTTCAATGGTTCCGAAGGTGGAAATGCGCTGGTTGATGTCCTGACGGGCAAGGTTAATCCTTCCGGAAAGTTGCCATGGACAATGCCTAAAAACCTGAAGGATTCTCCTGCCCATGCAACCAACAGCTTCCCAGGTAATGAATCTGTGACCTATAAAGAGGGGATTTTAGCGGGATATCGCTGGTTTGACACAAAACATATAGAACCTTTGCATCCCTTTGGTTATGGACTTTCTTATACTTCTTTCAGCCTTGATAAGGCCACTACAGATAAAGACCTATATCATAAGGAGGATACTATGGAAGTTTCTGTAGAAATCAAGAATGAAGGAAAAATGGACGGAAAGGAAGTCGTCCAGCTATATGTTTCCAAACCTGATTCTGAGGTAGAACGCGCCGAAAAGGAACTGAAGGGATTTCAGAAGATCCTGGTGAAATCTGGATCATCAGAAATTGTGACAATAAAGTTGCCTGTGCAAGAACTGGCCTATTATGATATTAAAAGCAGAACCTGGAAAGTAGAACCGGGAAGATACCTACTTAAGTTGGGAAATTCTTCAAGAAATATCCTGGAGGAGCTTTCCGTGAGAATTGAATAAAGAATAAGATGCGTAAAGTTATATTCTACCCATTTCTTTTACTGACACTCTTTTGTGCCTGTAATTCCAGAAGAGATAGAGGCAACAATGGGGTCAAAAAAGAAGAACATTTTGCTGCAAATTGGGATTCGCTGGCAAAGTATATTGAAACGCCGGAGTGGTTTAAGGATGCGAAATTCGGTATTTATGCCCATTGGGGGGTGCTTTCAGTTCCTGCCTATGCCAATGATTGGTATCCAAGGAATATGCATATCAAAGGAAGTGATGAATATAAGCATCAGGTGAATACTTACGGCCCTCTTTCAGAATTTGGCTATCACGATTTTGTGCCCATGTTCAAAGCAGAAAATTTTGATCCTGTGGAATGGGCAAAGCTTTTCAAGCAATCTGGAGCTAAATTCGCGGGCGTTGTAGCAGAACACCACGATGGCTGGTCCAATTGGGATAGTGACATTAATCCGTGGAATTCAATGGATATGGGGCCACATCGTGACATTGTAGGGGAATTGGAAACTGCTGTTCATTCTGAAGGGATGAAATTCCTGGCCTCTTTTCACAAAGCGAGAAACCTTCAGGTCTTTCAGAAGGATACGGCCAACTGGCAGAACGATGTTTCTTATTTTCCTTATGATCCAGGGATGCCCACTTCCTCTACAGATTCTTTATTGCGCATCATGTATGGGAATATTTCAAAGAAACAGTTTTACAAGAACTGGTTAGGGGAATTGAAAGAAGTAGTGCACCAATATGGTCCCGATATAATTTACTTTGACAGCCAACTCACCAAGATTCCGGATTCTGTGAAAGTGCAATTTGTTGCTGATTATTTTAACTATGCCATCGATCACGACAAGCAGGTGGTAATTACTCATAAGGAAGGGGAACTTCCGGAAGAGGTAAGCATTAGTGATTATGAGAAAGGGAGGATGAATAAGAAAACGGAGAACTTCTGGCTTACTGATGAAACTATTTCGGTGGGCAGCTGGAGTTATACGAATGATCTTGGCTTAAAAACAGCTAATGAGATTATCGATCTGCTTGCAGATATCGTTAGCAAGAATGGTGCTCTTTTGCTCAATGTCTCGCCAAGAGCCGATGGTGTCATTCCCGTAAATCAGAAAGAAATTCTTAATGAAATAGGAAATTGGCTTCAAACCAATGGAGAGGCTATTTATGGCACAAGAACCTGGGAGATTTTTGGAGAGGGCCCTACCAAGCAGGAAAAATCGGGGATGTTTGTGGATAAATATGAATATACAGCCCAGGATGTGAGATATACACAAAAAGGAAACAGCATTTACGCCATTGTATTGGGTTGGCCCGGCGAAAATAAGGAGGTAGTCCTAAAATCTTTCTCAAAAGAAAAGCTTGGGAATGAAATACCTGCGGTCAATTCGGTTTCCATTTTGGGATTCAATGGAGAAGTGGTGTACAGAATGGATGAGCAGGGATTGCATTTTACCACACCTGATAAACCCGTTGATCAGAATGCTTTTGTGGTGAAAATTTCAACAGAAAAATAAATTTAGATACTTTTTTAATTTGAGGCTGTAGTCTCAACAAAACTTTATTCATGTTTAGATCAAGTTATCGAAATGGATTGTTGCTTCTCCTAATATTGGTGATAAAACAGGTGACGGCCCAGAATATTGTCCCGGATTCGTTAGTAGTTGTTCCTTCAGCGGAAGAAGTAGGAATAAGTTCTTCACGCCTTAATAAGATCGATACTATGATTAAAAAGGCCATCACAGAAAAAGAAATCCCCGGCGCGGTGGCCTTAATAGTTAAAGATGGTAAGGTTGTTTATCATAAAAGTTTTGGTGTAGCCGACGCCGAGGGCAGGAAACTACTGAAAGATAATATTTTCAGGATAGCCTCTCAAACCAAAGCCATAACGGCTACCGCAGTGATGATGCTATGGGAAGAGGGAAAATTCCAACTTGATGATCCTATTTCAACATATATTCCTGATTTTAAGAATCCACAGCTCATAGACACTTTTAATGAAGAGGATTCTACATATACTACAAAGCCTGCAGGAAAGGAAATAACTATCC
>JBAWAB010000209.1:0-5672 GCA_049589035.1 Salegentibacter sp.
TGGCAAAGTTAGTTTTTTCGGGAAACTGTTCAAACAGCCGCGCATTAATTTCCGAAATTATATCGCAAAGTAATCCCAGAGCGGATGGTGGTTTGCGGAAATGCTGTAGAAACGGCATATTTTGAGAAGGAATGATCATAATAAAATATAGCCGTAAGGTTCTTTGAAAGGGCGTAATCTGCGGTAAAATTGATGGCCCACAAACTTTGACCCGCCACTACCTGGCTGTTATCCAGGTCAAGATACCTGATGATTGTATTGTTCTTTCTATAGGAAACATCGGCCTTAAAATTCAGATCACTACTTAAAATACGGTTGTGCCCGGCAATGCTGGTGGCGATCTTCAGGTCTTTAATACGGTAGCCGAGGCCCAGCGTATATTCATTCCCGGTGGTCTCAGTCAGCAGGTTGTTATCGAAACTTAAGGCCAGTGCTCTGTCTTTCTTGATCTCAGCCAATACCTGTACGGCGTTCTTGGTCTCGAGATCTACTCGTATAAGCGGTGTAAAGAGCTCGGTAAGGACCACGTTCGAGAATAAGATCGGGTTCTGAAAGTCCCCGGCCTGGTTGGTAGCGGTTTTGTCCTGCGGATCGTATTCCAGGTTTGTCTGAAATTGGTTTATGGTGTAATTGGCCTGGTAACCATGCGCCAGGGAGAAACGTCGGAATTTTTTTCGGAACCACTCCAGCCGCATCAGCCCGGTATACTTGATGTCCCAGTTAGGCAAAGGCGCATCGCGGAAAGCACCTAATTTGACTTTTCCGGGGTCTTTCCCGGAATAGGCAGCAAGGAAAGCCGGCAACAGTACGGCCTGGTTGGTCTTTCCTATTCCCACCGGGAATCCCGATTCATCAATATCATTAGGGTCCAGCCCTTTTTCAGCAGCGAGTCTGCGGGCTATCTCGAGGCGATTTTCCCTGAAAGCCATGAAAGTTTCTGAATAGGCCTGGCTTGAATGGTCGAAAGCAGTCTTCAGCAGAATTGTGGAAATATTGAAATTCCCATAGCTATACGGCGTAAGTGCATTATATTCTAAGGTGACCGGATCTACACGGTAGTTTTCAGAAAAATTCTGCGAGTAATTACGCCTTCCATTCAGCTCTACCGTAAGATCGGGCAACAGGTCGAGCGTTCCCTGGATTTCCAGCTGCCGGGTGTAAACCTCGGTGTATTGCTGATTGAAATTCTGAAAAAGCGTTAGCCAGCCATTACGCGCTGCTAGATATCTCACCTCATCCTGCAGCCCGAATGTAAATCCGGCAGTCGGCTGAAGTGTCCCCATAAACCCGACACTCTGGGTGTAGCCGGGAAGAAATATCCCCTGACTTTTCCTGTAGTTCACCTGCAGCCTCTTCACGGCGGTAACGATATCCACCAGCGTATTATAACCCTTACTGCTCTTTTGAATTTTATTTTCTTCTTTTTTCGGCTCTTCCTTTTGTCCGGGATTTAAGGTTGGCACCCCGGCACTGCGCTGTTTGATACTCTGCGCACCCGATTTCTTCTTCACCAGTCCCATATATTTGTACAGGGCCGGCATGTCAAGATTGGCGTTTATCTGGTGAGTGTTGGAGTTCTGAACGCTGTTCCCAATAAAAGGTACGCCTTCCAGTTGCTGATAGATCCTTGAGCCCCGTTGCCATTGAAAATCTCCGGTGTACGAATAGGTCGCCTTGATGAAGCTAAGCACCGGAATCTTCTGGAACGGAACTTCATAATTGAGCTGAAATGTCTGGTAATGCATATCTGGCTGCCCAATGCTGAAGAAATCATTCCACAGCCCCACACTATTATCGGCGTAGCCGTCATCATCAATATAATTCCTGATGATGCGGTTATTGTTGGCATTGAAGGTAAAGCTAAGCGATTTAGTCAGATTATAATTGACGCCATACTGCCAGTCAAATAAATAATTTCGTTGATACAGCTTCGGAATACCAATATCGTTCTGCGATAATTCCAGCGAGCGGAATTTTTGCTCATTGTACTGCCTGAAAATGTTGGAACTGGCATTGATATTTGACGGCAGCGGATTAAAATTAAAATCTTTTAGCGGCTGGAAATAATCACTGCTGTCAAGAATAGCAATATTCTTTAAAGGTTCAATTGATTTTGGCGCGAAGCTATATTCGTAGGTCGCACCCAAACTCACATTCTGATCCAGCGACTGCTCTATCTCGAAATCGCGGTGATTCACCTGGTTGTAGGAAGTCGAGACGGCAAAATTCTCAATATCGTAAGGCATCGGTTTGGCCTCGCCGGTTCTATCCTTCCGCAGTCCTATCACATTAATGCTCTCCCGCCGGGTGTAGCTTTGCGACTGGTTCTTCACCCGCTCTCTTTCGGCAGGATCAACAATGGCATCAAGTCGGGTCTGCAGCTCAAGATCGAGGTATTCCTGGTCGTATTTTGGCGTAATAAGTTCTTCCCCGCGGCTATAATTCACTGGAACTTTTACTCCCCATTTCTTCGGAAGCAGTTGCCCGGCATTCACGTTGGTCACCACATCATACTGCTGAAGATCCTCGCGGCTTCGCGCGTTTGGCCCCTGGTCTATGGTTCCAAAGCCTACAGTACTTCTGCGCCCCGTAGCTGAAACAGTAGCAAAATCGGCCAAATTCGTATCCATACTCAGTACCGTAGCCCAACCGCCCTGATTATCAAGATCAGAAAGCCTGAGCTCATTAAACCAGACTTCCCCGCAAAGATCCTGGATTCCCTGCGGACTCGTGCCGTTCTTCACTCCCAGCATCAGCACCCGCACATTCCCAAAACTAGGATTCCCTTTGATCCCAACCCTTATCTCCCCTTCATCATAAGGCGTGTTTTCATTGGTGAGTTCAAGGTTTTCATTGAAGAAATTCACTTCAGTAGTATTCAGCGAGGGATCTCCCAATACGGTGGTTTTCACCCTCTGCAGCAAGTCCATCGAAACATTCAGACGATTTGCCTCAGGCCAGATCTCGTCCTGGGTAGCAGCTCCAAACGACGTTGGAGTAAGCGGAATCTCGATCTGGTAGTAATTTTCGGTAAAATCGGTTCCCATTCTTATAAAAGCCACCAGCTGCCCGGGTTTAAGAGGGATCTGATCTACCATTGATTCGGCATGAAGGAACATTTCAAGATTTTTATACTGCCGCATGTCTATCTGGAAATTCTTATAGACGGCACGGGAATCCTGAGGCTCAAGGCCGCAGACCTTCAGGGCCAAAGATTGCTCATTCTGCCTGATATTGGTATTATTCTCATACAGCTGTTCCCGCTGCACTCCCGGAGGCAGCACATAAGGAATAGGCTCCCGGTGTTCGTTTTCCTCAATATTTACCGCGGAAACCTCAAATTGTACGTTTTCGTCATTCGCCGGCGGCGCATTTTCCTCCTGAAGGCTGCCTGTGTAACGACGATAATCTCCCCGCACAAGATCCATACTTCCGAAGCGAAGCAACACAGGATCCTTAAACCCGGAAAGATACATCCGCATGAACCGTATCGACCTGAAGTCTGAAATTCCACCCTTGCTATCGGTAGGCTCATAGATAGGGATCTTAAACTGCAACCACCTTACAGGCAGTTCCTGCCCGTTCCGTAAGGTCACATTCAGCCTTTTCTCATCGGTGATATATTCGTTATTATCGGGATTCATACCGTTAAAGAAAGGTACCTTGTACTCAAAATAACTGTTAATGGTACTCATGGTATTATCCCGGTTAATATCTTCGGTAGTAGGCAAAGTTGTGTTTCCGCGGTTGGTGTTGCCTACCTGGGTTGGCGAGTTGCCGTCGGTACCGTTGTAATCACGGTAACGCTGAAGTATACTCCCTTCAGTGTTCAGGAAATATTCATAATTATCTCCGGAAGGATCAGAGAGATTGCCAAAATCGGGGAATTTCGCAGCCTCTTCAGTATCAGTAAGACCGTCGTAGCCCACATCCTGATTCAGTCTTGCTTCACCTTCGGTATCAAAAGCATAAACCAACGACTGGTCTGAAGGCACCTGCCCAAAAACGGTGGAAATGACATTCTGGTTTCCGCCATCCTGCGGCAGGCCGTTCTCATATTGTTTTCGCCCATCCTTCAGTACATCTTCGGAAATATTTCCGAGGTTGAAATAAATATCCCCACTGTTCCCGGTATTTTCAGAATAGATAAAAGGATCCATCACCCAGAATTCGATGTATTCTACATTCGATTGTTCAAAATTGGTGGTATTGATGCTTCTCATCATTCCTCCGAAATTATCTTCAGGATTTGGAAGATTATTGCTGCCAGTGGCTGCCGGATTGTAATTATACGGACCTCTTTCTCCCGGATTGTAGGCCACATCCATGGTATAGACCACCTGTGACTGCCCCTGCACCACATCGGTATTAGGGAATATCTCATTGAGTGCCACACGACGGGTGGCATAACTGGAAAGATCGGAATCGTTGATTCCACTTGGCCTGCTGTTGCTGTAAAAAATAGGATCTATGGTGTACCAGGCCATTTTCGCCCTGCGGTAGCCCACTTTAAGATCGCCATTGGCAAGCTCACCCCCAAAGCCGAGTGGCACACTCGAAAGCTCCCAGGTAAGCGGCGAATTAATGTCTATGGAAGTTTGCGCAGCCTCAAAATCGTCAATATAGGTGGTGGCTTTTCCGTTAAAATCGTTCACGGCAGGAGCGCCGGGTTGTAAATAGGCAAATTCTCCACGCACCGAGAGGTTAGACGGTACATCGGTGTCAACATTGGGCAATTTATTGACCATTCTCGTAAGAAATGGAACTTCAGTGGAATAGTTCAAATTTAAGCCGAAAATGGAATTGTTGATAGGTTCATAGCTGTAATTGGCCTTTTGGGTCAAAGGTCTTTCCTTCAGATTCACAAAAGTTGCGCCCACCAGCAGGTTCTTATTGAACTGATGTTCCACATCGATCCCGGTAAAACGCTTGGTCTGCTGCCCGAACAAGGCATTATTTTCGGTATTGACCTGGATAGGAATATCGGAAGCCAGCAAGGCGTCGTCAAGGATCTGCACTCGTCCCAGCTCATAATTCACCACATAATCTACACCCTCCTGCAGCACGCGGCCGCCGGCAGTAACTGTCACCGAACCCCGCGGTAAATTAAAACCGATGGGAATCCCTTCTACTTCTGAAGATTTATAACGGCCCTTAAGCTGGAATTTGTTCTTATCAGCCTCCTCTTGTTCCGCCTGGGTCTTGGTGGTTTCGTACATTGAACGAAACACGTATTTCTTCTGATTCGCATTCCAGGTATCGGGAATATTGTAGTCTTCAATCCCGGAATTAGGTGTATTATCAAGCTTTTCAAAAAGATGCCTTCCGAAAGGTTCCACCGTGGTAAAAATGACATTTCCGCTCTTAGGATCTATGGTGAGGCCAGGCACATAATCGAAAAAGCCGTCGCCGCCATTGATGGGATCATTATTGTTGTTCAGCTTATCGAGGTGGAATACGCGCAAAAGTGGTGTTTCCTGAACATCCTCCGGAAGAGGCACCGAAGCATCGGCGGCCGGCTTCAGGTAGTTGACCGGCTGCGGATCGGTATAGAGAATGTTCATCCTGAAATCTTCCCGCTCCAGCTGATAGGCTCCGAGATTGTAAATATTCTTCATCATCAGGTCCCAGCGGGGCTCATCTACATTGGTAATGCTGCTCTTGAGCAACTT
>JBAWAB010000210.1:0-4148 GCA_049589035.1 Salegentibacter sp.
AGAAGTTCTTTATTGATCGTAGGTTTTCCTTTCAGGGCTTTTTCGAGTTCACATATCTCGATCCGGTTATCGACCATTCCCACCATGATATCGCGTTTCCCGTCGAGCAGCAGTTCCACAGCCCTTACACAAAGCCGGCTTGCCAGCACGCGGTCAAAACAGCTGGGCGTTCCCCCGCGCTGGATATGGCCCAGAACAGTTACTTTAGCATCGTAATTGGGCAGATTTTCCTTTACGTATTCTGCCAGCTGAAAGACATTCTTCCCAATCTTATCTCCTTCAGAAACGACTACTATACTGGAGGTTTTCCCGGAACGACGGCTTCTTTCCAACGAATCCAGTAAACGTTCCAATCCCAGATCTTCTTCAGGAATGAGGATTTCTTCGGCACCGGCACCTATCCCACTGTTAAGAGCGATAAATCCGGCATCGCGGCCCATAACTTCAACAAAAAATAGGCGGTTGTGCGAACTGGCGGTATCCCTAATCTTATCAATCGCTTCTACCACGGTATTCAGGGCGGTGTCGTAACCTATGGTAAAATTGGTTCCGAAGATATCATTATCGATAGTCCCAGGCACGCCGATTACAGGAATATCAAATTCCTCACTCAGAGCCTTTCCGCCGCGGAAAGTTCCGTCTCCACCGATCAATATCAGGGCATCAACTTCAGCTTTTTTCAGATTTTTGGCCGCCTTGGCACGACCTGCTTTGGTGAGAAATTCCTTGGAACGGGCCGACTGCAGGATAGTTCCTCCAAGATTGATAATATTTCTTACGCTTCTTGCTGTAAGAGGAATGTGTTCGCCATCGATCATACCCTGAAAACCCCGGTAGAATCCAACACAGTCAGTGTGATAATATGCGCAGGCACGCACCACGGCTCTAATTGCAGCGTTCATACCCGGAGCATCTCCTCCCGACGTAAGAACGCCTATTTTCTTAATTCGTTTTTCCATACATCAAATTTTCAGGATAAAACTACAAACAATGCGTAAAATATTAATAAGCTCAGGTTACTAAATTTTGAATTTTGGGCGGGAAATATGGTTGATACGCCAATTTAGGAATCAATGGCCCGCTTCGCCCGGAAAATTGATGTAGTTTGGAAGAAGGGTATTCTCCACTTTTTCAGTCTTAGGAGCTGTAGCATCAGTGCTTAGTTCGGTATTCATGATCTTACGCAGAAGTTCCTTGAAAGTATCAAAGTCTACGGAATAAGAAAGTCCGACGCCCTGGGTAAACCCGATCTCTTCGCCGATGAACTGAATGTTGTTCTCCCGATTGAAGACCTTTGCCCGAAGCGTTCCGTCTTCGTTCAAAAGAAAGTCGATCTCCACATCCCCAATAATGACCGATTCAGTAACTCCTCCGATGGGCACCCCTACCTGACCGTTAATGAGCACCCGGTCACTGATTTGAGTCGAAAGGGTAAGCCCAAAGCGATCTACCGTCTGCTGGTCGGGAGTATGATCGCCCTGTACGTAATTCACACCAACCTGGAACTTCCCTTCATCATCGGCAAAAATATCGTTAACGATACTCGATGCCCGTTCAGCTAAAGTTCCGGTTATTGCATTCTGACGTAATCCGAATTCACTGTAAAAGGAGCCCTGGGTCACCAGGAATAAAGCCTGCAGTTCCTTGCTGGCACGGTCGTCCATACGATATTCCAATTCCGATCTCACCACCGAACTCGCCGTTGGAAATTGCACGTCAAAAGTAATATCGGGCTGCTCGATCTGGCCCTGCAAATTGATCACCACATCTACGGGGATTTTCCGGTTGATAGAAGGATTCTCCAACAACACCGCGGGATTGGCATTCAATCCGTAAACCGCACTGACGTCCAGTTGGGCCTTGGTGGGATTACCGTCCCAGTTAATACTTCCGCCGGATTTTACATCGAAAACCTTTTGTACCAGTCCGGCATATTTGAAGTTGTACACACCTTCATATACGATAAAGTCCCCCCACATATTGAACTTTCCATTGGTATTGATCTCGAGCAAAAGGTTTCCCGCTCCTCTTCCCCGTAGCGTACTGCCGCTGGTCTGGTCTACCACCACTTCTACTTCCGCTTGCTTCGTAACATCAAGGTCAAACACGAGCTCCAGTCCTTTCACTTCAGGCAAATTGATCTCTTCTCCAGCCATTTTCGCTGCTTTTTCTTCCGGACTCAGAAAGTGTATGTAAGAGTTATCACCTACCGATTCGGTATCATTCAGCGGAATTTTAAAGCTAGTGCCGCGCTCTGTTCTGGCATTAACTTCGATCAACAGTTCATCGGTAGGCCCGGTAATAGAGGCATTTCCGCTAATAAAAGCCGTTCCGTAGTAAAGCGCATCTTCCGAAGCATCGGTATCGAGAACCAGCAAACGATCGGTGGAAATTCCGAGATCGAGTTTCCATTTGGTGAAGTTATGGTGCGAGATGCTGCCATTAAGGACTCCGTTCGTATTGTATTTTGTATCCCTGATCCCCACATCTTTGAACACGAATTTCTGCTTGGTAAGATCGACCTCCGCCTGATCGGCGAAAGCAAGGTCGACGTTCAGATAAGGAATAGAAAGTCCGGCATTGGCCAGGGTGAGTTGACCTGAAATATCGGGATTTTTATAATTGCCCTGCACTTTTGCTTTTCCTGATGCGTACCCCCTCATATTGCTAAGTACCTCACCTCCCAATGGGCTAAAAGCAGCCATATTGAGTTTTTCAAGATCAACATCAAGATCTATGGTGGGCGAGCTATTACTCACATCAATATTACCAACGGCATTCAAAGATTCAAATCCTTCCTTCATCAACGTGGCGTTAACGTCGTAATTAGTGAGATTTTTATTGCCTTTCACATCAAGTTTCAGGTCTCCCAGCAACCGGTCATTGATGTGCAGCGAATCTACAGTCATAGAAGTGTTGGGGTAATATGCTCCTTTTTCCTGCAAAAGATCAAGCTTCCCGTCAAGGGTGCCCGCCAGGGCCAGACTGTCAATTTCCGGAGTAATCTTGGCAATATCTACGTTGTCGAACTCCATCTGGAAATTCTTATAAGTAGTGTCGCGCATTACGCCGCTAAGTCTTATTTCCTCATTCTCATGCTTCATCACAAGCGAATCGATAGCGATATCGCTAAAATTATCATCAAAAACGATCTTGTTGCTCTTGTTGGCTTCAGGATTGAGGTACCAGATATTATTCCTGAATTTTACATCAGATTTCTGAATTCCCACTACCGATTTATTCTTCTTATTAATGGTGTGAAACAGGTTGACATTGAAGTAGTCGTCGTTGTGTTTTCCTCCACGGAATTCACTCCGAATATACAGCGTATCACGCTGCGTCATATTAATAAAGCTGAATTCGGAAAAATTGTACAGGCCGGTAGAAACACTGTCGGCTTCGAAGAAAGTATTATAGATAGGATTGGTGTTATCCACCTGCAGGTTTACGTCGTCAAAAGTACTGCCATAAGCCTTAATCTTGGGAGACTTGAAATTCAGTTTAAACTCAGATTCATCCGATTCTACCCGACCGCGGATAAGCGTGTTTGGTGCCAAATTGATCTTCGGAAAAAATATCTCGACGATCTGGTTATAGATCTCGAAATTATATTCCATGTACTGGTTACTGGTGATCGTTGAGGGCTTATAATTGGTGTAAATGCTGCCCAGGGAATTCTCAAAAAGATCTGGCACTTCCGAGAGTTTGAAATTCCCACTCACTTCGCCGCTTATCACATCGGGAGAATTCACCTTGATGGTTCTCTCCTTCCCCTCAAAGCTGGAGGTGATACTAAAATCGTCGAAATGGTAAAGATCTTTTGCATTCCGGTAAGAGGTATTCAGCAACATGATATTTCCCACGGCATTATCTACGGTGGTTCCGCGCATATTCATGATCACATCTCCCTTGAAAATGGAAATGCTGTCACGCGAAATGAAATTCAGGGCATTGAGATCGGCGTAGGATACCGATGCCTCAAAATCATACACATTAATATCTTCGGAAACGTCTACCAGACCGTTGAATTCCATTTGAAGTTTGGGATCCCGCGCAACGAAATACCCGTTAAACAAGGGTTGTCGAAGATTCCCGATCACCCGGATATTCTGGTAGGTGTAATTGTTGTAAGTGAGCTTTGATATTTT
>JBAWAB010000211.1:0-1801 GCA_049589035.1 Salegentibacter sp.
AAAGAGCGATCCTATTTATGTACAGTTTTAATTGTTCATCAAAAATTCAATAAATGCATAACAAAACAACAACGTATGCTTTTAAAGGAGTAAAAGCAGGTTTCCTGTTGCTGATTTTTTTCAGCTTTAGTTTCCTCGCTTCTGCCCAGGAAGCAAATTCTGAAATCGTGGTAAAAGGAAAGGTTCTTGACGACACGGGACTTCCTTTGCCCGGCGCGACCGTGCTGGAAGTTGGTACCAGTAATGGGGTAGTAACCGATTTCGATGGAAATTTCGAGATTGAGGTTTCAAATTCTTCATCAAAAATAGCCATCAGTTTTATTGGCTATCAATCGAAAACGATTGAGGCCAGCACCCAGCCTGTAGAGGTGACTTTAATGCCTGATACTGCTGCACTCGACGAGGTGGTAGTGATCGGTTACGGGGAATCTAAACAGAAAGATCTTACCGGTTCTGTCTCCTCTATAGATCTTGATGACGTGCAGGCACAACCAGCAGCAAATATCGGAGATGCCATTCAGGGGAGAGCTGCCGGGGTTCGCGTGATCACCTCAGGACAACCCGGCACCAACCCAACCATCCGCATCAGGGGTACAGGTACCATAGGTAATAACGATCCGCTTGTGGTGGTGGACGGGGTGCCATTGAATGGAGGCCTCAACCAGGTAAACATGAATGATGTGAAGAGCATGCAGATCCTGAAGGATGCTTCGGCTACAGCTATCTATGGCGCACGAGGTGCCAACGGGGTAGTGATTATCACTACCAAACGCGGTTCCAAGAATAAGGAAGGCCAGCTGAACATCGATGCTTTTTCGGCAATCCAGACTACTACTGACAACATTGACGTGCTAAACGCGCAGCAGTTTGCACAGCTTAACAATGAGATGCTGATCAATGCGGGATATGAACCAAATCCGGCCTTTGCAGATCCTTATTCTTTAGGAGTGGGCACCGACTGGATGAAGGCTTTCTTTACCGACGGGAAGCAGAACAGTCTTACTCTTTCCTATAGCAATGGTGGAGAGCACACCAATCTTTACACTTCGCTAAACGTTTTTGATCAGGATGGAGTTGTGCTGAATACTAATTACAAACGTTACATTTTTCAGCTGAACAGCGATACAGATGTCAATGATAATCTACGATTCGGGAACAGCCTGAAACTGAACTATGATATTAAAGACAACGGAGAAACAAATATTCAGAACGCTATCCTGGCTTTGCCAACCCAGCCGATCTTCAGGGAAAATGGCGATTATTCCGGACCTATCGGGCAGCCGATCTATTCCGGAGACATTGAAAACCCTATCGGAAAGGCCAATATCGTCGACAATACGACTAAAGGTTACAACATGCAGGGTTCTGTTTTTGGAGAGCTGGATTTTCTGAAGAATTTTACCTTCAAGTCTTTGGGAGGTGCTGAAGCCAATCTCTGGTACGGCAGGACCTGGAGCCCTTCTTATCAGTGGGATTCCGACGTACAGCCTGATGCTTATTTGTATGAATCTTCCAACAGGAGTATTACCCTTCTCTGGGATAACACCCTTACTTATAAGAAAGAGTTTGACGACGAGAGCAGTATTACTGCGGTGGTGGGAACCAGTGCGCAGGAGAACGACTTTAAATATATGAGTGGTTCGATTCAGAATTTTGCCAGCGAACACACCCAACAACTCAATAACGGGATCGATCAGACTGTGTTGAACGGAAATGGTTCAGAATGGGCACTTTTCTCTTATTTCGCAAGGGTTCAGGGCGATTATCTGGATAAGTATTATCTGACTGCCACTGTGCGTCG
>JBAWAB010000212.1:0-3356 GCA_049589035.1 Salegentibacter sp.
GCCGAATTACCGGCAAACCGGCTGGGCGTACTTACCTATGAGGCCGAACTCATTCCTTCTTCAGCAGAAAAAAATATCCTCAATAACACCGAAAAATTTGCCGTAGAAGTGATCGATGAGCGCAGCAGGATCCTGCTTCTTTCGGCCCATCCTCACCCTGATCTTGGCGTCCTCAAGAAGTCTGTGGAAAGCAACCGGCAGCGAAAGCTGGATATAAAATACCTTAAGAATCACGATTTTCAGCTAAAGGATTATCAACTGGTGATCGCGTATCAGCCCAACAATAGCTTCAGCAATGTTTTAAATGAGGCCCGGGATCTGGGCATGAACTATATGATCGTTACCGGGACAGAAACCGACTGGAATTTTTTAAACAATTTTCAGGAGGTTTTTAGTAAGGACTATACTTCGCAACCGCAGGAGATCTTCGCGGTAATGAATCCTAATTTCAGCCAATTTCAGTTTGAAGACATCGGTTTTGAAGACTTTCCGCCGTTAGAGGATAAATTCGGCGTGATAAAAACAAAGTCGCAGGCATTAAATGCTTTACTTTTTCAGAAGATTGAAGGAGTAGAAACCAATCAGCCTTTGCTGGCCATTTTTGAGAAGAACGGAAGGAAAGCCGGATTCCTATTTGGAGAAAATATCTGGAGGTGGCGCGCTGCTTCTTATTTACGGCAGCAATCTTTTGAAGAATTTGATAATTTCTTCGGAAAGGTCATTCAGAATTTAGCTTCTAAAAAGCATCGGGAGCGACTTAGCCTGGATTATGATTCTTTCTACTACGGAAACCAGGAAATAGGGATTTCTGCTCAATATTTTGATGAAAACTACGAATTCGATCCCCGTGCGCAGCTGGAGATCAGTCTGAAGAACGAAAATTCCGAAGAAGAAAAGAGTGCCGGTTTTTTGCTGAGAAACAATAACTACCGGGTGGAATTGGGCAATCTGGAGCCGGGAACATACAGTTTCGTGGTGAAGGAGCAGAATTCGGGAATCAGCAAAAGCGGTAGCTTTAAAGTGATCGACTACAATGTGGAACAGCAATTTGTTTCGGCCAATCTTAACAAGATGAAGCAGCTGGCGGGGAACAACGATACAAAGGTATATTTTCCTTCAGATCCCGGGAAGCTGGTGGAGGCCCTGCAGGAAGACAAAGCTTTTGTGCCAGTACAGAAAAGCCATGAAAAAACCGTACCTTTGATCGAGTGGTATTACCTGCTATTCCTGCTGGCGTTGCTTTTTGCCGCCGAGTGGTTCTACAGAAAATACCTCGGACTAATTTAAAGTTAATTCTACATAATGGACAGATTACCCAAAATTGGACTCCCCATCCTGATCGGAGTCATTATTCTAATCATTTTTATTGCAAAATCTACAGTCACTATCGATTCCGGGGAAGCCGGCGTTCTTTACCGAACTTTTGGTGGGGGTGTGGTCACCGATGAACCACCGCTAAGTGAAGGTTTCCACCTGGTGGCACCGTGGAACAAGGTATTTGTTTA
Source organism: Salegentibacter sp. (assembly GCA_049589035.1). Classification (GTDB taxonomy): domain Bacteria; phylum Bacteroidota; class Bacteroidia; order Flavobacteriales; family Flavobacteriaceae; genus Salegentibacter_A. Next base: position 1,506 of record JBAWAB010000212.1, read on the forward strand.
CGAGGTGCGTCAGCAATCTATCGAAGAAACAATGAACGTGCTTTCCTCTAACGGTTTGGAAATTCAGCTGGATGCTTCAGTATGGTTTCAGCCTTCCTATGACGACCTGGGAAAATTGCACAGGGAAAAAGGGGAAAAGTATATCCAACGCTTGCTTCAGCCTGCGGTGCGTTCCGCAGCAAGAGCAGTGGTTGGCCGCTATAATCCGGAACAATTGTACTCTTCCAAAAGAGAGGCTATTCAAAATGAGATTTTCGAAGAAACCCAGCTACTTTTAAAGGACCAATATGTGCAGGTGAATCAGGTACTGGTAAGGGATGTTTCCCTGCCGCCAACCATCAAAGATGCGATTGAAAGAAAGCTGAAACAGGAGCAGGAATCCCTGGAATACGAATATCGTTTGACCAAAGCTCAGAAAGAAGCCCAGCGCCAAAAGATCGACGCGCAGGGTAAAGCCACGGCCAACGAGATCCTGAATTCTTCTTTGACCGATAAAGTATTGAGAGAGAAAGGCATTCAGGCAACGCTGGAACTTGCCAAATCGCCTAACGCCAAGACCGTGATCATCGGTTCAGGTTCCGAAGGAATGCCACTAATTTTAGGCGGGAATCAATAATAAATCATAAAATTAGGAAAAGCTGTTTTGCCTTTTCAAATTAATGTTTAGATTTGCGTACAGAACAATGAGAACAATTCAATTACATCATCATCACGTATTTTCCCCCGCTCAAGCGAGGTAAATGTGGTATGTAGTAATTTTAACCCATATTTTCTAACCCGTTTGAGCTAATCAAACGGGTTTTTTTATTGCTTTATTTGAACCAGACTATGAAAAAAGAAAAACTAAGAATCGCGATTCAAAAATCGGGACGCCTCAACGAAGACTCCCTGAAGATCCTTAAAGATGCCGGGATTTCCATTGACAACGGAAAAGAACAATTAAAGGCTGCCGCCCGTAATTTCCCTGTAGAAGTAATGTACCTTCGGAATGGAGACATCCCTCAGTATCTGCGTGACGGGGTGGTGGACGCGGCCATTATTGGTGAAAATGTCCTGATCGAAAAAGGTAAGGATATCATTCAGGCTGAAAAACTCGGATTTTCAAAATGCCGGGTTTCTCTTGCAGTTCCAAAATCGATGAAGTACAACGGAATTCAGGATCTCGACGGAAAAAAGATCGCCACTTCCTATCCAAATACGGTTAACGAATTTCTGAAGGAAAAAGGCATTAGTGCCGAATTGCATATTATCAATGGTTCGGTAGAGATAGCTCCCAATATCGGGCTTGCCGACGCAATTTGCGATATTGTTTCCAGCGGAAGTACTCTTTTCAAGAATAACCTGAAGGAAGTAGAAGTAATGCTAAAAAGTGAGGCGGTTTTGGCCATTTCTCCTGAGATTTCAGAAGGCCGAAAAGAGATCCTTGAAAAGCTGCAATTTCGCATAAAATCGGTGCTGAATGCCCGCACTTCAAAATATATTTTGCTGAACTCGCCCAACGATAAGCTGGACAAGATCATTGAACTTTTACCCGGAATGAGGAGTCCAACGGTGCTTCCGCTGGCTGAAGAAGGCTGGAGTTCGGTACATACCGTTATCAATGAAGAGCGGTTTTGGGAAGTGATCGATGAATTGAAAGAGAATGGAGCGGAAGGTATTTTAGTTGCGCCCATCGAAAAAATGGTCATGTAGATTTTACAACTAAAACAAGAGCATTATGAATAAAATATTTAATCCTTCAAAACTGGAGTGGGTAGAAATCCTGATGCGACCTACGCAAAGCATCGAGGATATTGAAGGAACCGTCAACCAGATATTCACGGAAGTAAGATCTAAAGGAGACTCGGCAGT
>JBAWAB010000213.1:0-4250 GCA_049589035.1 Salegentibacter sp.
GCCAGCTGCAGCATGATATTGGTCTCTTTTTCGGTCTGATGAAAATAATGGATCACAGGATAGGCCCGGTGCCGCTGCCCGTACATGATGAGATCTTCTGCCAGGCTGGAAGATTTCGCAAAAAAATCGTCGAAATTTTTGCCATCCCAGGTATTGAGAATGATATCCTGCGGATCTTTTCCCAGGCTCCTGATCATTATTGCCAGCTTTCGCTGATTGATCACCGCCGAAAGCGCCGGGATAAAATAGGTGACAGACATGGTTAAAAGAATAAGGCCGGTAAAGGAATAGATGGTAGAAAGTATTCTCCAGGCATCGGCGGTCTCCACAAAATCACCCATTCCCAGGGTAGAGATCGTATAGCCCGCGAAATACAATTTCTCCCAGACATCAGCCGGAAGCCGCGTAGTGCCGTTCACGATGGAATCTGGAGAAGAAGTAAGCATGAGCAGAAAGCTCAGCCAGAGAAAGAAAACCCAGACGGTAACGATGATCACCAACAGGATATAACCTGCGTGTTCCAAAATCCTGGCTTTGCCATTGTGACCGGAAAACTTCAAAAAAATGGTCCAGATCCAGCGGGAAACATGGCTGGTAAGCCAACCTCCTCCCTGCAAAGAAAGGGTCGTCTGGAGAATATCCACAACAATACCAAGATAAAGCAGAGCACCAATAATGAGCAGTAAAATATTCATATTTATTAATTCTTTGTTGGTTTTCGATGATCAGTCTATTCCCTCTGAAATTCTCCTTATCCTTTGTGACTTAATCCTTCCTTATCGCTTTTTTTCTCAGCGGCATGTTTTCTCCTTTTGTAGGGAGCTTCCATGCCATCCTCCTGGACATAATCCACAATCTCCGAATTTAATTCAGCGCCCAGGAGCACAATAAAACTGGTGATGTACAGCCATAACAGTAGGATCACCACCGCCGAGACCGAGCCGTAGACTTCGCCGTAACTTCCGAAGTTACTCACATAAAAGGAAAAGCCCCAGGAAGCGACCAACCAGACGACAGTTGACAACCCTGCGCCAATGATCACCCAACGTAAATTTGGTCGTTTTCTTGCCGGCGCAAACTGGTAGATTAAACAGAGGAAAAAGGTGACGATAATAGCTAATACCGGCCAGCGTAACCAGCTTATCAGGTTTTCTACCGCTGAAGGCAATCCGAATCGGTGCATAAAGGCCGGAAACGCCACTATCAATGCCATGCTCAAAATGATGAGAATGGTGCCGCAAAGGGTAAACAAAGAGGATAATCCCAGTTCCTTAAAAAAGCCCCTGTCATTAATGGTGTCGTAGGCAATGTCTACTCCCTTGAAAAGGGATTTTGTGCCTTTATTTGCACTCCAAATACTAAAAAGCACTCCTATCACCGTGCTCCACCCAAGGGTATTTCCCGAGGTTGCGATAAAATTCTCAATGCGCTTGTGAAGCAGATGAAAAGCCTCCTGAGGCATCATGGCCGAAAGTTGCGAAAGCTGTCTTTCTATTTGCTGCGGATCTGTGGTGAGACCGTAAATTGAAATAAGCGCCATGATGGCCGGAAAAATAGCGAGAAAGGAATAGTAGGCCACCCCGGCTGAAACAATACTTACACTATCTGCACTAATCTCATCTTTAACTTCTAAAAAAATTCTCTTCCATCCCGACAAAGGGATCTTGAAAGGATTATGAATCTTTTTTCCCATTTAATCTATTTTCTTTTCCATTCAACAATCTCTCTGAAAACCGCCATAAGTTGTTGTTTTGCTGCAGCTCTCAAAGAAGCTCCCTCAAATTATAAAAAAGCCACCGGAGGCGCTACTAAATGAATGTTAATAAAAGATTTCCGGAAGAATATCCAATCATTTGGAAGAGAAGTGTGTGGGCGTAGCCGAAAAGCTTTCCGCTGCCTCCATGAGGGTTTCTGAAAGGGTTGGGTGTGGGTGTATGGTCAAGGCAAGATCTTCGGCCGTGGCAGCCATTTCTATGGCCAGGGTGATTTCAGGAATAAGGGAACCTGCATTTTTCCCGGCCACGCCTCCTCCAAGTATCCGGCCACTGTCGGGATCGACAATCAGTTTTGTAAGTCCGTTTTCCGCAGCAATGGAAACCGCTCTTCCCGATGCTCTCCACGGAAACTTCAGCAGCTTGACTTTCATTCCTTTTTCTTTGGCTTCAGTTTGGGTAAGGCCGGTCCAGGCAAGTTCAGGGTCGGTAAAGACGATTCCGGGAATAGCCTTCACATCATAGGCAGCTCCCGGCTCCCCCGCAATCACTTCAGCAGCCACTCTGCCCTCATGAGTCGCTTTGTGCGCGAGCAGCGGCTCGCCGGTTAAATCACCAATGGCGTAAATATTCTTAATATTGGTCCTGCGTTGTAGATCTACGCGAATAAATCCTTTATCATCTGTCTCAATCCCCGCCTTTTCAGGATCAAATGAAGCCGAATAAGGCTTACGGCCCACCGCCACCAGCACCTTATCGAAGGTTTTTTCCTGTGTGCCTTCCTCGTTCTTCAGGCTCACCTTTACTTTGCTTTTTTCTACGGAAGCCTTCTCCACTTTGGTTTCAAACCAGGTGTTTTCAAAGAGTTCAGCATTTTCCAGGATCTTTACCAGGTCGCGGTCGGCGCCGGGAAGAAAGCCCGGAGTCATTTCGGCTACAGAAACTTTTGAACCCATAGCGGCGAAAAAACTGCCCAATTCCAGGCCAATATAACCTCCGCCTATAACCAGTAATTTCTTCGGAAGTTCCTCTATTTCCAGGGCGTCGGTAGAATCGATGATCTTCTTATGATCCAGTTCAATCCCGGGCAACCCCGCAATATAGGAACCTGTAGCAATAATGGCATGTTCAAAGGAGCGTTTGGAAGTTTTGCCGCCCTCTTCTTTCACCTCAAGTTCATTTTTCGATAAGAATCGGGCTTCTCCTTTGATGTACTCTATCTTTTTGCTTTTTGATAACTGGCCAAGGCCACCTGTGAGTTTTTCTACTACCTGGGTCTTCCACGCTATCATCTTTTTGAGATCTACTTCAGGTTTGCCAAATTTTAAGCCCCTTTCTGCAGCTGCCTCGGCCTCTCTCTTCACCTTCGCCAGGTGCAGCAAGGCTTTTGAGGGAATACAACCGCGATACAGGCATACCCCGCCGGGATTCAATTCGGGGTCTATAAGGCATACCTTCAGCCCAAGATCGGCAGCACGAAAGGCCGCAGCATAACCGCCGGGACCCGCACCAATCACAATTACTTCTTTTTTCTCATTTTTAGCCATAGATGTTCTGTTTTTTAGCTGCCCAGCAAAGCCTCGTAAGGATCTTCAAGAGCTTTCGCCATCCAGTGAATGAATTCCGCGCCCTCGGCGCCATCTATCAACCGGTGGTCATAGGACAGACTTAGCGGTAACACCTGTCGTGGTTCAAATTGGTCATTTTTCCATACCGGTTGTACTTTCGCTCTTGAAACCCCCAATATCGCCACCTGCGGATGATAGATAATAGGTGTAAAATTGGTCCCGCCAATTCCACCCAGGTTCGAAATTGTAAAATTCCCGCCCTGCATTTCCTCCGGGTTCAGTTTGCCCTCGCGCGCCTTTTCAGCTATTTTGGTAAGCTCTACAGAAAGTTCAACAATACTCTTGCGATCCACATCCCTCATCACCGGCACCAGCAGTCCTTTTTCGGTATCGACCGCAATGCCGATATTCATGTATTTCTTCAGGATCATTTCTTCATTTTCGGGATCGATGCTGGCATTAAACTTTGGAAACTGCCGCAAGGCCGTTGCACTTATTTTTAGTAAAATAGCGGTGATGGTGAGTTTCCCTCCGGCCTTTTCTGCCTTTTCAGCATGCTTTTCTATATAATCTTCAATTCCGGAAATATCGGCCTCTTCAAACTGAAACACATGCGGAATATTCTGCCAGGAAGCCGTGACATTTTTGCCGGTGGCCTTCCTGATGCCGGAAAGCGGTTTCCGCTCTGTTTCGCCCCATTTGCTGAAATCGGGCAGGGATAAAGTGGCTGCCTCTGCGCCTCCTCTTTTTTGCTTCACAAAAGCCTTGACATCTTCTCCTGAAATTCTGCTGTTTTCGCCACTTCCTTCTACCGAGTTGATATCGACTCCCAGTTCCCGCGCCAGCCTGCGAACGCCGGGGGAAGCTGCTGCACCACCGCCAGTCTTTGGCTCTTTTTTCTCTTCTTTGTCCTCTTCGGAAGTTTTTTTCCCGGCTTCAGCTTTCTCTTCTTTTTTATCAGGTTCTTCGC
>JBAWAB010000214.1:0-5148 GCA_049589035.1 Salegentibacter sp.
GTTTGAAATTAATTCTCTGAGAAATATTTCGTGATCACTGTAAAGGAACTTTTTGATCAGCGGGAAAATATTCTCGACAGATACATTGATGTTTCCGGTTGCCATATATTAAGATTTAATGTTAATCGATTTTCGGTACAGGGAAGTCAAAAAAAATACCAAGCTTCTCCCGCTGACAAACTGACATAAGCTTGTAAGCTTTCCGAAGAAAATACGTCTAAAACAGAGGTCCTGATCTTCAGGATAAAAATTAACAAATATTTTTGTTTAATAGTTTTACAACAAACTTAAACAAATTGTATCTTTGAAAGTAACCAACAGAACCATGGCAACAGCAAAAAAAAGCACACAAAATAAAAAAAGTCTTGACCGGGAGAAATTGATAAGTCTGTATATGGACTATGTTCTGGAAAACGAAAAGCTGCCCGGAACGATCTATAAATTTTGTAAGGAAAATAAGATAAAGGAAGAAGAATTTTATCAGTTCTACGGAAGTTTTGAAGCTCTGCAAAAAGGAATCTGGCAGCAGTTCTTTGAGAACAGCCAAAACCTCATGAGGGGAAGTAAGGAATATGAAGAATTCCCGGTTCGTGAAAAAATGCTCACCTTTTTCTATACGTTCTTTGAAATTCTCAGTCTTAACAGGAGCTATGTATTGTACGTCTTGAGAAGGAATGAAATGCCCCTTAAGAACCTGGAACAACTAAAAGGACTCAGAAAAAACATTAAGAGTTTTGCACGGGAGCTTACCAGGGAAAGCAATGAGGAAAAGAGCGGCAGCTTTTTTAAACAGTCTGAAATGCTTTTTTCTGAAGGAGTCTGGATACAATTCCTTTTCCTTCTGAAATTCTGGATGGATGACAATTCAGCACAATTTGAAAGTACCGATGTGGCCATAGAGAAATCAGTAAATACCGCTTTCGATGTCTTCGATTCTACTCCGCTGGAGAGGGTGGTGGATTTCGGAAAATTTCTATGGAAGGAAAAAATGGCATAAGATTATCCCAAACACCTTGAATGAAAACATTAGATAAAATCCCTACAGGCAAAATTGGCAGAACCTCGGAACTGGTCAAAACAGGAGTAAAGGTAGGTGGCAATTACCTGAAATACTACGGAAAAAAAGCTCTGAATTCTGACTTCACGAGGGATGAATTGAATCAAAGCAACGCCGATGACATCTATGACGGATTAAAAAGCCTGAAAGGAAGTGCTCTGAAAGTGGCGCAGATGCTTTCGATGGAAAAGAACCTGTTGCCTACCGCTTATGTAGATAAGTTCAGTTTGGCGCAGTTCAGTGTACCGCCACTTTCGGCGGCACTGGTGAGAAAAACTTTTAAGAAGTACCATGGAATCTATCCTGAAGAACTGTATGATTCGTTTGTAACCCAGTCTGTGAATGCGGCCAGTATTGGCCAGGTTCACCAGGCGTCCAAATATGGGAAGAAACTTGCTGTGAAAATTCAATATCCGGGGGTTGCAGACAGCATCAGTTCAGATCTGGCAATGGTAAAACCAATTGCCACCAGAATGTTCAATATCCAGGGGAAAGACTCCGAAAAGTACTTTAAGGAAGTAGAAGGCAAATTGCTGGAAGAGACCGACTATGTATTGGAACTTAAGCAAAGCAAAGAGATATCTGCAGCTTGCGCACATCTTCCAAACCTGAAATTCCCGGAATATTACCAGGAATTGAGCAGTGAACGGATAATCACAATGGACTGGATGCAGGGAATGCACCTCAGTGAATTTGCAAAGCAGAATGAAGATCAGGAAAAAGCTGATAAGGTGGGGCAGGCGCTCTGGGATTTTTACATGTTCCAGATTCACGGGCTGAAGGCCGTGCATGCCGATCCGCATCCGGGAAATTTCCTGATCGATGAAGAAGGCACGCTTATAGCACTTGATTTTGGATGTGTAAAGAGAATACCCGATGAGTTTTACACTCCGTATTTTGAGCTAACGAAGAAAAAGAATTTCAATGATCCTGAAGTCTTCAGTGAAAAGCTTTATGAGTTGGAAATTCTGAGGGAGGAAGATTCTCCAAGAGAGACGGTTTATTTTTCAGAATTATATTATCAAATGCTGGACCTATTCACAGTTCCTTTGCACGCAGAGCGATTCGATTTTTCAGATGATAGTTTTCTGCAAAAAATAGCAGGACTTAGTGAAAAGTATAGCAAAGACAGCGAATTACGCAAATTGAATGCAAACAGGGGAAGTAAACACTTTCTTTATATAAGCAGAACCTTTGCAGGTTTGTACAGTTTGCTGCACGATTTAAAAGCGAATGTTGAAATTAACCATTTTCAACAGTACTTGTAACGATTGATTTATTGGTTAGGTTGTGGAGAGCGCGGTGACCGTCCTGGTCAGCACGCTCTCTTTTTTTTGTCTTTTCTGTAGCTCTTTTGGTTTTTATTAAGGCTTTTTGCCCTATTTCTTAGGCTCTGCTTAAAGAAGCCGTTCTCCCTGTTAAATAGATTTAAAATACTTGGCTTCAGTGATGTAAACTTTTAACTTCCAGGGAAGTTGCCATTATTCCGGGCAAAAAAATGTCTAATTAAAACCAGTAGATTATGGAAACATTCGACCGCAGCCTGAATTGCTTTTTCATTTTAGTATTGATTTCGGTAGCCGCCGCAGCTCAAAATTCCGGTTTCAGGAAGTATGATGTTAATGGAGATAAAATAGTCGACCGGCAGGAATTCAATACCCGATATGCCGATAATTATAAAGAATGGGACCGCAACGTTGATCAAAACGTCGATAAGGATGAATTCTACGGAACAAATTTTGACCATGCCGATAGGGACAACAACGGTAAGCTTTCTTCTGATGAGTGGTATGCAGCCTATGACAATATGTACAAGGATAAGCTTGCCAAGCGGGATTTTGGAACATATGACACGAACCAGGACGGCAGTATTTCGGTTTTTGAATTTACCGATGCTTTTCAGGGCACAAATTATTACTCCAGCTATGACAGCAACAAAGACGGAAAGGTAGATCAGGAAGAGCTCAATGAGAATGTTTTCAAAGATTGGGATGATAATAATGATGGAAAGCTAGAGCGGGACGAATATGAAAGACATGGTTCCTATTCCCAATCCTGATCTTGAAATTATTATTTTTCTAAAGGAGTTTTTAAGTAAGAAACTCCTTTTTTTATGCTCCCAGATTGAAAAATACAAGCCTAAATTATAAACTTACTATATTGCAGGCCTAATATCTACGGAATCCGTAATTTTAATTAACCGAAAATATAATATTTAAAATCTCTACAATGTATCAATCAAAAATTGCCGGTCTTGGTAGTTACGTCCCCGAGAATGTCGTGACCAATGATGACCTGGCGAAGATCATGGATACCAACGATGAATGGATCCAGGAGCGAACAGGCATCAAGGAGCGAAGGCATATAAAGAAAGGTGATGGCAATTCCACTGCCACCATGGGGGCAAAAGCTGCCCGGATTGCCCTGGAGCGGGCAGATATTTCTAAAGATGATATTGATTTGATCGTCTTTGCCACTCTTAGTCCCGATTACTATTTTCCCGGCTGTGGGGTGCAGGTGCAGGATATGCTCGATATTAATACCTGCCCCGCGCTTGACGTGCGAAATCAGTGCAGCGGATTCATTTACGCTCTTTCTGTGGCCGATCAATTCATCAAAACCGGAATGTATAAAAACGTGCTGGTTATCGGCAGCGAAAATCACAGTGGTGGCCTCGATTTTACCACTCGTGGCCGTTCAGTTTCTGTGATCTTTGGTGATGGGGCAGGAGCAGCTGTGTTGACCAGGAGTGATCACAATGGAGAAGGAATCCTTTCAACTCATCTGCATTCTGAAGGGAAACATGCCATGGAGCTTTCTCTTAAAGGGCCCAGCACCATGCACTGGGTACCCGAGATCATCGCAGAGAATCCGCAGGGCGATGATATTCCTTACTACCCTCACATGAACGGGCAGTTTGTCTTTAAAAATGCCGTCCAGCGATTTTCCGAAGTTATTAATGAAGGATTGCAGGCCAACGGGCTTGAAGTGAAAGATATTGATCTGCTTATCCCGCATCAGGCGAATCTCCGGATTTCGCAGTTCATTCAGCATAAGTTCAAGTTGAGCGATGAAAAGGTGTACAACAATATTCAGAAGTATGGAAACACAACCGCTGCTTCCATTCCTATAGCACTTACCGAAGCCTGGGAACAGGGAAAAATCAAAGATGAAGATGTGGTAGTGCTTGCCGCCTTTGGTAGTGGATTTACCTGGGGTAGTGCGGTCATAAGTTGGTAATATATCCCCTGGTTAGCGGGATCTTTCAGGTTCTGAAACAAAGAAACGTCATTCTGAATTTATTTTGGAATGACGTTCTCTTTTTAAACAGTCTCTTTTTATGCGGGGGTTCCGCGGTAATACTGGTAAATATCATAAACGCCGAAAGCAACAAAACCAATGGCAAGAATAAGGCCGAAGGTATCGGTTTCAGCAGCGTTCAGGTGGAACCACGTGCGGTAGCAGCCATAGCCCAGGAAGATTATTCCCAGCACGAGATGCCATATATTCCGCTTTACCGGCCGCTCCTCGTTACTCATATTTATAATCTTCTGGGAAGGTGGTTTTCGCGATCTTCAGGGCCTCTTCATAATGATTGTAGGCGACAAATAACTGCACCTGTCCCGGTACACCGCCCCCGAAGCCAGCTCTTAAACCTGAATCAAAATCATTTCTTACGCGGTTCGAAATTCCCGCTTTTTCGTAGATTTCCTGCAGGTATTGCACATTAGTTTCAGATCCAGTATAAACACGCTCATATTTCTCGTCGGTACTCATAAAATAAATCTTTGGTTATTCTAAAGTACGAAGTTCAGCGCGCCAAAACAGAGCTTTTATACAGAGTTTAACGTTCTACGCGTTGTAATACTTGCTTCTCCAGATAGCGGTGCTGAAATTCTTACCCATTTTAAACCCATAAAAGATCGCCAGCCCGGCCATCCACTTAAAGGTGAAAATAAAAATAAGCAGGAATTCTGTGGTTGTATTATGAGACGAAAACATACCATCTGGCACCATCAGCGCGATCAGGAAACTGAGCACCAGCAGCAAAAGCGCAAAATTTTCAAGGGTTTTAAAAGGCCACATGAGCA
>JBAWAB010000215.1:0-8274 GCA_049589035.1 Salegentibacter sp.
GCTGCAGGAAGTCTCACGCGAGATTTGATCCATAAGCAGGAGGATGCCTTTATGGGGAAAATCGGGGAATTGGTACCGTCAAAAAACTATCGCCATTTTCTGCAAAAAATGATCTACTGGTTTAATCGAAAAATGTACCTGTACGTGCCCGAAGAGTATAAGCAGGAAATCTATGGGGTTTCCAGGTTCGCTTCCAAAAAATACAACGATTTTGCACCGGCTTATCTTCGGCTGCTTTACTTTCACGGTGCACACGATATTGGGCACGCCTTGCAGGATCTCATGCTGGTGGGCTGTACCTCTTTTGCCGCCTGGGACGAAAAAACTACTGACGGAGAATTGCTGCTGGGCCGTAATTTCGACTTCTACGCCGGTGATGAGTTTGCCAAAGAGAAAATTGCGGAATTCGTTAATCCCGATCACGGCCATAAATTCATGATGTACACCTGGGGAGGCATGATTGGCGCCGTAAGCGGAATGAATGCTGAAGGACTTACCGTAACCCTCAATGCCGGGAAGTCGAAAATTCCTTTGGTAGCCAAAACCCCTATCAGCCTTGTAGCGCGCGAAATTCTGCAATATGCTTCCACTACCTCCGAAGCCATAGAAATAGCGAAGAAACGCGATGTTTTTGTTTCTGAAGCCATTATGGTAGGAAGTGCTTCGGAACGGAAAGCGATCCTGATCGAGGTTTCGCCGAAGAATTTCGGGGTATATGAAGTTCCTAATTCCAACGAGCTCATTTGCAGCAACCATTTCCAGAGCAAGGCCTATCAGGATGACCGAAGAAATGAGGAGGCGATCGAGAACAGTCATTCCGAATACAGGTATGAACGGATGCAGCAGCTGTTGAACAGGGGAGAAGCCCTGGATCCGGAAAGGGCTGCTGAAATTCTAAGGAATCGCCGCGGAATTGACGGAAAAAGAATAGGCTATGGCAACGAAAAAGCTATTGATCAACTATTGGCGCATCATGGGATCATCTTTAAGCCTGAAGAGAATAAGGTCTGGGTTTCGGCCAATCCTTATCAGCTCGGCGCATTTGTCGCCTACGATCTGGACGAGGTTTTCGCCAGGTTCGCGAAAGCTGATGTAAAAGGAAGTGTGGCTACGGCTTCGGAAGTGATTCCGGAAGATGATTTTATTCATTCCGAAGATTTCCGGAACTATGAAAAATATCGCAAACTGAGTGCCGTAGTCAATAGCCATCTGGAGCAGGACAAAGCGGTTTCAGAAGCTGATGTGGAGGAGCTTAAGCAGCTGAATCCATATTTTTGGAAGCCGTATGCCCTGGCAGGGGAATATTATTTCAGAAAAAAGAATTATAAAAAGGCAGTGATCAATTTTAAGCAGGCCCGAAAGAGGGAAGTCACCACGCGGCCCGACAAGGAATACCTGGATAAAATGATCAGGAAAAGTTACAGCCGAATGTAAAGATGAAAGACTTTTATTTTGAAAATACCAACCTCATCAGCCAAAAGCAATGGGAGCTACTGCAGGAGCAACTTCAATACACCGTTTCAAATTCGTCCTTTTACCGGGAACTTTTTGAAAAGCATAAGCTCTCGTCTGGCGACATAAAGACTCCGGAAGAATTCAGGAAAATTCCTCTAACCACCAAGGAAGATTTGCAGCTTCGCAACGATGATTTTTACGCGGTACCCCGCCAGGAGATCATCGATTTTGTGACTACTTCCGGTACGCTCGGGGATCCTGTGAGCTTCGCCCTCAATGAAGCCGATCTGCAAAGATTGGCAGAAAACGAATATCAGTCTTTCAAAATGGCTGGGGTTAAAAAGAGTGATATTGTGCAGATCACAACGACCCTTGATCGCCGGTTTATGGCGGGAATGGCTTATTTTCTGGGACTGCGGAAGCTGGGCGCCGGGATTGTGAGAACCGGCAGCGGATTGCCGCAACTGCAATGGGAATCCATCCGCAGGTTTAAACCAAAGTACCTTATTGCCGTTCCTTCTTTCTTGTTGAAGATGATCGCCTACGCCAGGGAAAACAATATCGACTATAAGAATTCCTCTGTACAAGCAGCAATTTGTATAGGAGAGCCTCTTAGAGATGAGAATTTTGAACTGAACGCTCTTGGAAGAAAGATCACCGAGGCCTGGAAACTTGAGCTTTATTCTACCTATGCTTCTACCGAAATGGCCACAGCCTTCACCGAATGTGAGAAACATTGCGGAAATCACCTGCTTCCTGATCTAATTTATGCGGAAGTGCTGAACGACAAAGGAGAACCGGTAAAGGATGGTGAAATAGGGGAATTAGTGGTGACACCCCTGGGAACGCAAACCATGCCCTTACTTCGTTTTGCTACAGGAGATATGCTGAGAATGTATTCCGATAGCTGTGAATGCGGAAGAAATACGCCGCGGCTGAGTGCGCTGGTGGGCAGGAAGAAGCAAATGATTAAACTGAAGGGGACCAGTCTTTATCCGCAGCACTTGTTGGAGGCCATTAATTCCTTCAGTGAGCCTGGGAATTTTGTGATCGAGGCGCATCACAACGACCTGGGCACCGATGAAGTAACGATCAAAGTTTCTGAAAAGCTGCCGGCTGAAAGGATACAGCAACTGAAGGATCATTTTAAATCGGTGTTGCACGTAACTCCTAAAATTGTTCAGGAAAGAGAAGAAGTGATCGAGTGTTTGAGATTTCCAAGGGAGAGCAGAAAACCGCAGGTATTCAGAGATCTTCGATAGAAATCTGCTATTTTGCTTTTCGGCAAATGAGTACGATCTTTTCTTCTTTTAGATTTGTGGTAAAGAAAAGATAGGAATCTCCGCCTTCCTGGATCTTCAGTTTTTTCCGAATCTTTTCTACGGAATCCGGAAAGTTACGGGTGGTAATATTAGCCTTTTTTAGCTTAAATTTTTTCTTTAATTCTTTAATGTTAAAGGGCCTTGTATCAAGTATTTCAAATTTTCTTCCCGGGAATTCCTGTAGTTCTTCAGAAGTGTAAAGATGAGAATTTGGATGCAATTTTGAAGTAGCAGTTTTTTTTGCAATCAGGTCGAAAAGCCCACTTTTCATAAGTGCGGCATTCGGCTCATAAAGAAAATTTTCAGGAAGCTTAAAAATGGTTTCTCCAGAAGAAGAACTGAAAGGACCTTCAAAGCTTTGAACTTCCTTTTTGCCAAAATTGACGGTTTTCACGACTGTTTCTGCGGAAGGGATTTTTTCAAGAAGCCAAATCAATTCCTTTACCTCGTTGTTTACCGCCACAATATGGATCTCAGCGACCTTTTCCAATTCTTCAATTCCGGCTTTCAGGTCGAGCAAAGGAGAGCTCTTGACCATAATATTTCCGGTTCTGCTAAAAAGCAGATTCAGGTTGGCGGGCACATCGGGAGTGCAATCTGCCAGGCGGAATACTTTTCCGCCGTGATCATCGCGTCTTGCGGGATCTAAATAGATCCAGTCGAATTCCGCTTCTGAATTTCGAAGAAAATCCAGGCCATTGCCGGAATGAACTTCGATATTTTCAGCACCTAATATGTTAAAATTATGCGCGGCTAATTCCGCAAGTTCCTCGTTGAGTTCGCAATAATGAAGCTGCTCCACCTGCCTGGAAAAGAAGTAGGAATCTATTCCGAAGCCGCCGGTGAGATCGGCCATGTTTTTTCCGCTCACGAGAGATGCTTTGTATCTAGCGGTAACTTCAGAAGAAGTCTGCTCCAGGTTTAGTTTGGGAGGAAAAATGAGATTCTCTGTGCTGAACCAGGAAGGAAGTTTTTTTTCAGCTGTCTTCAAAGCTGCAATCTGCTGCGCCAGCTCCTGAACAGAAACATCAGGAAAGGGGCTTCCTTTTAAGACAAGTCTTGTAAGATCAGATTTTAAATTGTTCAGTATAAATTCCTGAACCTTTGGATATAAGATAGCTTTATTCAAAGCAAAAGATTAAAGATCCCGCGTAAGCCTTTTTACAATTTTGTACTCGCTCAACGATTCTTTTGCGATCACTTTAAGCGCTGTATAAAACGGTACCGCGACGACCATTCCCATCACTCCAAAAAGCAAGCCGGCGATAAGGATGATCAGGAATATTTCGAGTGGATGAGAGCGAACGCTGGCACCAAAGATCATAGGTTGAGAAATGAGGTTATCGATCAATTGACACACTCCATATCCCACCATTACATAAGCCACTTTCGGCAGAATGATCGTCTGGAAATCGGCACCCAGGTTACTGGAGATCACAAAGAGGGTCATAAGAATTCCCGCGAAAACGGGCCCCAGATAAGGTACAAGGTTCAGAAAAGCACAAATAAATGCTATAGCAACAGGGTTGTTTACCTGAAAGAGACTAAGCAATACCGTGTAGAGGATAAACAATACCGTTACCTGCAGGGTAAGCCCCACAAAATATCTTGAAAGCAGGATCTTGATCTTGTTGAAAACGCGCTGAAACTTTCGCTCTTCGCCACTATTCGCAAAAACCAGAATACTGTTGATCATCAGTTTGCTATCCTTCAGAAAAAAGAAGGAGATGAAGAGAATCGAGAATATGGCTACCAGCGTGGCGCCAAGAATTCCGAAGACATTATTCAGGAATTGGGGAATAAGGCTGATATCGAAATTCTTAACAAATTCGCTGCGTTTCAGCCCTTCTATAATATCAATCTCTTCGACACCCAAATAGGCATTTATCTGGGTATTAAGCT
This sequence comes from Salegentibacter sp., assembly GCA_049589035.1. Classification (GTDB taxonomy): domain Bacteria; phylum Bacteroidota; class Bacteroidia; order Flavobacteriales; family Flavobacteriaceae; genus Salegentibacter_A. The sequence goes on from JBAWAB010000215.1 coordinate 4,680, forward strand.
CATTGAGATCGCTTTTAAAAGCTTCGATATCGATCTGTCCCAGGTATTGACTCTGCTCAACAATTATAGGGATAAACAGAAATATAAGGCCTATGAATATCGCGAGAACGAGCAAAAGTACAATGACCACCGACAGCCGATTGGGGAGGTGAAGCTTTTCCCTTAGAAAGATCACCACCGGGCGACCTACGAGGGAAATAACCCCGGCAATAGCAATATAAATGAGCACCGACTGGATCTCATACAGGAAATATAATAGCAGGGCAATACCCAGTAGAATTCCGGTTGCACGCAGTAGGCCGTTTGCGATAGATTTTGAGTTCACAGGGTAAATATATTATTTCTTATCGAATGGGACTATGCTTTTTGAAATTTCGAATAACGCAATTCCCGCAGCCTGGGCCACATTCATGCTGCTGTTATTCCCGTACATGTTGATATGCAGGTTTTTACGGCTTTTGTGAAGTATCTCTTCGGAAATGCCATTTGCCTCATTCCCGATCACCAGCGCAATCTTCGAATATTGATCATAGGCAACGGAATCTATGGCCACACTGTCTGAACTTATCTCCAGGCAAAAGAGCTCGTAGCCATCATTTTTGCAGGATTCGACGGCTTCTGAAGTGGTTTCGAAAACCTCGAATTTCACCTGTTCCTGAGTGTTTCTCGCTGTTTTCTTTAACCGATTACTACTCAGGTTGGGCGGAATTCCGCAGAAAATGATCTTCTCAATATTGAAAGCGTCGGCAAGCCGAAAAAGGCTGCCAATATTAGCCTCGCCTGAAACTTCATCCAGGATGAGCACGATTGGAAATTGTTTTACCTGAAATTTTGATTGATAGTGAGAGAGTTGTTTTGTCAATTTTCGAAGACGTATTTTAGAATGTTGGCACCCATCTTTAAAGCTTTCAGCCGAACTTCCTGCGGGTCATGATGCACCTCGGGACTTTCCCAGCCATCGCCCAAATCGCTCTCGTAGGTGAACAACAGTAAAAGTCGGTCGTTTTCAAAGATCCCGAAAGCCTGCGGCCGCTTGCCATGGTGTTCATGGATCTTCGGAAGCCCGTTGGGAAAATCATAGGCCTCGTGAAAGATCGCGAAATTCGCCGGCAACTCCTGCAATTCCTTATCGGGGAAGATCTTTTTCAGTTCTTTTCCCAGGTAAGGCTGCATTCCGTAGTTATCATCGATATGGAGAAATCCGCCGCTAAGCAGGTAGTTCCGCAAATTTTCGGCTTCCTGATCGCTAAAGTAAACATTCCCATGCCCGGTCATATGCACAAAAGGATCTTGAAATATATCGGTACTACCGGGAGTCACCGTTTCAGGTTTGGAAGCTATTTCAGTATTGATATTCGAATTGGCGAATTTGATAAGGTTAGGAAGCGAAGTGGGATTCGCATACCAGTCGCCGCCGCCTTCATATTTAAGCAAGGCAATCTTCTGGGCAAGCACAAGCGGCCCAAAACACATAAGAATAATAAAAAATAAAGTTCTTTTCATGACGGATCTTCCTGCTAAAATAAGAATAAAACCAGAAGCAGGGAAGGAGTTAAGCTTCGTTTGTTAAAGCTACGGTATGGCAGGCAACAATAGCAGCAGTTTCGGTGCGCAGGCGGCTGTTGCCCAGGCTCACGGGTCGCCAGCCATGCTTCAGCGCCAGTTCGATCTCCCCGGAAGAAAAATCACCTTCGGGGCCAATAAGAATAGTTGCCGGCTCTCCTGGCTTCAGCTGATCTTTCAGTGGCTGCCGCGGTTTCCCTTCTTCACAGTGCGCAATGAACTTTCTCCCGTCGATTTCTGCTTTTATAAATTCAGAAAAGGCTATCGGTTCATGAAGTTTTGGAAAACTGAGGTGCAGGGATTGTTTCATGGCGCTCTGCAAAACCCGTTCAAAACGATTCAGTTTTACATGTTTTCGCTCACTGTGGTCACAGATGATGGGTGTGATCTCATCTACGCCAATTTCAGTCGCTTTCTCCAGAAACCATTCGTAGCGGTCATTCATCTTGGTTGGCGCCACGGCCATGTGGAGCGAATAGGTAGCCTCGGCTTCCTTTTCGATTTCCAGGACTTTCGCGACACATTGATTCATGTCAGCCTGAATGATCTCTGCGGAAAACAACAGGCCTTTCCCATTGGTGACCTTCAGAAGATCGCCTTCTTTTTTCCGAAGCACTTTCGCAATATGTTTGCTTTCATCCCGCGGAAAGACGATCTGCTTGTCGTTTTCGGAAATATCGGGATTGAAGAAAAGCTGCATAAATTAAAATTTGTAGCGCGCCTTGGCGGTAGTTGAGAAATCGGCGAAATCCTGTTTCAGGAATTTATAATGACCGGCAATGGCGATCATTGCAGCATTATCTGTCGTGTATTCAAACTTCGGAATAAAACATTTCCAGCCATATTTTTTTTCGGCTTCCTGAAGGGCATTCCTGATACCGCTGTTGGCGGAAACTCCGCCGCCGATAGCAACCTGTTTGATGCCAGTTTCCTTCACCGCTTTTTTTAGCTTATCCATAAGGATTTCGATGATCGTATATTGGATAGACGCACAGATATCCTTCAGGTTTTCCTGGACAAAATCGGGATTTCCCTTTGTTTCCCGCTGAATGAAATACAGTACTGCAGTCTTAAAACCACTGAAACTGAAATTGAGCCCCTGTACTTTAGGTTTAGGAAATTTAAATGCCTTCGGATTTCCTTCCCGGGCATACTTGTCGATTAAAGGGCCGCCGGGATAGGGCAATCCCATGATCTTGGCGCTTTTGTCGAAGGCTTCTCCCACGGCATCATCGGTGGTTTCACCAATAACTTCCATCGAGAAATAATCGGACACCTTGACGATTTGGGTGTGTCCACCGCTGATGGTCAGGGCGAGAAAGGGAAATTCAGGTTTGCGGAAGTCCTCTTCCTCAATAAAATGGGCCAGGATGTGGGCTTGCATGTGATTTACCTCAATAAGAGGAATGTTGAGACCCATGGCCAGAGACTTGGCAAAGGATGTTCCCACAAGCAAAGAACCCATCAGGCCCGGCCCGCGGGTAAAAGCAATTGCAGATATGTCTTTTTTATCGATATTTGCCTTCGCAATCGCCTGGTGGATCACCGGAACAATGTTTTGTTGATGCGCTCTGGAAGCAAGTTCGGGAACCACCCCGCCATATTGTTTGTGAACCTCCTGGGTCGCAACAATGTTCGACAGGATTTTTCCGTTATGAAGTACGGCGGCAGCAGTGTCGTCACAGGAGGATTCGATCCCCAGGATGTATGTATTTTGTGAAGCCATTAAGAAGTCTTGGGCATAGAAATTGTTAATATTGTGTTACAAAGTTAAAACATAAAAGCGTATCAAAAAATTCTGGAAAATATTAACTAGAACAGTGGTTGCGCTGCTTTTACTTTTCATCTTACTGCTGATCATCTTCTCCATCCCTGCCGTGCAGACAGGTGTTGCAAAAAGGTTAACAGATTCCCTCCACGAAAAAAACAATGTAAACGTTTCTATAGGCAGCATTAAGATAGGCTACCTCGGAAAAGTGAAGCTGAAAAATATCTTTGTGGAAGATCATCATGAAGATACGCTGATTTATGC
>JBAWAB010000216.1:0-9743 GCA_049589035.1 Salegentibacter sp.
GAGTTTCCCCGTCGCTCACTTCAACTCCATCCTTGAGCTGAATCATAACGTCGGAATTCTCCCCGGCCTGAACCATTTTAGGTTCTGAAATGATGTCCGGTACCATAGGTCCGCCATCACCATTATCGCGGTGGATTACCACCCAACCGTCATTGCTCATGGTCACATTGCTTATGGTGAGCGTATTATTATCCAGCGCCTGGTCCTGCACGGTAATGCTGCCGGTAGGCGCTGCCATTACTTTTTCATCGTCGTCATCTTTGCTACAGGAGGTAACCCCAAGAGCAAGGATGCTCAAAAACATTAAGAGTAAAAACTTTTTCTTCATTTGCATAATTTTGGTTTATAAGATTCGTAAACGAAAGTAGAGACCGAAGCTGTGGATGTCTGTTAATGCTTTATTAATATCCTTCGGAAAGCCTTGATTTTAGGAGCATTTAAGACTTTCTTATAAGCTTGGTAAGCTTTGTTTAACCTCCGTTTTTTCTACTTCGGAAATTAAAAAAGTCCCGATTATTGGTTTAATTCGGAAATAGCAAAGGTTCAGGAGCTGCGAAGTTGTATAAAAACGTAGAAGCTTCAGCTTTTTCGGGGCTTTTCAGCCTGAACAAAACTTTTTCAGACGCAAGCGTATTAATAGAATTTTTTCCGAAGCCAGAAAGCCACGCGCACCAAAAGTATCAAAGCCGGCACTTCAATAAGCGGACCTATCACGCCCGCAAACGCCTGACCTGAATTAAGGCCGAAAACAGCAATAGCCACCGCGATAGCGAGCTCAAAATTATTGCCTGCAGCAGTGAAAGCAATGGCTGCATTCTTGTCATAACTAGCGCCCAAAGCCTTGCTGGCAAAAAAGCCGATTATGAACATCAGGCTGAAATAAATAAGCAAGGGAAGCGCAATGACCACCACATCTGAAGGAATTTGCACAATAAGTTCCCCTTTTAAGGAAAACATGAGAACAATGGTGAAAAGAAGGGCAATGAGGGTAAGCGGGGAAATAGCCGGAATGAATTTCTCCTCATACCAGGTTTTGCTTTTCCATTTTACCAGGATAAGGCGGCTCAGAATTCCCATGAGAAAAGGAATTCCAAGGTAGATTGCTACACTTTTGGCGATGGTGATTATGGAAATATCGACGATCGCTCCTTCGAAACCGAAGACTGGTGGAAGTTTTGTGATAAAAAGCCAGGCGTAAAAGCTGTAGGCAAAGACCTGGAAAATGCTGTTGAGGGCTACCAGTCCTGCCCCGTATTCACTACTGCCTTCTGCCAAATCATTCCATACCAGCACCATGGCAATACAGCGGGCCAGACCAATGAGAATAAGCCCTACCATGTATTCGGGATAATCTCTGAGGAAGATCACTGCCAAAATGAACATGAGCACAGGGCCTATGATCCAGTTAAGGAATAATGAAAGGCCCAGAATTCTAACATTTTTGAAGACTTTTGGAAGCAGGGCATAGTTCACCTTCGCCAGCGGCGGATACATCATCAAGATCAATCCTGCTGCGATAAGGAAATTGGTAGAACCTGAGCTATAGGAATTGATAGCAGCAGGAATGGCCGGTAAAAAGTAACCCAGAGCCACTCCCAGCGCCATGGCAGAAAAGATCCACAGCGTGAGATAGGAATTAAGAAAACTCAGTTTTTTGGGGGCGGGGGCATTCATTTTTGCGCAATTTTAGAAAATACGTACAATAGTTCATTAGCAATTTTCCGGGAGGTTTCTGTGTATTTTTCTGCCGCCACGGGACTTCCATCATATGCCTTAGGATCTTCAAACGGAAGGGCGATGCGAACCGATGCCCCGGGAATTAACGGACATTTTTTTTCTGCTTCGGAACAGGTCATGATCGCCGCAATATCTTGCTGCGGATTGGAAGCATCATCATAAACCTTAGAAAAAGCCTTAACCGGCGGCTGATTTGGAGAATAGGAAATGTGGTAAACCGGATTGCTTCCTTCTTTAAAGGTTTCTATTCTGAAGCCACAATGCTGAAGAGCCCTGAGCACTTCCGGAAAGACTGCGGTGACTTCAGTACCTCCGGAATGGCTGGAGATATTAGGAATTCCGAAATAATAGCTCAAAGCAGAAGCCCAAACCTGTGCAAACTGACTTCTTCGGGAATTATGAGTGCAGATAAAACACAGTGCTACTTTCTCTTTTTTCTGAAGTTTAACACGAATAAAATCGCTAAGGACCTCCAATTTTTCTTGTCTTTCTGCCGGAATTTCTGAAGGGTTCAAACGGCTGATGAAATTCGCTAATTTGGGATACATTTCTGAAGTTGATGTCATTTATCTGTATTTCAAATTCCTGTAGTTCTGCTTCGGCGTTCCATGATGATATTGTCCAGCCATACGCCATCCAGCTCACCTATTTTTTCGCGGTAGCCAATCACGCGGAATCCGCACTTTTTATGCAAATTTATACTGGCTTTATTGGCTCGCATAATACCTGCCTGCAGTGTCCAGAGAGCATTTTCTTCGCTAACCGCTATCAATTTGTTCAATAGTTTTTCTCCCAGGCCTTTGCCTCTGTTTTCTGCGGAAATATAGACACTAATTTCGGCGACCCCTCGGTAGACATGGCGGGAAGAAACAGGAGCCAAAGAACCCCAACCTAGAAGTTGGCCATTTTCCTCAAGGCCTATTCTTCCGAAAGGGAGGCGGGATTTATTCCATGCTGCCCATTCAGGAACACTGGTTTCAAAGGTGGCAAGCCTGGTTTCAAGACCCTGCCGGTAAATCTCGGCTACCTGTGGATAATGTGCCTCTTCAATTTCAAGAAAGTTCATTTCAGCAACATTCCGATTTTGAAGAACAGCAGGGGGAAACCTCTAATTCTGAAAGTTTAACCTTAGGTTTCGGCTGGGATACTCCGCATTTGTCTTTTGCCAGGCAATCGGTGTGGAGGGGCAGGAGAAGGAAATCTTTTCCGTCGAATCCCAGGCCAAATTTGCCAATCGTGCTATCCTGGTACTCTACTTCTATCTCCAATTCATCCGAAAGGTCCAATGCGTTTTGAGAAAGTTCAATGATATGTCTCAATTTTTCCGGGTGTAGCCGGTGATCGTAATCGTTGGAATCCCAAAGCTGAAAATTTACCACTTCTTCATATCTCAGATTTCCTCCGCAATCGATGAAATGTTTTGATACTTTTCCCACTTCGGTGACATGAAAGTGGCCGGGAACGAGTCCGCCCTTGGGCAACCTGAAGCCAATGCGGTCAAGCTCTCCCAGTTTTTCCTTGATTTCTGCTAATTTCATTTTTTTTGTGTTTAACAACATTCATTTTTGATACCGGACTCCTGGTCGAGAAATTCGCTCATTACAGTTTTCATTGACTTCCAGGCTTCCCGGTCAATGCAATAGCACCTTCTGTTTCCGGAGATATTGCCTTTGATCAACCCGAGATTCTTTAGTTCCTTCAGGTGTTGTGAAACCGTGGGCTGTGCCAATCCAATCTCATTTACAAGATCTCCGCAGATGCACTGTTCTATTTTGAACAGGTGTTCCAGGATTGCCACCCTCGCAGGATGTGCGAGGGCCCTGGCAAAACCGGAGATCCTGTTTTGTTCATCGGTAAATATCTCTGATTTAGAGGTTCCCATTTTTATTTGTTTATTGCAATATTACGATAAAGATTTATAAAATAAAGAATGAGAAGAAATTTATTTTGAAAATCATGCTTGTGGGGTCCAGGAAGAGGTCGGCGGCCCCCCGCAGGGAACTATTTCCTTACGCTCCCTCCAGCACCTTGATGAGCGCTTTTGCAGCTTTTCCTGCTGAAGCGGGATTTTGCCCGGTAATCAGTTTTCCATCTACCTTGACCTTCGAAGTAAAGGGAACCGTTGCCGAACTATAATTGCTCCCAAGTTGTTTTAGCCGGTCTTCCAGGCTAAACGGAATGTTGTCCCTTAGTCCAACCAGTTTTTCTTCGGCATTGGAAAAGGCGGTTACTTCCTTGCCTTTCAGGATTTCCGGCTCGCTGATAGCCGCTTTTATGAGACCGGCCGGGCCGTGGCAAATCGCAGCAATGGGCTTGTCCTGTCGGTAAAAGTCCAGCAGCAGGCTTACGTTGTCATCGTCTTGCGCAAGGTCCCACATCGGGCCATGTCCGCCGGGATAGAACACCGCGTCAAAATCCTCTGCTTTCACCTCGTTAAGCTTACGGGTGAACTGGAAATCTTTCTGTGCCTTTTCATCTTTTTTGAATCTCCTGTTAGAGGGAGTTATATTTTCGGTGAGTTGACTCCGCGGATCGATAGGTGGTTCCCCGCCTTGAGGGCTTGCTAGTGTCACCTCGTAGCCCTCGTCTAGAAATTCGTAAAAGGGATCGGTGAATTCGCCCAGCCATACTCCTGTGGTACTGTCGGTGTTATTTAGTTCTTTATGGGACGTAAGAATCATCAATATCTTTTTCATATAGTTTTTTTTGGATGTAATTTTTATTTCTCTTTTAGAAATACTGATATTGTTGAATTTAAGAAGATTTTTAAGCAAAAAAGAGGGCGGAGAGCATTTTACGAAAATATTAATAGACGTGAATCGGAAAAGCTTTAGCAGCAGGCACTTTTTACTAATTGGCAAGCATAGTCTCGGCCACTACATATCCAATGACGAATATCAGGAGAAGGAAGAAAGCGATGAGGAGGAGGAGGTTGTGCCTTCGGCGTAGTTCCGGGTTTGTCCTCTGTTTCTGCTTCTCAAGTTCCTCGAACTGAATGAAAGACCGGTAACCCCATTTTTGGGCATATTTTCCCTTTTCAGTGAGATGATAGCGTCCATTTTTGAGTAGATCGATCAGGCCGTATTTTTCCAGCTGTTGCAGAGAAGAGGCCTTGAATCGCTTGGAATTCCAGCATATGATACCACCTTCACCTAGCTTTAGTAAGATTTCATCTTCTTCGCCTTTCACACCTTACTTTTTATGATTATAAGTAATAAATTTAAAGATTTGTAGACGGGGGGAATAGTTAATCGTCATATATTCTTCTTAAAGTTTTTCGGAGCGATTAGACATTTCTTAACGATATCTTAAAAAATAACTTTTTCGTTGGAAATTCTTAAGGTAATTGTTTTAGCGGAAGACGTTAAAGTCAAAATCGGGAATATCGAACCTTTTTACTTCTGATAAGAAGGGGTTAAAAACGTTAAATCCTTGTTCTTTCGGAGCTACGCGTTTTAAATTAGTCGGGAAAAATAAAATATTCGTAATGGAGAATGAAGCGCGGTGCCGGAAATTGTTGGAAAGATTAAGAGCATCTAATGAGGTTGACCGACGGGATTATGATCGTGCAGCGGCTGCGATGCCTGCCCTGAGGTTAAAACAGTTTTTCGAGCAACAGGAGGAACAAAAAAGAGAGTTTGACAGGATTATTTCTGAAAAGATAGCTAAACTGAATCCAGAGGGGGATTTAGAAGAAGATTTTTTCGAGACTTTGAGTAAAAAGGCAGGGGATGATTTTGAAGAGCAAGAAGATCTAGAGACAGCAGAGGAAGGAGGCCTTTCCCTCTGGTGTGAGCATCGGGAGCAAAGGAATTTTCTGTTGTATCAAAAGCTGCTGGCGGAGATTGAAGAAGCTGAAATACGTGAGATGCTTATGCGCCAAAAACATAAGATCGCACTGGCTTTGGAAGAGTTAAAGGAACTGAAAGCAGAAGGGGAAAAGCCCTGAATATTTTTTAGAACCATCCACGAGCAACCTATCCTGAAGATCGAAGACAGTAGTTTGAGATGATTTATTTCCGGCGAAACCTTCAGAAGTATACCCGAACAGAAGAAGCTGGTGAGATAAGGTAAAAAGTTGGTAAAAAGGTTTTCCGAAGAAAAAGGGCCGCCAAAATCTGCTAAATGGGCTTCAACAAAGCTGAAGTTCCAGAAATTACAGCTTACTTCAATAAAATCATCATTCAATTCTTCTATCCGGCGACTCACTTCTTTTGAGTCAATTCTGCGGAACATAGCTATTAATTTTAGGCTAATAAAGAAAATGACCAGGCAGCCGAATGCAGGTCATAAGATGTTTAACCCTTAAAAACCTAAAATTATGAAAACCCTAATCCTGATTTCCTTTCTGCTATGTACCATATTTACTGGTTTCGCGCAGGAAGTTACCGAACTGGAAGAGGCCAGAATTGTTGTACTGCCAAAGCAACTGCCATCCTCGAATAGTAATGAATACCGATTCCAGGTGAATGAAAAGTATGCCGGAGAATTTAGTAAAGATGCGGTATCCTTCATGCTTGATAATTTTGATATGCCGGGCTTCATCGCTACCGTAATCGATAAAGAATACGATGCTTACCTATTGACTTTCAGTAGTTCCAATGGCTATCTTTCTGCCGACTTTGATAAAGAGGGGCAGCTTGTGAGCACCAACCAGAGATTTAAGGATGTGGTATTGCCGCTCGACGTGCGAAGGAATCTGTACGTTCAGAATAAAGGCTGGACCATGACTAAGAATACCTATAAGGCCACAGGCGAAGAAGACAGGCTGGATAAGGAAATGTACCGTATTAAGATGGAAAGAGGTAATGACAAAAAGATCGTGAAGATCGATCCGAAACTGATCAATGCTTCAGAAGTAGCAAGTAATTGAAACAAGGCTCTGTAAGCATAATATCATAAGCCATCCAACCTTTGGGTTTGGTGGCTTTTTCAATGCCAAGAGTTACACCTGCATTTTGATTTAGGGAAAAGCGGTTCACTTCAGAAGAAAAGTGATTCACATCAAAAAGGAAGTGCTTTATATCACCATTCCGGGGGTGTAGCCGTAATTCCTCTACCTTGGAGGGTCACATCTTGAGATACAGCCACTAAACACAGGCCTGAAGAGGTGTAAAATTCCATAGAAATGAACGAGGTTCAGGAAAAGCAACAGGAAACCCAAAAAAGTCATAAATTACAGATTCAAAGCCGATTAGAAAAAATGCGCGCACTTGTAATAGATGACGAAGAACTGGCCAGGAAAAGGATTCTTAATCTTTTGAAGGAGGTTGAGCAGATCGAGGTAATGGGCGAGTGCGCCAATGGGCAAACAGCCATCGCTGCAATCAATGGAAAAAGGCCCGATCTCTTATTCCTCGATATCAGCATGAAGGATATGAATGGTTTTGAAGTTCTGCAAAAGATCGAGATCACGCCCAAGCCCATTGTGGTTTTTGTCACGGCCTATGACAGTTATGCCATCAAGGCCTTTGATGTGGATGCTTTTGATTTTTTACTGAAACCTTTCCGCGATGAACGATTCTTCAAGACCATCAATAAAGTTCTGAAAATTACAAAGAATGAGGCCCAGGAGAATTTTGGAAAAAGGATGCAGGAGTTGTTCCGGATGTATTCCGAAGACATAAAAAAGCCCGGGCCGGCACTGAAACTTCCGGTAAAACAAGGCAATAAGACCATCCTTATCAATCCGCAGGAGATCAGCTATATTTTAGCTTCAGGTTACTATGCGGAGATCTATGTGGAAGATAAAAAATATCTCCTGAGGGAGACCCTGAATAACCTGGATGAATTTCTTGATAACCAGAGGTTTTTCCGGATCCATAGGTCGGCTATCGTCAACCTCGATTTTGTAAAGGAAATCGTTCATTCTGAATATTCGGAAGTAGACGTGCGAATGAAAGACAATAAACTGCTGCGCATCAGTAAATCACATAAAAAAGAATTCTTCGAAAAACTGGGAATCTAACATGAACCTCGCCACCTTCAGAAAAAAGAATATTGACTGGAAGCTGATCCTTCTTCTTGCGGCTTTTTATACCCTTTTTGACGTTGTTTATCTCGTCAAGCTGGCTTATATGAGGGCTTATGTGGTCAAAACAGTGCAGGAGAGCTGGCATGACATCATCGTCTATAATATCATGGTGGACTGGCTGATCGTGGTGACCTATATGAGCCTTATCGCTATTAGCACCAAAAGATTGCTGAACAAGAATTACTCCTGGATAAGAATCTTTACCGTGCATACGCTTTTGTCTATCCTCATTGGGTTTATCATCCGGCTGGTTTTTGATTTGCAGGGAATTGTTCTGGGACGGTTCAGTTTTTCCGAATACAGTCTGAAAAGCAGTGTTGACAGGTTGATGTATGTGATGGATCTGAACTTCCTGATCTATTTTGCCATGATCTTCATTATTTACACCTATTATTATCTGAAGCAGGTGAAAGAAGCTGAAAAACATCGAAGTCAGCTTGAAAATCAGCTGGTGAGCACTAAAATGAAGATGCTTTCTTCGCAGTTGCAGCCTCACTTTCTCTTCAATACGCTCAATTCCATATCGGTGCTGGTTGAGCTGGATGCTAAAAAAGCCCAAAATACCATCGCAGATCTCAGTGATTTTCTGAGGGAGATTCTCTATAGTGGCGATAACTATCTGGTGCCCTTAAGGAAAGAGCTTCGCATCCTGGAGTATTATCTGAACATTCTTAATGTGCGTTTTAGCGATCATCTCTGTATTCAAAAAAACATTGAGGAAGAGCTGCTGGAGCACGAGGTGCCGGCTTTATTGTTACAGCCTCTTATTGAAAATTCGGTCAAACACGGCTATTCCTATCACCACACCCATCTGAAGATCATGATGTCAATTTTCAGAAAAAAGGATAAAATGGTGATCAAAGTAGAAAACGACGGTAAAGATTTAACCAAAACGCACTCCGAACTTCTGAAAGAAGGTGTAGGAATGGCCAATCTCAATGACCGTTTACAGAATCTTTATGGGAGCAATTATTTCTTCAGAATGAGGAATAAAGCTGACGGGAAGGGCGTAGAAACCCTCATCGAAATTCCCTTTTGACCAAAAATTTCATCCCGGCTCCAATCTCTTCGCTTTTTCTTTGGGTGCAATCCCGTAAATTTTGCTATTTAGGTTTTAAAATACTGTTTTTCAGTAATTTGAATAGCTTAAAACAGCTAGTGATAAGAACATTAAAGCTAACTTTAAAAGGAGAGTTATTCATTAAAATACAACCTTATGAAAAAGTTATTCATTTTGATGCTGTTCCTCCTGTTTTGCGGAAGAGGGATTGCACAGGAAACAGGGAACACCTACCTTATTTTTGAATTTATGAAGGTGGCTAACGACAAGGAATCCGCCTATCAGGACACCGAGGATTTTTGGGAAAAAATTCACCAGCAGCGGGTTGCTGCAGGCGATATTGTTGGTTGGGATCTTTGGTATTTATTACCGGGAGGTACAGACCAGGGCTATCAGTATTTGACAGTGACCGTTTTTAATGACCCACTAAAAATGATGCAGGCCGGAAATGGTATATATGATGCCGCGAAAAAAGCTTATCCCGACCTTTCTGAACAGCAATTCAACGAACGCATGGACCGCTCAGGAAGTTCAAGGGATCTTGCAGTGCGACTTTATTTTATGGTTGTAACCCAGACCGATGATGATTTTCAAATGAAACCCGGTATGCTGGCAAGCTTTGATCTTATGAAGGCTGCGGAAGGCAAGAGCGCCGACTACGAAAAGGCAGAAGGCGAAACTTTCCTTCCGGAACATCAAAAACAGATTGATTCCGGGGCCAAAGGCCATTGGCAATTACTACGACTGCTGTTTCCCGATGGCAGCGATGTGTATGCCTCGCATATCACTGTGAATATGTTTACGGATATGGAACAGTTTCTGAACCAATACGCCAACCTTGAAGAACCCGACGCTCAATCCCAGCAGAAAATGGATGAGGGGATAAAGACGCGGGATATGAAATGGAAATAT
>JBAWAB010000217.1:0-22604 GCA_049589035.1 Salegentibacter sp.
GAAATACCGACGGTCTCCACAAGAAAGGCCGAACTTACTTCGCCTCCACATGTTCCGCCACCGGTAGGAGCCAGGAAAGCTGCAAAGCTCGTCGTTGACATGGAGGTGATCGAAAAAGAAGGGGAAATGGTCGACGGTGTAAAATACGTTTACTGGACCTTTAACGGATCAGTTCCCGGAAGTTTTATCAGAACAAGAGTTGGAGACGAAATTGAATTCCACCTTAAAAACAACCCAAACAACAAACTGCCTCACAACATCGATATGCACGCCGTTACCGGCCCCGGTGGAGGTGCTGTTTCAACTTTCGTGGCTCCCGGCCAGGAGAAAGTATTCTCTTTCAAAACACTTAACCCGGGACTTTTTGTGTACCACTGTGCTACTGCACCTGTGGGAATGCACATCGCCAACGGGATGTACGGACTCATTCTTGTTGAGCCTGAAGGAGGTCTTCCTCCCGTAGATAAAGAATACTACGTGATGCAGGGAGATTTCTACACCAAAGGAAAATACGGAGAACCCGGTCTGCAGCCATTTGACATGCAAAAAGCCATCGATGAGCGTCCCGATTATGTGGTATTCAACGGAAAAGTTGGAGCCCTTAATGATGACAATGCTCTTACAGCCAAAGTGGGAGAAACCGTTCGTTTGTTCGTCGGAAATGGTGGTCCTAACAAGGTTTCTTCCTTCCACGTGATCGGGGAAATTTTTGATAAGGTGCATGTTGAAGGTGGAGACCTCGTGAATGAGAACGTGCAAACCACGCTTATTCCTGCCGGTGGTGCAGCTATGGTAGAATTCAAGGTACAGGTGCCGGGCACCTATCTGCTGGTAGACCACTCGATCTTCAGGGCCTTCAATAAAGGTGCTTTGGGAATGCTGAAGGTTACCGGTGAGAAAGATGCGAAGATTTATTCAGGTACTCAAATCGAGAGAACTTATAATCCTGAAGGCAGCCTTGCCAGCGCAGCACCTGCAGAGGATGCTAAAGCAGCGGAAGAGATCGCAGAGGCAGTGAAAACAACCGGTAAATCACTTGAAGAGCAAAAAGAGCACGGGAAACAGGTATTCATGCAAACCTGCTTTGCATGTCACCAGGCTAACGGCCAGGGAATACCCGGAGCTTTTCCTCCCCTTGCAAAATCTGACTTTCTCAATGCAGACGTGGTAAGGGCCATAGGTATTGTGAAGCACGGGCTAAACGGCGAAGTAACCGTCAATGGTACTCCTTTTAATAGTGTGATGCCTGCACAAAACCTGAGTGACGAGGAGATCGCAGATGTACTCACCTATGTGTACAACAACTTTGACAATAACAAAACTGTGGTAACACCAGAGATGGTGAAAGCACAATCAAAATAAGACCAAAATGTTTAAAAAGATGCTCGATCGAAAAATTGGAATATTGGTGGCGATGTTGAGTCTTGCTCTTTCAGCATCTTTTGCCCAGGGAACCAGATCAGAAATGGCCCAAATCAAAGGGGGAGAATTCATCCCCCTTTACGGGTCAGATTCTACCCTTGTAAAGGTTGAAGAATTCTCTATGGACAAATATCCTGTGACTAATGCACAATATCTGGAGTTCTTAAGAAAGAATCCCGATTGGCGAAAATCCCGCATTAAAACGCTCTTCGCTGATGACCGCTACCTGGCGACATGGGAAAGTGACCTGGCCTTTGGTCAGGAAAATCTCGCCAATGCCCCGGTGACCAATGTTTCCTGGTTTGCGGCCAAAAAATACTGCGAATGCCAGGGAAAAAGATTACCCACCATGGATGAATGGGAATTCGTAGCCATGGCCGATGAGACCACAATCGACGCCCGAATCAAAGGGGATTTCAATGAGAGAATACTTTCCTGGTATGAAACCGCAAATACCTATGCGAATCCTGTGGGCAGCACCTTCCGGAATTACTGGGGAGTGTATGATATGCACGGCTTGGTCTGGGAGTGGACCATGGACTTCAACAGTGTTTTGCTCTCTCCGGCTTCCCGGGGAAATGGGGGTGGCGACGCCAACCTCTTCTGTGGCAGCAGTGCTATTGGTGCTACCGATCTGATGGATTACGCAGCCTTTATGCGCTACGCCTTCCGCAGAAGCATTAAAGCCCGGTATAATATTAAAAATCTTGGATTCAGATGTGCCAAAAGCATCATTGACAAAAATCTATAATCATGAAAAAATTTCTTTTAGCAGGTATGATGAGCGTGCTGTTGTTCGCCTCCTGCAACAATCAGGCAAATAAAAATTCCGAAGCAACCGCTTCAAAAGAAGAAAAAGCGGTGGTCAGGAATGAAATTCCCGATATGTCCCTGTTTAATCTTTCTTCTACCTGGACCACGCAAGATGGCAAAGACATTAAACTGCAGGAGCTGCAGGGAGATGTGCTGGTTATGGTAATGATCTATACTTCCTGTACAACAGCCTGTCCAAGGCTGGTCGCTGATATGAAGAATATCGAGGAGCAGTTGCCTGAAGCTACAAAGGAACATGTGAAAATGGTCTTTGTGAGCATTGATCCTGAAACCGATACGCCCGAACGGCTCAAGACTTTTGCACAGGAACGAAATATGGACAAAGATCCATGGCTCTTCCTACGTTCTACCGAGGCTAATACAAGGGAATTTGCTGCGGTGGTGGCTGTAAATTATAAGGAAATCAACCCCATGACCTTCTCTCATTCCAACATCATCAGTGTTTTTAGCCCTCGGGGCGAACTGCTCTATCAGCAGGAAGGGCTTGGAGTAAATTCCGATGAGACCGTACAAAGCATCGAGACAGCGGTTAGTAAAATGTAAGATCAGAAACATGAAAAAAATTATTCTTCTGGTATTCTTCGGAATGCTCAGCCAGCTAAGTTTTGCGCAGGAATTTGAAGCCGACCTGCAGCTAAGGCCAAGGTTTGAATTCAGAAACGGGTATAAAACCTTACTTTCAGAAGAAGAGGACCCGGCAAGCATTGTTTCCCAGCGCTCACGACTCAATCTGAATTTTTCTGAAGAAAAACTGAAGCTGAAATTCTCTGTTCAGAACGTCAGGGTTTGGGGAGATGTTCCCACTCTTAATTCATCTGACAATAACGGAATGCAGATTTTCGAAGCCTATGGGCAGTATTCCTTTAGCGAAGCCTGGAGCTTTAAAGCCGGGCGCCAGGTGATCTCCTACGACAATCAGCGGATCTTTGGAGCGGTAGATTGGGCACAGCAGGCCAGAAGTCATGACGCTCTTGTCTTTACATACAAATCTGCGGAAAAGCAGCAGCTCGATCTTGGAGTCGCTATAAATGCGGAGAGGGAGGAACTGGTGAAGAGTCCGTACAGGCTCAATAATTACAAAAATCTTCAATATGCCTGGTACCATCTGAATTTCACCAATTCTGCCCTGAGTTTCCTTGCCATGAATACCGGTTATGAAGGAAATGCCGAGGACCAAAAGGTGGATTACCTGCAAACTTTCGGTTCCTACTTTAATTTCAAGGGAGAGAGATTTTTTGGAGATGTGGCTGCTTATGCCCAGACCGGAAAACGAAATGGTCTTACTGCGGAAGCTTTCTATGCCGGGGCCAATTTCAACTATGCGCTCAACAGCGAATGGATGGCCGGCCTGGGAGGAGAATATCTTTCCGGAAAAGACATGAATGATGCTTCAGATAAACTGAAATCTTTTGAACCGCTCTTCGGAACCAATCACGCCTTCAACGGTTATATGGACTATTTTTATGTTGGGAATCATCTGAATTCCGTAGGACTTGTTGATGCTTATGCTAAGATAAACTATGCAAACGGGCAATGGAAAGTCGCAGCTTTGCCGCACCTCTTTTTTGCACCGAATCAGATAATGGACAGCAATGCCAATAAGCTGCAAAATTACCTGGGAACAGAAGTCGACCTTACCGCCAGCTATGCGGTGCACAAGAACCTTTCACTGGCGCTTGGCTATTCGCAGATGTTCGGCAGCCAAAGCCTGGAAGTGCTGAAAGGTGGCGACGCCGGAAATATTCAGAACTGGGCATGGCTCATGCTGAATTTCCATCCCGTGCTTTTTCACACCAACAAAGCTCCGGCGGTTAATATTTAATTTTTGAAAAGGGAGGGATCAAATTGGGCCATTTTTGATCCTTTCTTTTTTCACTTCTTCAGGCTTTCTCTTATCTTCGGACGAAAGCATTAAAATCTAAAAATGAAGATCACCGATATCAGCGGAACCGCGAAACTCCACAACGGAACAGAAATGCCTTATCTCGGGCTGGGAGTGTACAAGACCAAAGATGGAGCAGAGGTGAAAGCTGCCATCAATTTCGCGTTGGAAGCTGGTTACCGGCACATTGATACCGCTAGTTTTTATAAGAACGAAGAAGGAGTGGGCGAGGCTGTAAAGACTTCAGCTATTCCCAGGGAAGAGATCTTTGTGACCACCAAGGTTTGGAATGACGATCAGGGTTATGAGGAGACCTTAAAGGCATTTGAGGTTTCGCTTCAGAAGCTAAAGATGGATTATGTTGATCTTTATCTTATCCATTGGCCGGTGCCGGGAAAGTATCTCGAGACCTGGGCTGCTTTGGAGAAAATTTACAAAGAAGGGAAGGCTAAGGCAATTGGTGTCTGTAATTGTTTGCCTCATCACATTGAAGCGATCATGGACGAAGGAGATATAAAACCCATGCTGCTGCAAAACGAATTTCATCCCAGGCTGGTACAGCAACCGGTGATCGATTTCTGCAAAAAGAACGAAATTCAGTACCAGGCATGGTCACCTTTGATGCGGGGTCGTATCCTGGAAAATGAAAAGCTGAGGAAATTGGCTTCAAAATATGGAAAATCGCCCGCACAGATCATTATTCGCTGGGACCTTCAGAAAGGAGTGATCACAATTCCCAAAAGCGTCCACAAAGAGCGCATAGAAGAGAATGCCGATATTTTCGATTTTCAGCTTTCTTCTGAAGAAGTTGCCCTTATCGATTCCCTCGACCGCGAGGAGAGAACAGGCGCTCACCCCGACCACTTCATGGATCATTTTGCGAAATGATTTAGCAGAAGCTTCCGCTTATATCACAGGGTGAAGTTGTCCGATTTTCATCCGAATCTTAGGAATTTACGGCATCGGGAAAGGCGAGGCTAATGTCTTTGGCAGGAAGAGCCTGCTCCAGCACCAGCATCGATGCCTGTACCATATTGAGCAATTCGAAATATCTCGGGGTGTTTCCGGGAAAATCGCTGTCTTCTTCGAGAGCTCGGTTTAGACGCTGCAGCTCCAACAAAGCCTTCTCCTTTTGTTTGGGAGAGGAGGCATGAACCAGATCATAGGTCATGAGCGCATTGAGGTATTTTCTGCAATTGTCCAGGTACGGGTCTATTCTTCCCGTAAGGTCATTGTCCAATTTAAATTCTTCGAACCCTCTGGCTGGAGGTAGGGAATCGATTTCGGCTAAAACCGCTTCGGAAGCCTGGTGAGAGAAAACCACTGCTTCCAAAAGAGAATTCGAGGCCAGACGGTTCGCGCCATGCAGGCCGGTATTGGCACATTCTCCGGAAGCATACAGATTCTTAACCGTGGTATGAGAATATTCATCTACCTGAATACCGCCACATTGATAATGCGCAGCGGGAACTACAGGAATAAGATCGGTTTGCAGGTTGATCCCCAGGGAGTAGCAGTAGGAGTCGATGGTCGGGAAATGTGCCGCAAAAGCTTCGTGCTCCAGGTGACGGCAATCAAGGTAGGCACAATCGGCCCCGGTCCTCTTCATTTCAGTAACAATAGCTCCGGAGACTATATCGCGGGTGGCAAGTTCTCCCCGGGAATCGAAATCGAAGAGGAACCTTTTGCCTGCTGAATTTACCACGTAGGCGCCGTAGCCCCGCACCGCTTCAGAGATGAGAAAAAGCGGATTTTCATCCTTCTCATACAGGGCTGTGGGATGAAACTGAATATAGTTCATATTCCGAATTTCTGCACCGGCACGATAAGCCATGGCTACTCCGTCGGCAGTTGCAACCGATGGATTGGTCGTATTTTTGAAGAGCATACCGCTGCCGCCGGTAGCCAGGAAGCATACCCGTGCCGGGATCTTCACCAGGCGGTTTTCAAATTTATTAATAGCCTTTACGCCGGTACAAGTGATACCTGTGTTATTCTGTTCGGTTAGCAGATCTATTGCGAAATAGTGGTCGTGGAAGCAAATATTGTCTAATTCCGCGGCCTTTGCCAGTAGTTTTCTCTCCAGTTCGAGGCCTGTGAAATCCTGGTGATGTACAATACGGTGCCGGGAATGCCCTCCTTCCAGGCCTAAATCCAGATCACCTTTCTTATCAGCATCAAAAGAAGTGCCCCAGGAAATAAGCTCCTGCAGCCTTTCCGGTGCCTGTGAAACTACCATTTCTACCACCTTGGGGTCACTGAGGCCTTTCCCCGCCTGCATAGTATCCTGAATATGCTGCTCAAAACTGTCTTTTACCTTGTCTAATACCACCGCGATGCCTCCCTGGGCATGAGCAGTATTGCTACTTTCATTATTGCTCTTGGTTAGAACCAGTACAGAAAGGTCGGGCCGGGCCTGAGCGATCTTGATAGCGAAGGATAAGCCCGCGATTCCTGAGCCCACGATAAGTACATCCGTTTTTTTCATAATATCAGATTGATAGTTCCAGCATTCTTTGTATAGGCCTGTAAGCCTTTTCCATCAGTGTTTTTTCCAGATTGATTTCAGGTGTTTCCTGCTCGAGGCAATCATGAAGTTTCTGCAGGGTATTCATCTTCATGAAAGCACATTCACTGCAGGCACAGGTGTTATCTTCTTTTGCAGGGGCAGGGATCAGCGTCTTATGAGGTGCCGCCTGTTGCATTTCGTAAAGGATTCCGCCTTCGGTAGCGACGATAAAAGTGTCGTGATCGCTGTTTATTACATACTTCAGCATCCCGGCGGTAGAACCAATATAATTGGCCACCTTGAGGATATGTTCTTCAGATTCGGGATGAGCAATGATCATCGCTGAAGGGTATTTTTTATAGAGTTCCAGGAGCTTGTCCAGCGAAAAAGCTTCGTGCACGATGCAGGATCCGTCCCAGAGCATCAGGTCACGGCCAGTTTTATGGATCAGGTATTTTCCAAGATTCTTGTCTGGTGCGAAAATAACCGGTTGATCTTTCGGAATAGAATTAATGATCTTTTCGGCATTGGAAGAGGTGCAAACCACATCGCTAAGAGCTTTGATCTCTGCCGAACAGTTAATGTAGGTCACAGCCATATGGTCGGGATACTTTTTTCTCAGTTCAAGGAAAGCTTCGGGCGGGCAGCTTTCGGCTAAAGAACAACCGGCGTTTAGATCGGGTAAAAGGACCTTGCGGGTAGGATTGAGGATCTTGGCAGTTTCTGCCATAAAATGAACCCCGGCAAAAGCAATGATTTCGGCCTTGGTTTGCATGGCTTTTTTAGCCAATTCCAGACTGTCACCTGTAAAATCAGCTATCTCCTGTATCTCCGGCTCCTGGTAATAATGCGCAAGAATGACGGCATTCTTTTCTTCTTTCAGCTTTCTTATTCTTTGATATAGAGGGAGTTCTTCGCTTCCGGACGGTCTCATTTGTTAAGTTTTATTCTTAAGTATGTGTTTGAATTACAATTACTTAAAGCTCTTTACGGTTATGCGAAAATAAAGGGAAGACCGCGGTTATTTTATGACCATTGTCAGTTCAGGAAAAATTCCCATTTCAATTAAGAGCCTGGGAATAGAAATCATCAGTATTTTTGGCGGATAGTAGAATTATTATGTGTTAAAAACTTAAAAAAATTTATAATGTGTAGTTCTTATTACTAATATTATCATAAATTTTAAATGTTTTAACTGCTGTGATTATGAAAGTTAAAAACAGGCTAATAGCGAGTTACCTCATGCCCGACAAGTTGGACAGGGGGCGTGGAGGAATGTCAAAGGACGACCTCAAGGCTTCTTTCCTGGAGAACCTGTTCTACCGGATTGGTAAAATGCCGGGAATAGCTACAACTAATGATCTTTATGCGGCACTGGCCCTAAGTATCCGTACCCGTGTTTTCAGCCAGTTTGTAAAATCGACGGCACAATTCGCCAAGCAGGACGTAAGGGCACTGGCTTTCTTTTCTGCGGAATATCTTCCCGGCCCGCACCTGGCCAATAACCTTCTGAACCTGAATATCACTGAAGCCACCCGGGAAGCGGTTCAGGAGTTAGGCCTGGAACTGGAGGAGATACTGGAACAGGAAGTGGAGCCGGGGCTTGGAAACGGAGGCCTCGGAAGGCTGGCGTCCTGCTATATGGATTCGCTCGCGACCCTTGGTATTCCTTCTATTGGCTACGGAATTCGGTATGAGTTTGGGATCTTTACCCAGACCATCAGGAACGGTTGGCAGGTGGAGGTGACCGATAAGTGGCTGCATTTCGGAAATCCGTGGGAGGTGGTGCGTCCGGAAATAGCCTATGAGGTGAAATTCGGCGGAAAAACGCATCATCCTTCCGGAGAGCAGGAACAGCATCGGGTGAAGTGGATCCCCGATTTTGAGGTGAAAGGTACTGCCTACGACACACCCATTCTTGGGTACCGAAGCAACGGAATTATAATGAGGCTCTGGCGGGCCGAAGCTATAGAATCTTTCGATTTTGAAGCTTTTAACCTGGGTGATTATTACAAGGCGGTGGAAGCCAAGATGCTTTCAGAAAATATTACTAAAGTGCTTTATCCCAATGATGCCATACAGTCGGGGAAAGAATTACGCCTTAAGCAACAATATTTCTTCGTGTCCTGTTCGCTTCAGGATATCATCAGCATTCATCTGGGTCAGGGCCGCAGCCTCGATAAGTTTCACGAAAAATTTACCGTTCAGCTCAATGATACCCACCCTTCCATCGCGGTGGCCGAGCTTATGCGCTTGCTTGTAGATGAGCATCAGCTGGAATGGGAGGAGGCGTGGTATATCACCCGGCACACTTTTGCCTACACCAATCATACGTTGCTGCCGGAGGCCCTTGAGAAATGGTCGGTTAATCTGCTGGGCAGGATACTGCCGCGGCATCTGGAGATCATCTATGAGATTAATAAGCGTTTTCTTCACGAACTTCGGAGCCGTAATTACAGTGGAGAGCAGATCTCCCGAATGTCACTTATCGATGAAACTGGCGATCCTTGCGTGAGGATGGCCCATCTGGCGACGTTGGGCAGCTATAAGGTGAACGGTGTTTCAGAGTTGCATTCTGAACTTCTAAAAAAACAGGTCTTGAGCGATTTTGCAGGCCTGTCTCCCAAGAAATTCACCAATGTCACTAACGGCATTACTCCCCGCCGTTTTCTGGTGGTGTCTAATCCGGGGCTTACCCGGCTCATTAAAGACAAAATTGGGTCTGAATTTATAACCGATCTGGAGAAGCTCCGTGCGCTGGAGAGCTGGGCGGAAGATCGTGATTTTCAGCAGAAATGGATGCAGGTGAAATTTCAGAATAAGAAAGCCCTTGCGGAATATATCCAGGAAAAAATGGATATAAAGCTCGACCCAAAAATGCTTTTTGATGTGCAGGTGAAGCGAATTCATGAATATAAACGACAACATCTGAAGGTGTTGCATATTCTGAGCCTTTACCTTCTTCTGAAGAAAGGAAAGGGAAGTGATATTCCCCATTGCGCTTTTATTTTTGCAGGAAAGGCTGCCCCGGGGTACAAGAGGGCCAAGCTCATCATTAAACTGATACATGCGGTGGCCGATCTCGTGAATAGTGATGAAGAGGTGAACGATAGGATGAAGGTAGTTTTTCTGCCTAATTTCAGCGTAAAGCAGGCGCAGCGCATTTATCCTGCCGCCGATCTTTCTGAGCAGATCTCTCTCGCGGGAAAAGAAGCTTCTGGAACCGGGAATATGAAATTTGCTCTTAACGGCTCCCTTCTCGTGGGAACCCTGGATGGGGCAAATATCGAGATCAGAGAGGAAGTGGGAAGGGAAAATTTCTTTCTATTTGGTCTTACTGCTGAAGAGGTGCAGAGGGCAAAAGCCGAAGGTTATCAACCTTACCGAAAATACGAGGAAAACCCGCAGCTACGTGAGGTAATGGACTTTTTGGTTTCTCCTGAACTTTCTCCTGAAGATCCCGAACTGTTCAGACCTATCTTCAATAATTTGTTGGAACAGGATCCTTATATGCTGTTGCAGGATTTTCAGTCGTATGTGGAATGTCATCAACGTATCCACGAGGTCTGGGAAAAGCCTGAAGTTTGGGCGAAAAGATCGATCCTGAATGTGGCCAAAATGGGCAAATTCTCTTCCGACAGGGCCGTCCGGGATTATTGTGAAAATATCTGGAAGATCTGCCCGTTAAAACTGGAGGGCCATCCTATTACCGACAACGATTCCCTTACTTATTGAAAAAATAAAATGTTTGTGAAGGCTGCGCCCTTGCCGGTGCGCAGCTCCACTTTCTCAGGTAACTAATTTTTTACTCCAAACTTTTTCAGGATGTCTTCCATGAGGCACCATCTTGTGAGGGATGACTGCAATAAATTGACTCCCACAAAGGCTGTAAACCAAAGCCAATTGATGTTGACGTAAATGGCCAAAAGAAGGCTTATTAGTATAAAGCTTCCCGCCACGCCGCGAACTATTCTGTTTCTCATAATTAGTAGTTTTATTATTAATGTTTGTCTTTTTCTATAGTTGAATCACATTTAGCTTATGGAAGTGGGGCTTGTTGAGTTTTTTATTCTCAATCCTCAGCTTCAGCACTTAAAGATGATCTTCTATAGGTAACACCACCGCCCGCACCGGATTGTCAGTTTTAAGTCCTGCATTGAACTCCCGGGTAAGAGCAAAGAAGTTTTTGATCTTTTCTTCTTCAGTAAAAGAGAAGAACATCATGGACTCATTGCCGCCCTTTTCCCCCGGAAACCAGCTTTGAGTAGCAACCAGGGAATTGACGTTCTTATAGCCATCAATCTCTGAACTGCTGAAGGCTTCAATATCGGCCTGTTTAAATAACTTAAGCACGGGCTTCTGAAATTCGTGCAAAGTCGTCACCATTAGTAGTTTCATATTTGTTGTTTTTAATGAAGTTGTGAGAGCTGGAATTTTTCTCCTAATCCTGAAACCTGGAAATTTTCAGATTACAGGGATCCATAGCAAATTTTGAAAATGGAAGGCCCCTCCTTTCCTGAGGGAAACCTTCCAAACCTCAACTTTCAACTAATCACTCTTCAATTTCTTTCTTTTCTTCTTCTTCTTTATAATTTTTCTTTTCTATCATATAATATACCAGCGGTACTACCAGTAAAGTAAGTATTGTAGAGGCAATGGTTCCACCCATAAGCGAAATCGCCAGCCCCTGGAATATTGGGTCAAAAAGAATGATAAAGGCTCCAATTACCACCGTTCCGGCGGTTAAAAGTATTGGTGTGGTTCTCACTGCTCCGGCCTCGATCACCGCCTGCTTCAAAGGAATTCCATCTTCAAGCCGCAGATTGATAAAGTCAATGAGCAGCACCGAATTCCGTACCATGATCCCCGCCAGGGCGATCATTCCTATAAAGGAGGTCGCGGTAAAGAAGGCACCAAGGAGCCAGTGTCCCAGCACGATCCCAACCAGCGAGAGCGGAATAGAAACCATCATAACAATAGGAGCTTTGAAATTCTGGAACCAGCCTACAATTAAAATGTAGATGATGATGATCACTCCCAGGAAGGCAATTCCCAAATCCCGGAATACTTCAAGCGTGATCTGCCATTCTCCATCCCATTTTACAGTATAGTCATCTTCATACTTTGGCTGTTCTATGTACAGTTCCTGCATATCGTATCCCTTCGGAAGATCGATCTTCTTCAGTTTCGGCTCCATTCCAAGGATGGCATAGACCGGGCTTTCCAGCTTTCCGGCCATATCGGCCAGCACATACACCACCCGCTTCTGATTCTTGCGGTAGATGCTCTTATCACGGATGTCCTTCTTCACTTTTACCAGATCACCTACAGAGACCATCTGGCCAGACTGCGATGCGATTTGGATCTGCGAAATGTCGTTGATTGTAGATTTGTCCTTTTCGTCAAGAGCGAGTACAATGCCAACTGGTTGTGCTGCGTCTTCGTCATACAACTGTGTAATGGCATCATCGCCAAGCGCACTTCTTAGCGTATAGACGATCTGCTGTGGCGCGATACCATAGCGCATGGCCTTTTCCTTATCGATCTCATATTCGTACTCGGTCTGGTCGGCTTCCACCATCCAGTCAACATCAACGACATCATCGGTATTCTTCAGAATAGATTTTACATCATTGGCCACCTCGATCTGTTTTTTATAATCTGGCCCATAGATCTCGGCTACAATGGTAGAGAGCACTGGAGGTCCCGGCGGAACTTCCACCAGTTTCACATTTGCGTCATATTTGGCGCCAATCTTCTGGATCCCGGGCCGTAGTCTTTTTACAATATCGTGGCTTTGTTCGCTGCGATCTTCCTTATCGGTAAGATTTACCTCGATATCGGCAGAATTGCTTCCGCTTCGAAGGTCATAATGCCGCACGAGTCCGTTAAAAGTGATAGGGGAAGCAGTACCCACATAGCTCTGATAATTGACCACCTGATCCTGTTTTGCCAGGTATTGTCCTATTTCCTTTGTTACCACGTCTGTACGTTCCAGGGTGGTTCCTTCGGGCATATCTATCACCACCTGAAATTCGTTCTTATTGTCAAACGGCAGCATTTTTACAATAACTCCTTTGGTAAAGAACATGGCGACAGATCCCAGCAGGAGCACAACGGTAACTCCCAAAAAGATCCAGCGTTTTTTGCTGTTTTCGATCAGGGGACGTTCAAATCTGGCATAGATCCTGTAGATCATGCTGTCCTCCAGTCTTTCTTCCGGTTTTTCGGCTACAGGTTTACCCTTTTTGGCTTTTTCCCGCAGGAAGATATAGCCAAGGTATGGGGTGATGGTGAGTGCCACGAAGAGGGACAGGATCATTGCGATGGAAGCACCAATAGGCATTGGGCTCATATAAGGACCCATCATTCCGCTTACGAAAGCCATCGGTAATACTGAGGCGATCACGGTGAAGGTCGCCAGAATTGTTGGGTTCCCCACTTCATTGATCGCGTAGATGGCCGCCTGCTTGAATGGCAGTCGTTTCATCTTAAAGTGCCGGTGCATATTCTCGGCAATAATGATGGAGTCATCTACCACAATTCCCGTTACAAAGACCAATGCGAAGAGGGTGATCCTGTTTAGCGTGTAATCCAGCATGTAATAGGAGAGGAGCGTGAGGGCAAAAGTGATCGGTACCGACAGGAATACGACTAGTCCGCCGCGCCAGCCCATGGCCAGTGTAACAAAAACTGTTACCGCTACAATTGCCAGCATTAGGTGCATGAGTAGCTCTCCCACCTTTTGCGAAGCAGTTTCCCCATAATTACGGGTGATCTCTACGTGCACATCTTCAGGGATGAGGTTTTTCTTTAAGTGATCTACTTTTTCGAGGACCACGTCTGAAACCTTCATCGCATCGGCTCCTTTTCGTTTGGCGACCGAGATGGTCACGGCTGGATATTCCGAAGTATACTTATTTGCCTGTTTCGCTGCAGCGCCGTATCCGAAACTTACGTATTCTTTCGGTAGTTCGGGTCCGTCAATGACTGTGGCTACCTGTTTCAGGTATACCGGCTGATTGTCCTGCACACCAATGATAAGGTTCTTTACATCATCTGAAGATTCCAGGAAACTTCCCGTGTTCACGAGAAATTCACTGTCGTTCTTATCAAAACTTCCCGCAGAAAGCTGCTGGTTGTTGGCTTTTATCTTTTGACTGATTCCGAGGAAATCTACCCCGCGGGCCGCCATTTTATCTTTGTCGAGCACCACGCGCAATTGACGGCTCCTGCCCCCAATTTTATGGGTTACGGCTACATCGGGAACTTTCTCGATCTCCTGGTTGAGCTCATTGGCCATTTGCCGCAGCTGGTAATCGTCATAATTCTTGCTCCACAAGGTGAGTCCCAATACCGGTACATCATCTATAGCCCGGGTCTTCACCAAGGGCTGGGTGACTCCGGGCGGCAGCTGGTCCATATTTTTCATCAGCTCGTTATAGAGCTTCACGTAAGAGCGTTCAATATCTTCGCCTACGTAAAACTGAACGATCACCATCCCCTGTTCCTTCATTGAGGTAGAGTAGACGTATTCCACGCCTTTGATGTTCGAGATGACCTTTTCCAGGGGTTTTATGGCCCTGGATTCTACTTCTTTGGGGCTGGCTCCTGGGTAGCCAATAA
The DNA here is from genome assembly GCA_049589035.1 of Salegentibacter sp. GTDB lineage: Bacteria > Bacteroidota > Bacteroidia > Flavobacteriales > Flavobacteriaceae > Salegentibacter_A. The sequence continues at coordinate 14,274 of JBAWAB010000217.1, forward strand.
AAATATCGGCCATCGGCACATCTATCTGGGGCTCCTCTTCGCGCGGTATCAGGAATGAACTGTACACTCCAATTACCATAAACACGATCATCAGGAGTACCGTGAGCTTTGAGCCGATGAAGCCCTTTGCAATCTTACCTGCTAATCCTTCTTTCATAGGTTGATTTCTTTAATGCTTTTATATCTTTTTGGGCGTGTCCTCCGCTCTTGCCAGAGCTCCGGCCGGGCTTTCGGCACTGCATGGCAGCTGCCTCTATCCCTGCCTGCCGGCAGGCAGGCCTCACGCGCTGTTTCTTGTGATCTTAATCTGTAACTACGGGGCTTCCGTTGGTAAGCTTGGAATCTGCCGAGAGGATATACTGCTCATCGGCTGAAAGTCCTGAAAGCACTTCCACTTTATCGCCTACCTTTCTTCCGGTTCGTATCCATCTCAGGATAGCGGTACCTTCAGAACTCAGGGTGTAAATTCCTGTAAGTTCGCCATGCTTGACCAGGGCCTCTTCAGGAACCATGACCGACTGAGAACTGCCAGCCTGTTTTTCTACCGGAAACTGAACCGTGGCATACATCCCCGAGAGGATATTTTCTCCGGTTTTCTCGAGTGCTACCTTTACAGGATACTGCCCGCCAGTATTTCTCGCTGAAGATCCTACTTCGGTCACCTTGCCCGGAAGGGTCTTATCCAGAGATTTTACGAGGACTTTCACTTTAGTTCCCGGTTGTATTTCAGAGATTTCCGATTCGGGGATCATTGCCTTCACCTCGAAAGCGCCGGGCGCTTCCATAGCCAATAGCGGCATTCCCGGGTTGGCCATATCGCCCTCATCGGCAAATTTGTTGGTGATCACTCCGCTAAAGGGAGCCCTGATGTTGACATAGGCAAACTGAGATTCGACCTCGTTCTTCATTTGCTTTGCTGCTTCGAGTCGTGCTTTTGCCATCTCGTAGTTGGCACTCATATCGTCCATCTCTTTTTGTGAAGCCGAGTTTTCTTCGAAAAGCGCCTGATAGCGTTTGTAATCTTTTTCGGCATTGGTGTAGCCCACTTTGGCCTCGGTGATCTTGGCATTTACTTGTGCGAGTTTCGCCTGCAGATCACTGTTATTGATCGATACCAGTAATTGGCCATTTTTGACCTTGTCGCCTACGTTCACATGAATTTTGTTGATATAACCCATCATGCGGGTGCTGAGCTTCGCGTTGTTAACAGCTTCCACTTTTCCGCTGGCCGTCACGTATTGATCGCTGCCTTCTGCCGGCGAACTCAACGTCACCTTTACCGGCGGTTGCTTTTTTACAGCCGTTTCCTTGTTCTCATCGCCCCCGCAACTCACGGTAAGGCCAGATAAAGCAATAAAGGCTATGGTGTATATGATCTTCTTCATTCTGGTTGTATGTTTAAATTGTTTATAGTTTGTTATTCAGTCAATGTTTTATGGACCTTATGGAACCTCAAACAAGTCTGGCTCGCTTCGTGCTTCTAACCTTGGCTCAGGAATTTCAAATATTCCAACGCGTAATTGTATTCATATACGGTCTGATAATATTCCAGTTGTTTTTGCGAATATTGGGTTTCAGACATCAAAAGGTCGGTGGTTTTTTCCAATCCCTGTTCGAACCTGTTCTTACGAATTCTCAAGGCCTCTTCTGATTGCTGAAGAGCCAGCCGGGTAAGGTTCAGTTTATTTCCGGCATCTTCTACCGCTCTTTCTGCTTTGTTCAGCTCCATTTTAGATTGAGACACGTATTGATCGTATTCCAATCGCGCCTGTTCGGCTTCTGCCTGGCTTTTTTCGGCTTTTCCGAAGCGCTTTGAGCCTTTAAAAATATCCCAGCTTAAGGCCACTCCGGCTACATATCCGTTTGCGCCGCCCTGGAAGATTTCACTGTCATAGAGTTCATAGCTTCCAAAGGCATTAAGTCTCGGTAAGAAAGCCAGTTTATCTGCCTGGTGCATTTTTTCCCTTGCTTCGCTGGCAAGTGCCATGGCTTTGATATCGGCCCTTTCCTCATGAATTTTATCTGCTGAAGCGCCAGCCATAGAATTCACCTGAAGAGAATCGGTAGGTTTTAAGACAACGTCCTGTTCTTCGCTCATGAGGAAGGATAGGTAATTGGAAGCATTTTTTACATTGCTTCTGGCATAGGCCAGTTTATTTTCTACTTCGCCTACCCTTACTTCCACGGCCAGTACATCTGATTTTTGAAGATAACCCTGCTTAAAGCTATTGTCGGCCAGCTTCTTATTCTCCTTTGCGGCTTCCAAAGCTTTTTCAAGTACATCTACAGCCTTATAAGCTAACTGTAGTTGCATATAAGCTTTTTCTACTTCCAGTTGCATGGCATCTTGAGTACGCTGTGATTGGAGTTTCTTTGCCTGCATCTTGCTTTTCGCTGCTCCACGCTGCGCAAAGGCATCAAAATTGAGAATTGGCTGCTTCACCTCCAGTTTAGTGGCAAAATTGTTGATTTGGTCAGGGTTATTCAGCAAAGCGGGATTGAAATCGCTTTGGGTGATGCTTTCCTGATTGAGCTTAGAGCCGAAGGCCATCAACGGGTTATTGGTGGTCATCGCAGTATGTGATACGCTGATGTTGGGCAGGAAAACGGCATTGGTCTGGCGGTAATCGGCACGAGCCTGCAGAAATTCCTGCTCCGAGATTTTCAATTTCCTGTTGCTTTCCAGAACTTCTTTCACAACTTCTTCTTTAGCGATAGATTTCACTTCCTGAGCAGAACTCATCAGGCTGAGAAGAAAGACTGGAATCAGTGAGAGTCTTTTTATATACTTCATTCTTTTCTGAATTATTTGCTGCAAAAATAGGTTCAGAATAGGGGCGGGTCAGTAACCATTGTTACCAAGGGATAGAAAGGGAAGGATGTAAAAGAAGAAAGAGGAGAGTGGGAAAAAGAAAAATATTTAACTATTGGGAAATGGAAATTTACCGATTCTAAGAGATAGACCGGCAAGTGTTGGTGAAGCTGGAGAGGTGGAATATTATTTCAGAGCACGGTTTTTTCGCAGCTTCCAAAGACCCGTGAGTAAAAGTCCAAATCCGATTCCCATTCCAAGGCCATAGGCGAAATCTGAAACAGCTGTAAAGTGAAAGCCAATTTGGGAAGTTGCTACAATAAGAAGCCCAAGAGCGATAAGAATAGCTGATTTTTGACGTGGGTTAATCATGTGTCTGGAAGTTGGTTAGTTGTTGCAAGATAGAATATTTTTCTGAAACTTTTAAGTTATAGCCTCAGCTCAGCATCCAGCTGCCTGCCTTCCTCAAATGCTTTTTTATCCAGTCTTTTTCCAATGGTGATTCCTGTCACTAAGCCCAGTGCCATTCCTGTTCCCAAACCAAAGCTGAGCAGGCCGAAATTTCCGATCATTGAAGTAATAACTAAACCTATTGGAAAACCAAAAAATGCCATTCCATATACCAGCCACAGTTTTTGGTAATAATTTTTCGGAACGATTTCAAGCTCCTGTTCGATCAATTTCACTATTCTTTTCTGGCAGCGCTTAATTTCATGGGCAAGGGATCTTTCAGTAGAAGGGATTTTGTTGATGCGATCAATGTCAGGATTGATTCTTTCAAGAATTTCCTCAGGTAGGTCCTGTTTTTGTAGTTCCTGTAGGTATTGATCAAAATAAAAATATGCATATTGGTCCTTTTTTCGGGGGATATTCTTTTTGCCCCGTAACTCCTTAATTTCCATTTAGCGGATTGCTGTTTAAGCAGATGGTCTGCTCTAGTCAGATGTGCAGGAAGCACAAAGGTTGCGTACCCCAGAGAGAAAATTCGGGAATGCCTATGTAACCGAAAAGCATTTTCACTTATTTCAGCCTTTCGCCGTGCTGCGAATGGTCTAATCCCCGTTCTTCATGATCTTCCTTCACCCGCAGTGGCAGGATGAGATCGGTTATTTTATACAACAGCAGGCTTCCGAAGAAGGTAAACAAGCCGACAATCACAAGGGCTAAAAGGTGGTATAAAAAAGTGGTCGCATCCCCATAGATCAATCCTTTGTCTTTGGCAAGAACGCCCGTCAGGATCATTCCCACAATGCCGCCTACCCCGTGACTTGGAAAAACATCCAGGGTGTCGTCGATGATCGTTTTCTTGTTGATCCTGATGACAATATTGCTCACCAGGGCTGCTACAAATCCTATAAAAATACTCTGGCCCAGGGTTACAAATCCTGCTGCGGGAGTGATAGCCACCAGGCCTACTACAGCTCCTATACAGGCGCCCATGGCCGACATTTTTTTGTTCAGAAAGCGGTCAAAGAAGATCCAGGTGACCATACTGGTAGCCGAAGCAAGATTGGTATTGGTCAGTGCGATAACCGCATTGGCATTGGCGCCAAAGGCCGATCCTGAATTAAAACCGAACCAGCCAAACCAGAGCAGACCAGTACCCAGGATGATAAACGGGATGTTGGAAGGATCTTCTGAAATATTCTTTCTTTTCCCAAGGTAAATAGCTCCCGCAAGGGCGGCGAAACCTGCCGACATGTGAACCACGGTTCCTCCCGCAAAATCCAGTACTCCCCATTTATGGAAGAGTCCGTCGGGATGCCAGGTCATATGCGCCAGGGGTGAGTAAATAAAGATGGAAAACAGCACCATGAAAAGAATATAGCTTCTGAAGCGTATCCTTTCAGCGAAACTACCCGTGATTAAAGCAGGGGTGATAATAGCGAATTTCAGCTGAAACAGCGCGAATAACAAAAATGGGATAGTAGGCGCAAAATCGGGGTTGGGAGAAAGAGAGACATTTCTGAAATTGAAATAGGTAAGTGGATTTCCGAAGATGCCGTAAATGCTGTCACCAAAGGAAAGACTAAAGCCAACTAAAACCCATACAAGACTAATGACTCCCAGGGCCACGAAGCTTTGAAGCATCGTAGAAATGATGTTCTTACGGCTTATCATCCCGCCGTAGAAGAAGGCCAGGCCAAAGGTCATAATGAGCACCATAGCGCTGGAAACTATCATCCAGGCCGTATCTCCGGAATCGATATCGGTGCTGAAATCCCCCACCTCATATTGGGAGCTGAATACCAGGCTCAACATGACCAGGATGATCAAAATGAGGAAGTTCATCTTCTTGGGTATATCGTTTTTCTTCACAGCTAAAATGTTTGGAGTTCGCAATGCGTAATTCTTCAATAAATTACGCATTAGCTTGAAGTTTTTAAGACGCTAAATTAAAAAAGGCGACAAAATATCAAACAAAACATGATATTCTCTAAGGAATAAGCAGTGAGCTTACTGTTGATGAACACGCTCCAGGAGAGCCAAAAAGAATTCAGAAATAGATGAAACTGAATGAATGCAAGAAAAATTCCTTATTCCATAAAAAAGACAGGGTTTAAATGCCATTTGTGCAGAAGGAGAGGGTTTTACAATTGTTGATAACTTTTTTGGCACAACCCTATAAAATATGGGGGTGGTCGCTTCAAAAAACTACATTTTTATATTTGATCCCTCAAAAAACTTGGTGGTATCTCTAAGTCGAAACTCTTTGAAGGAGACAGTTCCGTAGAAAGAAAGCGACTTGGAGGAGCTTTAACTATAAATTTGAGGAAATGCATCTATAGTTCTAAATGATGCTAAAGAATTCATTATCAGGAAATATAATGGTATTTTTAGGAGAAATATTAACTAAAACTTACCACAAATGGCACACGACAATCATTCAGGAAGTTCTGATAACCACAAGGTCTGGGAGGTAAATGAGTCAAGCAAATGCCCTTTTATGGGAGGAGCATTAAAATTTACTGCAGGTACCGGTACGTCTAACCGCGACTGGTGGCCCAACCAGCTTAACCTGAAAATACTGCGGCAGCATTGTCCTCAGTCCAGTCCTATGGGAGAGGAGTTTAATTATGCTGAAGAATTTAAGAAGCTCGATCTGAAAGCAGTAAAACGAGATATTTTTGAACTGATGACCAATTCTCAGGAATGGTGGCCGGCCGATTTTGGGCATTACGGCCCCTTCTTTATCCGCATGGCATGGCACAGCGCCGGAACCTATAGGATTGGGGACGGCCGCGGGGGCGCAGGCTCAGGATCGCAACGTTTTGCACCTCTCAATAGCTGGCCAGATAATGCCAACCTTGACAAAGCACGGCTACTGCTGTGGCCTATTAAACAGAAATACGGCAAGAAAATTTCCTGGGCTGATCTGCTGGTTTTGGCCGGAAACTGCGCTTTAGAGTCGATGGGGCTGGAAACCTTTGGCTTTGGAGGCGGACGTGAAGATGTATGGGAACCGGAAGAAGATGTCTACTGGGGTTCCGAAGGCGAATGGATGGGAAATGACAAGCGTTTTGCCGGAGGAGAGAAACTGGAAAATCCTCTTGGTGCCACGCATATGGGGCTCATTTATGTGAATCCGGAAGGGCCAAATGGAAATCCAGATCCTGTAGCTGCGGCCGATCACATAAGGGAAACTTTCGGGCGGATGGCTATGAATGATTATGAAACTGTTGCCCTGATCGCGGGCGGACATACCTTCGGAAAAACACATGGGGCTGCCGACCCTGAGAAATATGTAGGGGCAGAGCCTGCTGGAGCAGGTATAGAAGAAATGGGCCTTGGCTGGAAAAACACTTTTGGCAGCGGAAAAGGAGATGATACCATCACCAGTGGAATTGAAGGTGCGTGGACCCAAACTCCCACCCAATGGAGTAATAAATTCTTTGAAAACCTGTTCAATTTTGACTGGGAATGTATTAAAGGTCCCGGAGGAGCCTATCAATGGCAGCCAAAAGACAATGCCGGCGCAGGTACTGTCCCCGATGCGCATGATCCTTCCAAACATCACGCTCCTTTTATGCTGACTACCGATGTTGCCCTGAAAGAAGATCCGGCTTACGAAAAGATCTCGAGACATTTCTATGAAAATCCCGATGAGTTTGCCGATGCTTTTGCACGTGCCTGGTATAAGCTGGTGCATCGCGATATGGGTCCCCGAAGTCGTTATCTTGGCCCGGAAGTGCCTGAGGAAGACCTTATCTGGCAGGATCCGATTCCGCAGGTCGATCATGAATTGATCAGTGAGCAGGATGTCAAAGGTTTAAAGGGTAAAATCCTTGAGAGCGGATTATCTGTTTCCCAATTGGTGACCACCGCCTGGGCTTCAGCTTCAACTTACCGGGATTCCGATAAACGCGGGGGAGCCAATGGCGGGCGACTTCGGCTGGAACCTCAAAAGGGCTGGGAGGTGAACAATCCCGAAGAACTTTCTACCGTTCTGGAAAAGCTGGAGAACATCCAAAACCAATTCAATAACGCACAATCTGGCAACAAGAAAATCTCTCTTGCCGACCTGATTGTTCTAGGCGGAAGCGCAGCCATTGAGAAAGCAGCAAAAGATGGCGGGAATGAGATCACGGTACCTTTCACTCCCGGCCGTGCTGATGCGCTTCAGGAACAAACCGATGTTGAAGCATTTTCCATCCTGGAACCTGTTGCCGATGGCTTTAGAAATTATCTGAACCACCAGAATAATGTTTCTGCATCAGCTGAAGAAATGCTGGTGGATCGTTCGCAGTTAATGAAACTCACTGTTCCCGAGATGACTGTTTTAGTAGGAGGAATGCGCGCCCTCCGTGCCAATTATGACCATTCAGATTATGGCGTATTCACAAAACGGGCCGGACAGCTTACCAATGATTTCTTTGTGAATCTGCTGGACATGGGAACCACCTGGAAGGCCGTTTCAGATGATCAGAACCTGTTTGAGGGAAGGGACCGCAATACCGGCGAGGTAAAATGGAAAGGAACACGGGTAGACCTTATCTTCGGTTCTAACTCTGAACTTCGCGCCCAGGCCGAAGCTTATGCCTGCGAAGATTCCAAAGAGAAATTCGTTAAAGATTTTGTGAAGGCCTGGACCAAGGTGATGAACCTTGACCGGTTTGACCTAAAGAAGTAGAAGAATCGCAGAAAAGCTCTTAAGGAGCGAATAAAGAAAGCGGCTGTTTTGGCCGCTTTTTTAGTTTCCAAAATTCTTACCCATATTCAGGTTTACCGGACTGCCCCTTTTTAACCGCAACCATAAATAACGTTGAAGCTGGTTTATGAATTTCAGGGATTCATTGAAATTTATCCTGCAGTTTATATGCGGATGTACTTTTCAGCACAGCCTTCTATACAAGATTGGTAGATAAATAAATTATCGCCATCAACCTTAAATCTTGTGACATTATATTCCTCATTGCATTCATCGGATCTGATCCTGGAATCGGAAGTAGAAAAAGTTCCTGTAGTTGGATTGCCACTGGCCGGATTCACCTGGCATAAAGAGCCATTTGAAGAGACCT
>JBAWAB010000218.1:0-8721 GCA_049589035.1 Salegentibacter sp.
TATTTGGTGCTGTTTGATACAGCAAAAGTCGGGGTGGCAGGATTCGAACCTGCGGCCTCCTGCTCCCAAAGCAGGCGCGATAACCGGGCTACGCTACACCCCGAGTAATTTTTTAATCGCGACTCGGCGCGATAATCGGGTGGAGCCTGTCCTGAGTGAGTCTCGATAGAGACGCATCGAAGGGCTACACCCCGAAAATTCCTTTAGAATTTTCTCACTATAAAAGTGATTCAGCGGAGAGACCGGGATTCGAACCCGGGCATCCAAAAAGGATGACAGCTTAGCAGGCTGCTGCATTACCACTCTGCCACCTCTCCGTTTTAATATGAACGTCGCAATCATTTTTGCGGTTGCAAATGTAACTTTTACTTATAAATCCTGCAAACCTTTTATTTCTTTTTTCAGCTGAAACAACGGAGCTTTAAACCTGAATGGAGTTAAAAGCTTTGTCTTCAGAAAATTATGCGCGACAAGTTTTTTATTTTTTTTCAGGAGTCTTCTCCATTTCGATCAGCCGGGCAATATTGGTTAGAATCCTTTGGTGTTTTTTCACAAAAGGATTCTCCTCATCCCAAACGTAACCAGCCAGTACGGCGCAGATCTGCCGGATAAATTCCGGGTTGGGATCAGGATGGAAAATGATCTTCTGTAAATTTCCGCTGTACCATTCATTTACATAAGTCGAAAAAACGGCTACGCCTTTTTTGATGTAGCCTGTATATTCCTGCTCCCAATCTACTTTTTCACCGTTAATCTCTCTCAGCGCAAGTTTTGCTGCCAGCAAGCCCGATTCTGTAGCGAAAGCCACTCCTGAAGAGAAGATAGGATCGAGGAATTCAGCACTGTTACCGGTTAAGGCAAAACCCTCACCATACAATTTGGTGACATTTTTGGCCATATTGCTTACTTGCACTGGCTCAAAAAGGAAGTCATAATTATCGAATCTGGACTTATAGTATTCGGTTTGTTTCAGCATTTTCTGGAAAATTTCAGAAGGCTTACCTTCAAAATTTTCGAACCAGGAATTTGGGCCCACGAATCCAAGGCTGCTATTTCCGTTGGAAAAAGGAATATACCAGAACCAGGTTTGAGTATCGAGTACTTCAAAAGTTATTTGTTCGCCTTCCTTTCCGGGGGGTCTTTCAGTTTCTTTTACCTGGGTGAAAATAGAGGAGTGGGAGGCGACCCCGGGTTCGGCTTCAAGACCTAATCTGCTGGCGAGCACTCTTCCGTAGCCACTGGAATCAATGATAAAATTGGCTGATATTTGAAAGATCTTGCCATTCTTTTCCTGGACGGTCGTGATGGATTTATTCCCGCTGAAATGAACATCGGTCACTTCGGTTTCAAAATAGATGGGTACTCCCTTACGCTGTACTTCTTCAGCTAAAATAGTATCGAAATGATCACGGGGTACCTGCCAGGTCCAGTCCCAGCCCTCACCGTATTTTTCGCTAAAATCAAATTCTGCGGCTTGTCCGTTTCGGATAAATCTGGCTCCGAATTTTTTTTGAAATCCAGCCTTCTGAAGCACCCGAAGTAATCCCGCTTCTTCAAAATTATCCATACACCGGGGGATAAGGCTTTCGCCTATAGTGAAGCGGGGAAATTTTTGCTTTTCCACCACCAGTACTCTTATCCCTCTCTGCTGAAGATAAGAAGCCGCGACTATACCGGAAGGACCGGCGCCAATTATGAGAATATCTGCAACTTCCTTTTCCATTCCATTTTATTTGCTTCGTAAATATAGTACATTTGTTAACAGTTTTTAACTAATCCGAAAATCAACAAACAGCCATAACGGTCTATGCTCACATTAAAGAACGCCCTGAATCTTGAGGATTTTTTCGAGGTTCTTTTTGAAAACCAGGAAATTGAGCTGGAGAAAGAACTCCTTGACCGCATGGAAGAGAGTTTCCGTTTCCTTAAGGAATTCTCGCGCAACAAAATAATTTATGGTGTCAATACCGGCTTCGGACCCATGGCGCAATACAAAATAAAAGAAAAAGATCGTGTACAGCTGCAATATAACCTAATTAGAAGTCATGCTTCGGGCTCGGGAATTCCCATACAACCACTTTACGTGAAGTCGCTCATGTTGGCCCGTTTGAATACGCTTTCGCTTGGGAAATCGGGAGTACACAACTCGGTAGCCCGCAGCATGCAACAGCTAATCAATAAAGATATTACCCCGCTTATCTTTGAACATGGGGGAGTAGGAGCTTCGGGAGACCTGGTGCAGCTGGCACACCTGGCTCTGGTACTCATTGGCGAAGGCGAAGTTTTTTACAAAGGGAAAAGAAGAAAAACTGAAGAAGTTTTTCAGGAAACAGGGGTAGAACCAATTAAGATCGAACTCCGCGAAGGCCTCGCCCTGATTAACGGCACTTCGGCCATGACCGGAATAGGAGTGGTGAATGCAATTTATGCCAGGCGGCTGCTGGATTGGGCGGTGTTTTGCTCTTCGGCTATCAACGAGATCGTGCAGGCTTATGATGATCATCTTAGTCCTCAACTGAATGCATCAAAATTGCATGCTGGACAGCAGAAGATCGCGGCTCAAATGCGGGAACACCTCAAAGACAGCAAGCTTACCCGCGATCGCAACGAGCATCTCTACACCGAAAAAGCTGATAAAAACAGCTATTTTAAAGAGAAAGTTCAGGAGTATTACAGTTTGCGGTGTGTGCCGCAGATCCTTGGACCGGTACATGATACGATTGAAAATGTAGTGAAAGTACTTATAGAGGAAGTAAATTCGGCCAATGACAACCCTATCATTGATGTGGAGAGCGAACATGTTTATCACGGCGGAAATTTCCACGGAGATTATGTGGCGCTTGAAATGGACAAGCTTAGGTTAGTGATCACCAAACTTTCAATGCTCGCCGAGCGACAGCTGAATTATTTGCTGAACAGCAAGCTGAACGAAATTTTGCCGCCCTTCGTCAATCATGGGAAGCTTGGCCTTAATTTCGGAATGCAGGGATCGCAGTTCACCGCGGTTTCTACGACAGCTGAAAACCAGGCTTTATCTACTTCCATGTACATTCACAGCATTCCCAATAACAACGACAATCAGGATATTGTGAGTATGGGCACCAATGCGGCCAATATGACCAAAACGGTCATCGAAAATACTTTCGAAGTGATTTCCGTAGAAATAATTACGATCATCCAGGCTTTGCGCTATCTTGATTTCGGAGAAAAACTTTCAGGGAAGACCGCTGAAAAAATGAAGGAAATGCACGAGATTCTTCCTGAATTTAAGGAGGATGTCATTATGTATCCTTACCTGGAAAAGATCAGGGAATATCTCAAGAACAACAACGCCTACTAAAAAGAAGAAATGAAATATGCTTTGGTAACAGGAGCTTCGCGCGGGATTGGACGTGCTATTGCCGTGAAACTCGCACAGGAGTTGCAGTATAACATCCTTCTGAATTATCATTCGAATACCGCTGCAGCCGAAGAGGCAAAACTGGAAGTTGAAGCCGAAGCTGTGAGCTGTGAACTGCTGAAGTTTGACGTGGGCAATCTGGAAGAAACGCAGCAGGTTCTGGAAAATTGGAAGGAAAATAATGCTGAAGCTATTATTGAAGTAGTGGTGAACAATGCCGGCATGACCAAAGACGGACTTTTCCTGTGGATGCAACCTGAAGACTGGAATTCTGTGATCAACACCAGCCTCAACGGCTTTTACAACGTAACGAATACGATGCTGAAGGACATGCTTCACAAACGCTATGGCAGGATCATCAATATTGTTTCTCTTTCCGGACTTAAAGGAAACGCCGGCCAGGTGAACTATTCGGCGGCTAAGGGAGCTGTTGTTGCGGCTACCAAGGCCCTTGCCCAGGAGATCGGAAAGCGCAAAGTAACTGTAAATGCAGTGGCTCCAGGTTTTATAAGTTCAGATATGACCGCTGATTTTAATGAAAAGGAATTGAAAAAACACATCCCGTTGAACCGTTTCGGCGAGGCAGAAGAGGTAGCAGAACTCGTGACTTTTCTCGCTTCCCCCAAAGCTTCTTACATTACAGGGGAAGTGATCAATATTAACGGCGGACTTTATTCGTAAGGATGGCAAACTGGAAAGGACAATCCCGGGGAACAGTTTTGGGCTTCAGGATCTATGTTTTTATAATCCGCAATTTCGGGCTCAATACGGCCTATTTTGTGCTGCTTTTTGTGGCTGCTTATTTTGTTCTTTTTGCCTTCAATTCTACGAAAAGTGTTTATTATCTCTTCCGAAAGCGATTCGGATATTCTGTCCCTGCCGCTGTTTTGCATATTTATCGCAGCTATTTCACCTTCGGAAGAATTCAGCTGGACCGCATTGCAATTACCGCGGGGATGCAGAAGAAGTTTAGCTTCGAATTTGACGGAGTGGAAAATATTGAAGCCTTACTTCAGCAGAAAAAAGGAGGAATTCTGCTCACGGCCCATATTGGGAATTTCAACCTGGCGAAGTATTTTTTCGAAAAGAAACATTCCGAAGCAAAAGTAAACCTGGTGGTGACCGATTTTGAGCATCAGCAAATTAAAAATTACCTGAATTCCGTTACCGGCGAATCGAAGGTGAAGATGATCGTGCTGCAGGAAGATCTTTCGCATGTCTTTGAGATGAAGGAAGCGCTGCAGCGAAATGAACTGCTCATTTTTGCCGCAGACCGCTACCTGGAAGGCGCCAAAACCTATACAGAGAATTTCCTGGGTGCCCAGGCGAAATTTCCGCAAGGTCCTTTCAAACTGGCGGCCAGAAATGAAATTCCGGTGCTTTTTGTGCACCTGATGAGAGAACGCAATTTTCACTATCATTTCTACGCCAGGCCCTATAAACAGGAAAAAAAATCAGCGAAAGAGTTATTAAAAGCGTATCTTGATAATCTTGAACAGATGTTGAAAAAATATCCACACCAGTGGTATAATTATTACGATTTTTGGAATGATTTCAGCTAAAACCGTACTATGGCAGAAAACCTACTAAAAGAACCCATTCTTGATCCGGAAAGGATCATTCAGTTAATTCCGCAGAAACCTCCCTTCGTAATGGTCGACAGCCTTTTCGACTATACGGCGCTCACAGGTATCACGGGTTTTACCATTCCTGCGGGTAATATTCTTGTTAAAGACGGTATTTTTTCTGAACCCGGGCTCATTGAGCATATGGCCCAAAGTATGTCGCTGCATCGTGGTTACCAGGGTTTTATTGCCGGACTTGACAAACCGAAAACGGGTTTTATCGGCGTAATAAAATCGGTGGAGATCCATGAGCTGCCAAAGGCCGGGACACGTTTGAAAACCTTTGTCGAGATACTTCATGAGATCATGAAGGTGACTTCGGTGACAGCAAGGACCGAAGATGAGAATGGAAAGCTGCTAGCCACTTCCGAAATGAAAACCGTTACCGTAGATTAATGCCTAAAGAGTTAAAATCAACTACCGAATTGCGGGTCCGTTTTCACGAATGCGACCCGATGCAGATCGTATGGCATGGGAATTACCTGAAATACTTCGAGGAAGGAGCTGAAGATTTTGGGAAACAGCATGGCGTTTCTTATCTCGATATGAAGAAGGAAGGATTGTTGACGCCCATGGTAAAATCGGTTTGCGAGCATAAATCGCCGTTACGATATGGCGATGTCTTTACCGTCGAAACCACCTTCGTCAATTCTGAAGCCGCCAAGATCCAGTTCAGTTATAAGATCACCAGCCGGGGAAAATTGGCCTGTATAGGTCAGACCATTCAGGTTTTTACCGACGAAAAAGGGGATTTACTCCTTAACAATCCTCAGTTTTTCTTAGATTGGAAAAAGAAAATGGGGCTGCTGTAAATGAAAAATTTTTATCTGCTTGAAGATAGCATCATTTCACCACTGGGCTTTTCTACGGAAGCTAATCTGGAGGCGATTCGTGAAGAAAGATCTGGGTTAAGGCGGCATACCTCAAAATTGCCAAATCTGAAGGAAGTTTATGCGGGAACCATTGATGTGTCTGAACTTTGGCAGAATTTTGAAGCATTGGCCAATCCTTCTGATTATACAAAACTGGAACAAATGATGATTTTGGCCATTCATGGAGTGATCTCCAAAATGACCAATTTTGATCCTGAAACAACCGCTCTTGTCATCTCTACTACCAAGGGAAATATTGATCTGTTAGGAACCGCTAGAATTTTTCCTGCGGAAAGGGTAAAATTGCATGTTTTGGCGAAAGTGCTTCAGGATTTCTTCGGATTCAAAAAAGATCCGGTTATTGTCTCCAATGCCTGTATTTCGGGCGGACTTGCCCTGGCTGTAGCCAAAAGGCTGATGAAGATCGGCAGCTTTGAACAGGCGATCGTGGCAGGTGGCGACCTGGTTTCAGAATTCGTGGTTTCCGGGTTCAATTCTTTCCAGGCGCTAAGCAATGGAGCTTGCCAGCCGTATTCTGCGAACCGTAAGGGTATTAATCTTGGGGAAGGAGCAGCGGCGGTATTGCTGAGCTCGGAAAAACGAGCAGGATCGGCCCACATCAAACTTATCGGCGAAGCTTCAGCTAATGATGCCAATCATATTTCGGGACCTTCACGAACGGGTGAAGGCTTACTGAAAAGCATCCGGAATTCGATGAAAATCGCCGGAGTTTCTTCCGGAGAAATTAATTTTTTGTCAGCTCATGGCACCGCAACCATTTACAATGACGAGATGGAGGCCATTGCCTTTAACCGCGCCGGACTTCAGCAGGTTCCAGTGAACAGCCTTAAAGGATATTACGGGCATACGCTGGGTGCTTCGGCTCTTATTGAAAGCATTATTGCCAAAAACTCGATGCTGAATAACGAACTATATGCTTCCCTTAATTTTGATGTTCCCGGAACTTCAAAAGCCTTAAATATCATTAAAAATACGACTAAGTCAGCTCTGAAGACGGCATTAAAAACCGCCTCGGGGTTTGGAGGTTGCAACCTGGCCCTGGTTTTTCAGAAAGAAGAGCATGAATAAGGAATTTTATATACAGAATAGCGTGAGACTGCGGCAGGGGAAACTTTACCGCAATAAAAAACTGCTCTTAAAATCCGAAGATACTTCCGGAACCAATGCGTTCCTGAAGAAATTGTACAAGGAGCTGAAGATGAATTATCCGAAATTCTATAAAATGGACGGGCTCTGTAAATTAGGAATGATCGCCGCCCAGGCGCTGTTGGGAGAGAATGAAGTTTCTCCAGATACTGCCTTGGTATTCGCCAATTCCAGCTCCAGCCTGGAGACTGACGAACAATACCAGGAAAGTATGGCGGAGATCCCTTCACCCTCACTTTTCGTCTATACGTTGCCAAATATCGTACTCGGCGAACTCAGTATTAGGTATAAAATACAGGGAGAGAATGCCTTTTTTGTGTCAGAAAACTTTGATGCCGGGCTTTTAGCCGACTATACTTCGGCGCTTTTGGAGGAGAGCTCAACTTCTGAAGTTGTTTGCGGGTGGATTGACTTGCACAATGAGGAATATGATGTATTTTTGTCTCATATTTCAGGAAAGGGAAAAATTGCTCTTTCCTCCCAAAATTTTGAAGAATTATATGACTTCACCCATGACTGATCTGACTGACCTACGCATAGAACTGAAGGAAAATATCATAGAACAACTCAACCTGGAAGAGCTGGAAGTGAGCGACATTCAGGATGACGAGCCACTTTTTGGGGATGGCCTCGGCCTTGATTCTATTGATGCTCTTGAGCTTATCGTAATGCTTGAAAAAGATTACGGCATTAAACTTACCGATCCTCAACAGGGAAAAGAGATCTTTGTTTCCATAAACCGCATGGCCGAATTTATTGAGCAAAACCGTACTAAATAGCCTATGAACAAGGGGGTTGCCGTTACCGGAATGGGTGTGATTTCTTCTATTGGCAATAATGTTGGAGAAAATTACGGCTCTCTCGTTGCTGGCAAAAGTGGGATTTCCTTTCCTGAAGTTCTCGATACCGTTCATAGAAACCTGCCGGTCGCAGAAATAAAAATTTCCAATGAGGATTTGGCTGAAAAATTACAGCTTCCGGCCAAACACAGCTTCACCCGGGCTGCCTTACTGGGGACCCTCGCCGCGCAGGAAGCCCTGCTACAGGGAGGTTTTTCTAAGGCTCCGGAAGGTACGGGGTTCATTTCAGGCACCAGCGTGGGTGGAATTGATGCTACGGAAAAGTACTTTTTTGATTATCCTGAACATGAGGAAAACCGCCGGTTTATCCCTGCACAACACCCTGGTTTTACTACAGAAAAAATAGCAGAGCAGATCGGAATTTCTGGTTTTGTGACCACCTTGAGCACTGCCTGTTCTTCGGCAGCCAATGCCATTATGCTCGGAGCAAGAATGATCAAATCGGGACAATTAAAGCGCGTTATTGTAGGTGGCACCGATTGCCTTACTAAGTTTACTCTTAACGGTTTCCATTCGCTGCTGTTGGTTTCCGAAGAGGCTAATAAACCTTTCGATGAGAACCGCCACGGACTCAATCTTGGAGAAGCCGCGGCCTATCTCGTTTTAGAAGCCGATGAAGTGCTGGAAGGGAAACCTGTGCTGGGAAGACTCAGCGGCTATGGCAATGCGAATGACGCCTTTCATCAAACAGCTTCTTCCGAAAATGGGGAAGGGGCTTTTCTTGCGATGCAGAAATCCCTGAAAATTGCGGGGCTGCAGCCAAAAGATATCGATTATATAAATGCGCATGGGACGGC
>JBAWAB010000219.1:0-3840 GCA_049589035.1 Salegentibacter sp.
GCGGTATCCCATCTTTTATTTATTTAGAATTCTGAAAAATTAGATTGAAATTTTATTAATGAAAATCCAGAAGTGTTTAAAAAATATACAGTTATGTAAAACATTGTTTATCAATTATTTGCTAGATTAGAAGTGTGGCTGCCTTTCCTTTTAAATGTGATCTAATTTGACAGGCAAAGGATCTAGACCATCCAAAAAATTGAATCTATGAAAAGCGAGCAACAAAATTGGACCAAGACCGAACTTCAGATCTATATCTTAATGCTTTGTGCTAATGCCGACTCGAACGTGACAGAGGAAGAGCTTAATTTAATAAAATCTAAAACAGACAGGGAGACCTTTGAAAAAATGTCTCGGGAATTTTCAGGAGATACTGAGGAAGAAAGTCTTGAAAAAATTCAGGATAATCTGGTGATGCATGAGTATTCCCATAAAGAATTGGTGAACCTGAGAAAGGAAATGTTTGAGATCTTCTTTTCTGATAAGAAGTTTAGCATGATGGAGAATACCCTGGATAAAATACTGGATAATATTCTTTACTAAGTTTACCAAAAATCTACAACTGGAACGAAAGCGGGAAAAATAAAGAGGCATCCGAAACTGCCTGGAGCAGCTGTGTAATTGCATAAGTTGGACACTGAAGTTCCTGTATTCTGAAATAATTCAGGAAGGGACGCTGTGTCCTTGAAAAAATACGCTGTTGATTCTCAAAAAAATAGTAACTTTAGTGTGATTCCGCACAACTCCCCGGTAGGTGGGATTAACTTGACCGCAATCCGTCAATGGGAAAATTTCCTTCCGATTGCCGGAAATTCTATTCAAAGCCTTACAGCGAATTTTTCTTCGGCATTAGTCATAGCTAGGCGCTGAGACTGACATTTTTTAAAGAAATCTGCCTTTGCACACGAGGGATATGCTGTCATCTGCCAGAATCGAAAAAACGAAGTGCCCGCAATGGAAGAACAAGAAAGATTAGTAGCACCGCACATTAAAAATAAACATACCGATGATCTCATAGATCATTACTGGGGCAGTATAAATTACGTGTCGGCCCTTATCAAGGCCTCCGAACTTAAAGCAGGGTTGCTGCTTTCCTTCTACGGAATCCTGTTGAACTTTATCTATCAAAATCTGGATGTGGTACTCGCCGATATTTCGGGCGAGATATTTCTTTATGTGCTTTTTGCCCTGTGGTTTTGTTCGACGGTGACATCTATTTTTTTCAGTATCCGATGTTTTATGCCCCGCATTGAGGATAAATATGATAAAAATGTATTCTTCTTTGGCGATGTGATCTCAAAATTCGGGAATATTAAGGAATTCTCCAGGACCTTTTATGAGATCAGCCTGGACGAAGATCAAATTTTCGATCAGTTGGGGCAGCAGATCTTTATCAATTCAAAGATAGCTGCCAGAAAATTCAGGGATGTCAATTTTTCCCTGAAATTTCTGGCCGTGGGGCTCTTTCTGCTGTTGCTGATAGTAGTATCTTATGTGATGCTCAAATTGGTGTGATTTTGTTTAACCTATTTTAGGTCTAAAATTCCTTGTTATAACCTGTGGAAAAAAATCTGATTCCCGAGGCAGGGAATTTACTTTTACGGGGAAGATTATATATTTTAGCAGCAAGTAAAATCCTCGAAAAGTGTCAGCAAAAAAATCCCAGAAAGTTACGCCCCTAATGAAGCAATATCTCGCGATAAAGCACAAGTATCCAGATGCTTTGCTTTTGTTTCGGGTAGGCGATTTTTACGAAACTTTCGGCGAAGATGCTGTGAGGGCAGCACGTATCCTTAATATTGTGCTTACCCAACGGAACAACGGGGGAGAGCGAACCGAGCTGGCCGGTTTTCCGCATCATTCTTTGAATACCTATCTGCCTAAATTGGTGAAGGCCGGGGAGCGCGTGGCTATCTGCGACCAATTAGAGGATCCAAAAATGACCAAGAAGATCGTGAAGCGCGGAGTGACTGAGCTGGTAACACCGGGGGTGGCGCTTAGCGATGAGGTGCTCAGTAGCAAATCGAACAATTTTCTTTGCGCAGTACACTTCGGAAAAAAGAATCTCGGTGTTTCTTTTCTGGACGTTTCTACGGGCGAGTTTCTTACTGCCCAGGGGAATTCAGAATATATCGACAAGCTACTTCAGAATTTCGGGCCCAGTGAGGTTCTTATTCAGAAGAAATTCAAAAAAGATTTTGCCAAAGCTTTTGGTGAGGATCATCATTGTTTTTATTTGGAAGACTGGGTGTTCAAGATGGACTACACCTATGAAACCCTGAATTCACATTTCGGTACCAAAAGTCTCAAGGGGTTCGGGGTAGAGCAGCTGGAGGAAGGCATCATTGCTTCAGGCGCTGTACTGCATTACCTGGGGGAGACGCAGCATCATAAACTGCAGCATATTACCTCGGTAAGCAGGATTGCTGAAGAGGAATACGTCTGGATGGATCGCTTTACCATTCGCAACCTGGAATTATACAACTCTTCCGCAGTTAATGCTGTGACCCTGCTCGATATTATTGACAAAACTATATCACCAATGGGTGGACGGCTGCTGAAACGCTGGCTGGCGCTGCCGCTGAAGAACCCTTCCAAGATCAGGAAACGCCATGAGGTGGTGGAATTCCTGATAAAGAATCCTTCGGTTTTACAAGAGATCCAGCATCAGATCAAACAGATTAATGATCTGGAACGACTAATTTCAAAGGTGGCGACCGGCAAGGTGTGTCCGCGGGAGGTGGTACAGCTTAAGAATTCACTGGAAGCGGTCATTCCTATTAAGAGCCTGGCGCTGGAATGCGGAGATGAGGCTATCAGGGTAATAGGAGATAATTTACATGGCTGTGAATTACTGCGCTCTAAGATCAAAGAATGCATCAATGAAGAAGCGCCGGTGAATCTTCAGAAGGGAAATGTGATTGCTGAAGGCTTTCACAAGGAGCTGGATGAACTGCGGAATATCGCTTTTTCCGGTAAGGATTATCTCGACAATATGCTGAAGCGTGAGACGCAAAACACCGGGATCTCCTCGCTGAAGATTGGAAATAATAATGTGTACGGTTACTACATCGAAGTGCGGAACACTCATAAGGACAAGGTACCGACAGAGTGGGTGCGGAAGCAAACGCTGGTGAACGCCGAACGTTATATCACCGAAGAGTTAAAGGAGTACGAGGCTAAGATCCTCGGGGCCGAAGAGAAGATACTTCAGCTTGAACAGGAATTGTTTTCTAGGCTGGTGTTGTGGATGAGTGATTACATCCATCCCGTTCAGCAAAATGCCCAATTGATCGCTCAGCTTGATTGTCTCTGTTCTTTTGCACAGCAGGCCATGAGCGAGAATTACTGCCGTCCTGACATCGAAGAGAACTTTGAGCTGGAAATTGAGGAAGGCAGGCATCCCGTAATCGAAAAGCAGTTGCCTATTGGGGAATCTTATGTTACCAATAACCTTCATTTGGACCGTTCGGAGCAACAGGTGATCATGATCACCGGCCCCAATATGAGTGGTAAATCGGCTATTTTGAGGCAGACCGCGCTCATCGTCCTCATGGCCCAGATGGGGAGTTTTGTGCCCGCAAAATCGGCCAATATTGGAGTGGTAGACAAGATCTTTACCCGCGTAGGCGCCAGCGATAATATTTCTATGGGCGAGTCTACCTTTATGGTGGAAATGAATGAAACCGCGAGCATCCTAAATAATATTTCTGAACGCAGCCTGGTGCTGCTGGATGAAATTGGCCGCGGTACCAGTACCTATGATGGGATCTCCATCGCCTGGGCTATCAGTGAATATTTGCATGAACATCCTGCGCGGCCCAAAACGCTTTTTGCCAC
>JBAWAB010000220.1:0-3345 GCA_049589035.1 Salegentibacter sp.
CTTACCTTTCCAAGATTGGGCAAGTATGCAAGCTTCACATACTCCGGAAGATTTTCTTCCCAGTGTTCTATTTTTTCGGCCAGGGCACTCTCTCCCATACCATAGGTAATCACCGTTTTGTGAAGGATGAACGGTCTTTTAAGCTTTTGCTGAAGCCTTGGCACCACCTCGTCCTGCATAAGCGCTTTCATCTCGAAAGGCACACCCGGCATAGAGACGTAGATCACCTCATCTTGCTCAAACCACATCCCGGGCGCAGTTCCGTATTTATTGATGATGACCTCAGCCTTTGAAGGCACTAGCGCCTGTCTTCGGTTCAGATCTGAGATGGGGCTGTCAATATATTTTTCAAAAAGCTGCTCCACATGTGCCAGGGCCTCATCGTTCTGCACCATTTCGTCCCCGAAATATTCACAGAGACAGGATTTAGTCACATCATCTTTAGTAGGACCCAGTCCGCCTGTAATCAAAACTACTTTTGCCCTTTTGGAGGCTTCCCTCAGCGTGGTGAGAATATGATGTTTTTCATCTTCTACAGCAGTGATCTGGTGCACTGAAATTCCAATCTTATTGAGCTCACGGGCAATAAATCCAGAATTGGTATCGACAATCTGACCAATAAGGATCTCATCTCCTATAGCTATAATCTCGGCTCTCATCACAGTTCAAAATCTCGTTTTAAAGCAGCACTGGCAACATTCACTTTTTTTGTGATTAGGGCAGCTGCTTCAGGCACTTCATCCTGTTTTTTATTCTCCTTAGACCAGGCTTCAATCACCAGAACCTGATCCATTAGTTCCAGCCCAAAAAGCTGAAGATTAGGCTTCATCTTATGAGCATACTGGTAAGCCAGAGAGGCGTTACCGTTGGAAATAGCTTCATTCATGGCTTCAACATCTGGCGGGATTTCTTCCAGGAAGGTCTGCACGACCACCTTCAGGAAATCCTCGTCACCCCCGGCCATCACTTTTACTTCATCTAAATTGTAGCTGCTCATCTTACTATTTTATATGTATTGAAAAAATTTGTTGGTCTTCAAGAAAACCGGTCAACCTGTCGTTGACTTCAACTTTGCCCACGCCGGCTGGTGTTCCGGTAAAAATAATATCTCCTATTTTAAGCGTAAAAAACGATGAAACGTAAGCAATAAGCTCATCGATCTTCCATAGCATAAGGGAAGTATTGCCTTTTTGTACCGTTTTATCGTTTTTATCGAGACTAAAGTTAATATTATTTAGGTCTCCCAGGGAATTTTTGTCCAGCCATTTTTCTCCGATCACTGCCGCACCGTCAAAGGCCTTAGCCTTTTCCCAGGGCAAACCTTTTTCCTTTAATTTCTGCTGGAGATCCCTGGCAGTGAAGTCTATTCCCAGGCCGATCTCGTCATAATATTTATGAGCAAATTTCTCCTGAATGTGTTTTCCAACCTTTTTGATCTTCACGAGGACTTCAACCTCGTGATGGACTTCGTTCGAAAAATCGGGAATAAAGAAAGGCTGTTTTTTCAGAAGAATAGAAGTATCAGGCTTCAGAAAGATTACTGGGTCTTCTGGTTTTTCATTCTGTAATTCTGAAATATGCTCGGTATAATTTCGGCCTATGCAGATTATCTTCACAAGAATAGATTTGGTCGGTGATAAGGATTCGGAAAAAGGGCAAATACTCCGGTTCCTAATTCAGTTTGTTATTCAGTTTTCTTAGCTTAATAGCAGTTAAAACCTTTTTGGTATACAGCGGAAAATCGTTGTTCTGGATCCAGCCGAAGTAGCCAGGTTCCTCCTCCAACACCTTTTCTACAATTTTTCCTTTGTGCTTTCCGAAACCAAAGACTTCAACTCCTTTTTTATCATAGGCAATAAAGCCTGCAAAATCGGCGCAACGCCTTCTCGAACTGAAATCTGCCAGCCATTTCACATCATTTTGCAGATCCCCATATTTGTCAAGCTGAGACTTCAGCACTTCATAGGTCGCAGTGGTATCGGCTTCAGCAGTATGGGCGTCTTCAAGATTTTTTCCGCAGTAAAACTGATATGCCGCAGTAAGAGTACGCTGTTCCTTTTTATGGAAAATCGTCTGAACATCTACGGCCACCACGTTCTTCATATCAAAGTCGATCCCCGCCCGCAGCAGCTCTTCCACCAACATCGGGATATCAAAACGATTGGAATTGTACCCGGCAAGATCGCAGCCTTTGATCATTTCATAAACCTGAGGTGCCAGATCCTTAAAGGTAGGCTCGTTAGCCACTTTTTCATTGGTAATACCATGTATAGCAACCACCTCGGCTGGGATATTCCTTTCGGGGTTCACCAGCCACGTGCGCGCCTCTCTGTTGCCGTTGGGATGCACCTTCAGAATGGCTATTTCCACCACGCGGTCTTTTGCAAGATTCACACCCGTGGCCTCGAGATCAAAAAAACATATAGGTTTAGTGAGATTCAGCTCCATAGAAGTCCTTTTATAAAATAAGCTGTAAAGATACTATAATTTATATGTTTCCTTCTTCAGGAGCGCAGGGCAGAAAAATTTTTATATAAAAAATCACGGGCCCCGTAAAACGGAACCCGCGATCTTCAACAGTTATGAAAAGAATCTTTATATCTCTCTGTCTTTATCAAAATTTTCCAGATACTGTGCCACGCGCTGCACGAACTGGCCGCCTAAAGCGCCGTTCACCACCCGGTGGTCGTAACTGTGAGATAAGAACATTTTATGCCTAATTCCAATAAAATCGCCATCGGGAGTTTCGATTACCGCCGGAACTTTTCTGATAGCTCCAAGGGCAAGGATCCCCACCTGTGGCTGATTGATAATAGGAGTCCCCATGACGCTTCCAAAAGTACCAACGTTGGTCACGGTATAGGTTCCGCCCTGGATCTCATCTGGCTTCAGTTTATTGACACGGGCGCGCCCGGCAAGATCATTCACGGCTTTAGCCATGCCTACGAGGTTTAGCCTGTCTGCATTTTTGATCACCGGCACAATAAGGTTTCCATCCGGAAGGGCCGCAGCCATTCCCAGGTTAATATCTTTTTTCTTGATAATCTTATCGCCGCTCACCGAAATATTGATCATTGGAAAATCACGGATGGCTTTTGCCACAGCTTCCATAAAAATTGGCGTAAAGGTCAGTTTTTCACCTTCGCGTTTCTGAAAATCGGCTTTATGCTTATTCCTCCAGTTCCAGATGTTGGTTACATCTACTTCAATAAAGGACTGCACGTGAGCTGAAGTCTGAGCACTCTCTACCATGTGGTGAGCGATCATTTTACCCATACGGCTCATCTCGATAATTTCATCTTCACCCGAACGCACCGGCACATCCTGTTTTGCCACGGCAGGCTC
>JBAWAB010000221.1:0-2374 GCA_049589035.1 Salegentibacter sp.
CGGAATCTTAAGGGAATTTAAAAATTAAACAAATAATTAATAAGATGTTAAACATGTAAAGATTATACGGACTTTCAGAGAAAATTCCTG
Source organism: Salegentibacter sp. (assembly GCA_049589035.1). Lineage (GTDB taxonomy): Bacteria > Bacteroidota > Bacteroidia > Flavobacteriales > Flavobacteriaceae > Salegentibacter_A. The sequence goes on from JBAWAB010000221.1 coordinate 91, forward strand.
TTCTTTACAAAAGTAAAGTCTAAATTAATTGATGAGTGCCCTTCAGCTTATCGAATAGTAATAATAACTTGCCTGGAGCACCATGGAATTTGTTTTTTATTTTATCGCGGCCGCACTCATCGGTTTTGTGACCTACCTTTGGCTTAAAACCCTTCGGAACAACCGGAAACAAGAAAAATGCCTTCAACGTGAAGTTGAAGAGATCCGTCAGATCCAAAAGCACGAGAGCAGAAAGCCCACGGCCCTGTAGAGCCACACCAAGCGCAGGGATTTTTTATGCGCTGAAGTCTTTCAGGATCACTACTGCATTCACATCTCCAAAGCCAAAACTGGCCTTGGCAAGAATTCTGTTTCTGTGCTGCAGGGAGAACCTGGGGATTTTCTCTTCGCTGATCATTTTTTTGATATCAGGATGTATTTCCTCACAATTAATATTTCCGAAGACAAAGCCTTTATAGAGCTGAAGCACGGCGGCCACACATTCTATACTGCCCGAAGCGCTTAAGCAATGCCCTGTCATGCCCTTAAGCGAATTGATAAACGGAAAATCTTCTCCCCGGCGGTCCAAAGCTTCGATCCAGTTCCTGATTTCTACTGCATCTCCCTGGGTTGCGGTCAGATGGCCGTTGATAAGATCGAGCTCTTCAGCCGATATTCCTGAATTTTTCAAGGCCGTCCTAATGCATCGCTGCACAGCTTGCGGATTGGAAGCCGTCATACTTCCGCCGCCCCTCTGGCCTCCGCTGTTTACCTCTCCTCCTAAAACCTCTGCATAGATCCTGGCTCCTCTCTTTTTTGCCGAATCCAGATCTTCCAGGAGTAAGGCTCCTGCACCACTCCCTGGAACAAAACCCGTAGCTTTTGCACTCATAGGCCGGCAGGCTTTTTCAGGTTCATCGTTGTATTTCGTTGGCAGGATACGCATCGCGTCAAAACCGCCCCAAACATAAGGGCCATGATCCCCACAGCTACCCACCAACATTCGTTTTGCCTTTCCCTGATTGATTCTCTCGTAGCCCATCAGCAAAGCTTCTGTACCCGTAGTACAGGCAGAAGAATTAGTGGTCACCTGGTTGCCGCAGCCAAGAATTCCTCCAAGGTATGCACTTATTCCGCTGGCCATGGTTTGTAGTACGCTGGTACTGCCAAGACGTTTGGTTTTTCCTTCATCGATGAGGTGGATCGCCTCGCGGAATTTATCCACTCCCAAGATACCGGTTCCAAATATGATCCCGCTATCCCAGTCAGGCTCTGGTTCCTCGCTCTTTTCCAGGCCGGCATCTGTCCATGCATCTGTTCCTGCGATCACTCCGTAGACAATCCCGCTGCTGTTGAGTCCGCGCAATTGTAGAGTGGTGAAATATTCGTGAAGCATTTCTTCGGAAACCTTCGGTTTTCCTCCAATCTGGCACCGAAAGTTGAGATCGGCCAGCTCCTGATGAAACCTTATTCCCGATTTTCCTTCTTTCAGCGCCACCTCAAAATCCTCCAATCCAATGGCATTCGGTGCCGCTACTCCCATTCCGGTGATCACCACTCTTCTTTTCATACTTATGCTGTTATCATTCCTGAAATTATGCCATTACAAACTATATTTCCGGTCGAATTACTCATTTCGGTGCGGCACTTCAGCTTATTGAACCTAAAATAGATCTTTTCTGAATTCACTTCTACCCGTTCGCCGGGAAATACCGGCTCCAGAAATTCAATTTCAGTAGAAGTCATAGCGATCTTGGGCGTTGTGAGCTGATCTTCCGCAGAATTCAGCAAGAATATGCCCAAACACACCAATCCTATCTGCGCCATACATTCGGTTAAAATTACGCCTGGTGTTACGGGATTTCCCCTGAAGTGGCCGCGGTAAAAGAAGGCATCCTCAGAAAAACGGTAATTTCCCCGAACATGATCTTCGGAAATCTCAGTCAGCTCATTTACAAAAAGAAAAGGCTCCGAATACGGCAGCCGCGAAAGGATTTCTTGATACTTCAATAGAAGACAGGTTGAAATTGGTGATTATTTGAGGTGTTCCCCGCCGTTCACGGGAATGATAGTGCCGGTGATCCAGCTGGCTTCATCTTTGCTCAGCAGGTAAACCACATTGGCCACATCTTTAGGAACGGTGAGCCTTTTGAAAGGATTATGTCTTTGGGCGTGTAGACGAAGGGTCTCGTGGCCGGGAATCAGCCGGAAAGATTTGGTTACCGTGACTCCTGCCTGTATGCAATTGGCGCGGATCCCGTGGGGGGCGAATTCCAGGGCCATATTGCGGGTTATCGCTTCCAGC
>JBAWAB010000222.1:0-6206 GCA_049589035.1 Salegentibacter sp.
TGGAGAAGCTCAAAAAAGGCCTCGTAGGCTCAATGCTGAATATTACGGGAGTGAAAAACACCCGCGAAGCCCAGCGCCTCATCATGGAGAATTCAAGGCTAAAGATCCCGCTGATCTTTGGTTACGACGTGATTCATGGCTATAAAACTATTTTTCCGGTGCCGCTTGGCGAAACAGCAAGCTGGGATCTGGACTTGATGAAGAGAACAGCGGGGGTGGCAGCCAAAGAAAGCGCTGCTTCCGGAATCAGCTGGACCTTCGCCCCAATGATGGATATCTCCCGCGATGCCCGTTGGGGCCGTATTATGGAAGGCTCTGGCGAAGACCCGTACCTCGGTTCAAAAGTGGCCGTAGCGAGGATCAATGGTTTTCAGGGAGATGATCTTTCAAAACCCACTACCATCGCTGCCTGCGCCAAACACTTTGCCGGCTACGGCTTTGCAGAAGCCGGAAGGGATTACAACACGGTGAACGTGGGTATATACGAATTGCACAATACCATTTTGCCCCCTTTTAAGGCTGCGGCTAAAGCAGGGGTTGCTACTTTTATGAATTCCTTCAACGAAATTGACGGTATTCCTTCCACAGCGAATGAATATCTGCAAAGGGATATACTGAAAGGAAAATGGGGCTGGGACGGTTTTATCGTTTCCGACTGGGGTTCTATTGCTGAACTTATCCCTCACGGAATTGCCGCTAACAAAAAGCAGGCTGCAGAACTGGCTATAGAAGCTGGAAGTGATATGGATATGGAAGGCGGCGCCTACGAAAGTTCTCTTAAGGAGCTGGTAGAGTCGGGAGAGGTGGATGAAGCCCTCATCGATGATGCTGTAAAAAGGATTCTTCGTGTGAAGTTTCAGCTTGGTCTTTTTGAAGATCCTTATAAATATTGTGATGCCAACGCAGAGGAAACGCAACTTTACACTGACGCCAGTCAAAAAATAGCTCTCGAAGCCGGAAAGAAATCGATCGTACTACTGAAGAACGAGAACAATATTCTACCACTCAACGATGATGTTAAAAAGATTGCGGTCATCGGTCCGCTTGCCGACGATAAAGATTCGCCGCTTGGGAACTGGCGGGCACAGGGCGTAGCCAATTCCGCAGTTTCAGTATTGGAAGGAATAAAAAATTACGCACCCAAAGGAGTGGAGGTGACCTATGCGAAAGGCGCCGATCTTGCCACAGCTCCCGGGACTTTCCTGGAACATCTCAAGTTCAATGAAACCGATACCACCGGATTTGAAAAGGCGGTGAAAACAGCCAAAGATGCCGATGTGGTTCTTTTGGTCGTTGGCGAAGATGCTTTTCAAACTGGAGAAGGTCGCAGCCAGGTAGATATTGGTTTTGCAGGAGTGCAGAACCAATTGGTCGAAGCAGTGACCAAAGCGAACAAAAATGTGGTGATGCTGCTTATGAACGGAAGACCTATGGATCTTTCGGAGAATGCTCCTAAAGTTTCAGGAATCCTGGAAACCTGGTTACTGGGTTCTCAGCATGGGAATGCCGTAGCTGAAGTTGTCTTCGGAAAATACAATCCTTCAGGGAAACTGCCGGTTTCCTTTCCAAGAGCAGTAGGGCAGGAGCCGTTATATTACAATCAAAAAAGCACCGGAAGACCTTCAGGTGGTGAGCAGGTGACCTGGTCTCATTATACCGATTCTCGCCGGGATGCATTGTATGCTTTTGGATATGGCCTGAGCTACACCAATTTCAGCTTTGGCGAAATTCAGCTGGATAAGAATTCTTTTTCTGAAGGTGGCCAGATTAAGGCTTCTGTAGAAGTGACCAATACCGGCGACCGTGCAGGAGAAGAAGTGGTTCAACTGTATCTCAGGGATCTTATTGGAAGTATAACCAGGCCCATCAAGGAACTGAAAGGCTTCCAAAAGATCAACCTAGAACCGGGAGAAAGTAAAACTGTCGAGTTCACTATTGATGAAGAGCTGATCTCCTTCTTTACCCGTGAAAAGAAATGGGAGGCAGAGCCAGGAGATTTCAAACTTTTTGTAGGTCCTGATTCGACAAATCTGAAGGAAACTTCCTTTGAATTTAAGAAATAAAGTATGAGTCTATCAAAAAAATGCCTGTTCCTCGCTTTTGCCCTGGTTTCGATGATGGCAAAGGCGCAGGATTTGGCCAAAAAAGAACTGGTTTGGGAAGATGATTTCGAGGGAAATACCCTTTCTCAAAAGAACTGGAACTATGAAACCGGAGACGGCTGTCCCAACCTTTGCGGCTGGGGAAATCACGAGCGCCAGATCTACAGCAAAGATTATGTAGAGGTGAAGAATGGCAATCTCATCATCACCGCCGATAAGGTGGGAGATAAGTACTACAGTGGAAAGATCAATACCAAAGATAAGTTCGAGTTCAGGTACGGAAGCCTTGAAGTAAGGGCGAAATTGCCTGGAGGTCAGGGAATCTGGCCAGCCATCTGGATGCTGGGAGCAAATATTGATGAAGTGGGTTGGCCTGCTGCCGGTGAGATCGATGTGATGGAATTTGTAGGCAGACAGCCCGATACCATTCACACTTCTCTGCATACGCCTGCCAGCCATGGAAATACCATTAATACCAAAGTAACCCACATTCCCGATCTTACTGATGATTTTCATCTCTTCAGGATCGACTGGAATAAAGATGCTATTGTTTTTTACATAGATGAAGAGAAGGTTTATACGTTCTCACCCCGCACAAAGAATGAGGAAACTTATCCTTTCCGGGACCCTTTTTACTTACTGCTGAATATGGCCGTAGGTGGGGATTTTGGAGGTCCTGAAGTCGATGACAGTATATTTCCGCGGAAATATATAATCGACTACGTCAGGGTTTATAAGTAGTTGTGCGATTTAGCCAAAAAAAAGCCCTTCTGCGAGCGCAAAAGGGCTTTTTTGTTATAAAGCAGCTGAAAAACAACTGCTGAAGTTTTTCCGATCAAAAATTAATCGGTTTTTGGATTGCCGTCAACTTCGTCATGTACTTCATCGGCAGCGTTCTCAACAGCGTCTCCTGTTTCATTGGCAGCATTGTCAATCGCATCACCTGTTTCATTGGCGGCATTGTCAATAGCGTCACCAGTCTCATTAGCAGCGTCTTCAAGGTCATTACCGGCATTATCCATATTATCATTCATTTCTGTTTCATTGTCGTTGTTATCCCTTGTATCTCTACAGGAATAAAGGGCTGGTCCTAGAGTCAGGATCATCGCCATCATTACAATTGTTCTTTTCATAATTTTGGGTTTTTTCATATTTGTCTAAAACAAAATTAGAGATGTATATATACCCGCAGGTCTAATTATTGCTAAAGTTTTGGTAAAATTGCGGAAACGTCATCACTTTTACGTTAATAATGTGAAAAAATAGCCAATTTTACGGGTTCTTTTCAATTTCCTTCACCTCATCGGTTATCTTCTTGCTTGCCTCCCGATGCACCTTTTCAGCCGTTTTTTTCAGGATGGTATCCCGGTTCTCGTTCCTGTCACTGTGAATCTCGACTTTGCGGGAAACCTTCATCCTTTCGCTCTCTCGACAGCCTGTAATGGAAATCAGCATCAGCAGGATCAAAACTGGAAGAAGCATTGCTCGTCTCATATCTGTTCTATTTAATACAGAAGGAGCAATATCAAAAGTAAAGCCGGAAGAAGTTTAATTTTTCCTTTTTGGCTAATATTTAGGAGCTAATCCTATCGAAATCTTAAGATTCCCGATTTTTTAGGAGGTAATTCGATATCATCCTGGTAGCACCGGTATTGCTGTTGATGAAGTGTCCTGCTATCATTCCGCTCTTTTTTCTGAATTCTTCATTTTCCAGGAGCTTATTTAGAATTTCTGTGAGTTCTGCTGCGGAAGCTACTGAGAATAATCCGGCCAGCTTCTGCAGTTGCTTTGCCTCCGGAAACTTGTCGAAATTTTCCCCAATAACGATGGGAATGCCAAAGGTGGCAGGTTCCAGGATGTTATGAAGGCCGCTTTTTCCTGCGGCTCCGCCTACGTATGCAATATCGGCATAGCTGTAGACCTTGCTCAACAGACCAATAGTATCTAAAATAAGAACGTCATATCCTGAAAGATCTTTTCCTTCCTTTTCGCTAAAAAGCACGCTATTTTTATCAATTTTCGCCTGCAGGGCCTTTACCTTTTCAGGCTTTATTTCATGCGGGGCAATGATGAATTTGGCCTTTTCTGAAGTAGAATTGATAAAAGGCACCAGCAGAGCATCATCTTCGGGCCAGGTACTGCCGGCAACAATACAGGTTTCTTTCTGAAGGAATTCATTTACAAACTCCAGGTGGTTGTCGTATTCTATTTGTCTCGAAACCCGGTCAAAGCGAGTGTCACCACTGATCTTTACATTATTGAAGCCGATGGAATTCAGCAAATCCTGAGATTCCTTATTCTGAACGAAAAAATATTCGAAGGTCTCAAGTGCCTTACGCATCCAGCCACCATAGGATTTGAAAAAGATCTGATCTTTTCGGAAACCACCGGAAATAAGAAAACTGCGGATTTGTCGATTTTTAAGTTCCGCCAGGAAATTTGGCCAGATCTCATATTTTACGAAAAAGGCCAATTCAGGCTTTGCCAGGTCCAGAAAACGGCAGGCATTCTTTTTCGTGTCCAGCGGGAGGTAAGTGATGATCTCTGCCAGCGGATGGTTCTTTTTGTTCTCGTAACCCGAAGGCGAGAAAAAAGTGACTAATATCCTATGCTCGGGGAATTCTTGCCTGATGATTTCGATTACCGGTACCGCCTGCTCAAATTCACCTAAAGATGCGGCGTGAAACCAGATGATCTTATCGGTGGGGCCAATATTATTTTCGAGCTTTTCAAAAACCTCTTTTCTGCCTTCCACAAAAAGTTTCATTTTTTCGCTGAAGATCGTGCTCAGAGGCAATAGTTTTTTTGCTGAAGATATGAGGAAGTTATAGACTGGTTGCAAAGCTTTTCTTTTCTGGTGCTAAAATAGGCCTTTCCTGAAAATTGATTGGCGGGAGGGGCAAACTTTCGTATTTTCGTACCACAATAATAAGTCTATGAAAAAGATACAAATGGTTGACCTTAAGGGTCAATATGAAGGAATAAAAGATCAGGTTAACGAATCATTACAGGAGGTACTGGAATCTACCGCCTTTATAAATGGACCACAGGTTCAGCAATTTCAGAAAGAATTAGAAGAGTATTTAGGAGTAAAACACGTAATCCCCTGTGCCAATGGTACCGATGCGCTGCAAATCGCGATGATGGGACTGGGGTTGAAACCCGGCGATGAGGTGATCACTGCCGATTTTACTTTTGCCGCCACCGTAGAGGTTATTGCGTTGCTGCAATTGACTCCGGTGCTGGTAGACGTGATGCCCGACACCTTCAATATCGATCCCGAAGCTATAGAGAAAGCTATAACCCCTAAAACAAAAGCTATTGTGCCGGTACATTTATTTGGCCAGTCGGCCGATATGGATGCTATTATGAGCATTGCTGAAAAGCACAACCTGTACGTCATCGAAGATAATGCCCAGGCCATCGGCGGGAATTTCCATTCTGCCACCGGCAAAACATCCAAAACCGGAACTATTGGACATGTCGGCGCGACTTCTTTCTTTCCATCGAAGAATCTTGGCTGCTATGGAGACGGCGGAGCGATCTTCACCAATGACGATGAACTGGCCCATACTCTTCGTGGGGTAGTAAACCACGGGATGTATGAGCGATATCATCACGATGTGGTGGGGGTTAACTCCCGCCTTGACAGCATGCAGGCAGGGGTATTGCGGGCAAAACTTCCGAAGCTCGATGCGTACAATGAAGCGAGACGGGATGCTGCAAGCCGGTATGATGAAGCTTTCGGGGGGCAGGAAAATATCATTGTTCCCTTCAGAAAAAGCGAAAAAGATACCCATGTTTATCACCAGTACACCTTGAGGATCACCAATGGAAAACGCGATGCCCTGGTAAAACATCTTCAGGAAAAGGGCATTCCATGCGGGGTATATTATCCTATCCCGTTGCACAGCCAAAAGGCCTATGCCGATGAACGCTATGAAGAAAAGAATTTTGAGGTGACTAACAGGCTGGTGAAAGAGGTGATCTCCCTGCCAATGCACACAGAACTTGATGCTGAGCAAATTGATTATATCGCGAAAACAGTGATCGAATTTGTAAACAATTAAACAACTTTATATGAAAAAGCTTTTAGTGCTTTTC
>JBAWAB010000223.1:0-1907 GCA_049589035.1 Salegentibacter sp.
TGGCCATGGTCAAAAAGTTAACCAGCAAGACGCGCATTCCGTAGAAAGAAAAACGCTCCCACATTTCGGTAAAAAAGAGCACAAAAAGTCCGGCGGGATGTCCCAGAACTTTTCTCTTAAAAAAATCGGGACGGGCTAGAGTTTCAGAATTCATAATGACTAATGCTTATGTTCGGTATCGGCGATTTCGTAGTTTTCCTGTTCCAGCATTTCATGCTCATCGTCTTCAACCCCGTGAGTAAGACGTTTAAGAGGTTTCAGCATCATCAGCACGATCACGGCAAAGACCACCGTGAAAATTGTGATTCCGGCGAAAATTGTGATATCTCCTTCCTCTTCGGCAAAGGCTCCAAGGATTCCTGCTACTTTATTCCCCAGTCCTGTAGCAGCAAAATAAACCCCCATCATAAGGGAAGCGTATTTTACCGGCGCAAGTTTGGTAATAAAAGAGAGCGCTACCGGCGAAGAGCAAAGTTCCCCAATGGTATGGAACAAATAAGCCAACACCAACCAGTACATGGCTGAAGAACCGTTCGACTCAAATTGGAGGGAAGCAGCCACCATAAAGATAAATCCGAGTCCCATGATGATCACTCCTATTGCCATTTTAAAAATAGACGAAGCTTCTTTATTTTTAAGTTTTCTCTTAGCCCAGAAGTTGGCCACAATCACCCCAAAGATGATAATAAACAAGGCATTAAGAGACTGGAACCATGAAGCCGGCACCTCATTACCGATAAGCGGCAGGCTAAAAGGCAGGATTCTGTTGGTCTTCTCGAAAGCGTAAATATTCATCAAACCTCCGGCCTGTTCAAAAGCTCCCCAGAAAACGATTACGAGGATAAACGAAAGCAGCATGACCACGTACCGGTCTTTCATCACCTGCGTAGTAAGGTCTTTGTAGATCATGAGCATCATAGCAGTTACCAGGGTAAGGAATACGAAAAGTAAACCGTAAGGTAGCGACTGGAAGAAGAGCCAATAGATCGAAAAGATCATCAGTCCGGCACTAATGGCAAGTTGGAGAGGAGACTTAAAGAGATCGCTGAACATTCTGCGTATGGATGCTCCTTCACTTCGTTCGGCTTTTGAAAGAATATTCCCGACGTTAGTAAGGTATTTCTGACCCCACCAGTAAACTATAAGTCCGAAGGCCATGGCGATCCCGGCAAGTCCGAAACCATAATGCCATCCGATATTTTCTCCCACATAGCCAACAATCAAACTGGATAGAAAAGCACCTAGGTTGATACCGATGTAGAAAATGGTAAATCCTTTATCCCTTCTGATGTCACCGGGTCTATAGAGTCCACCAACCATGGTCGAAATATTAGCCTTTAGCATTCCTACCCCGAGGATGATCAAAATGAGCCCCAAATAAAAGGCCCACATCTCTTCCACCGCCAGAATTGTGTGTCCCGCCACCAGAATGAGTCCGCCAACGAGTACGGTCTTTTTTTGCCCCAGGAGTTTATCGGCAATCATCCCTCCCGGGATCGAGGCTACATAAACCAACATGGTGTACCAGCCGTAGAGTGCCAAGGCTTCTTCCTGACTCCACCCCAACCCGGCATTGCCGCCGGTTGTTGCGCTTACAAGATATAAAACAAGGATGGCGCGCATTCCGTAGTAAGAAAAGCGCTCCCACATTTCAGTAAAAAACAGTATATATAATCCAACCGGATGTCCAAAAAGTTCTTTTTGCGGCGCAGGGGTTGCTGAATTTGCCATTTAGTTAGTTTCGTTTAGGGTTCTATTAAATTCTTGGTTTGTTACAAGGCATGGTTTTCAGCTCCCTTGAATTCCTTATCCTGGAGCTTTTCCATAATGAAATTGGTCATGAGCGTATAGAGGTGCAATCTTGTATTCCCTCCATAGATTCCGTGGTTCTTGTCGGGATATATGGC
>JBAWAB010000224.1:0-1511 GCA_049589035.1 Salegentibacter sp.
TCAAGAAAATTCTGAAAAATCAAAAGGGGGTGTTACCCCCCTTTGAGAATGACTCTTTTTCAGCTCTGTCTGCACAGAGGTGAAAAAACGGTCAAGCTGTTTTTGATATCTCTAAGATACAAAAAAAATGCTTTCACCCCTTTTGACGGGAGGAAGTTTTTTTCAGAAATTCAGTTTTTAAAATATACATGGGAATCAAAAGTTTGTCAAGAAGAGTGGCTAAAAGAGCACCTCTTCGTTTTATGTTAGCGGAGAAATTAAACGCACGAATTGATCAATAAAAAAGGATTATTTCAATTAAGAAAATCACGTAATTAAGTAGATAAAGCAATATATTTGATAGTACACAACACGTTTTCAGTAATTTACTTTAAAAATTACAACTATGAAACCAAAAAAAATATTAGTATTAGGTTGCAATTTCGCTGGACTAACCGTCTCACGATATTTGCATAAGGAATTAGGAAAAGCTGCTGAAATCACTGTAATTGACCGGAAGAATTACATCAATTTTATTCCAAACATCCCCCTTGAAGTCTTTAATAATCACAATCCGGCTGATACGTTAGAATTTCAATTTCAAAAGCACCTAAAATCTGATGGTAGTTCTTTTATCCAGGCGGAAGTGGAGAATATTGATGCTGAAAATAAAACCGTTTATTTTACTCCGAACGAAAGACAAGGCTCTGCCCAGGAATCAATAACCTATGATTATCTGGTAATAGCACTTGGATGCAAACTGGCTTTTGATAAAATAGAAGGTTTTGCAGAATTTGGTCATACCTTCTCAGATACATTCTACGGAAACGAAGTTCGCAATTATTTGCACAAAGAATACAAAGGAGGACACATTGCTATAGGTTCTGACCGATTTATACAAGGTCAAAGTCCTAAACTGCCCAAAATGCCTGTTGCCTTGGCAGCCTGTGAAGGACCTCCTGTAGAGTTGGCTTTTGCTCTTGCTGATTGGTTGCAGAAACATAAAAAAGGAAACGCAAAAAGCATTACCCTTTTTACACCGGGAGAAGTTATTGCAGAAGATGCCGGAGAAAAGATTTTAAATCAATTACTTCCTATGGTTTCAGAAATGGGTTATGGTTATAAAAAAGGAATTGTTGGGATCAAAAGAATTTATAAAGACGGTATCGAATTTAAGGATGGAACAAGTTTAGAGGCCGAAATGAAAATAATTTTCCCCAATTGGGAACCTCATGATTTTATGAAAGGCCTTCCGTTTGTAGATGACCAGGGATTTGTTATTACAGATCTACATATGAGAAATCCAGATTATACTGAAATATTTGCTGTTGGTGATGCCGCAGCAGTTACAGTTCCTAAACTAGGTTCTTTGGGACATATGGAATGTGAAATTGCTTCAAAAGTTATAGCAAATGAGGTTTTAGAAAATGATGAAAAGACAGATCCTTTACATCCAATGGTTATTTGTTTTGGCGATATGGGAAATTACAAAGGTTTCTACATGCATACAGATGAATGGTGGGGAGGTAATA
>JBAWAB010000225.1:0-22774 GCA_049589035.1 Salegentibacter sp.
AAAGAGAAAAAGTTCCAGGTCTTGTACAAAGATAAAATTCTTCCGCATCATTACTTTGCCGATTTTACTGTTTTTGACTGCATTATTCTGGAAATTAAAGCTATCACACATCTTTCTGATGCACATAGCACACAGCGTTTAAACTATTTAAAGATCCCTGGGAAAAAGCTGGCAATTTTGGTTAATTTTGAAGCCGATCGACTTATTCATCAAAGAATCATCCTTTGATTATATATGCATAATTAAATCAAGTTGAATTAATTCAGCTTAATATTAAAGAACAAAATGAGTAAACAGAACGAACCTGAATACAACCACAAGACCTACTTTGTCTTTGGTAAAAAGAACTACACCTTCATGTTTATTGGTCTCGCCGTGATCGCCCTGGGCTTTATCCTAATGGCCGGTGGCGGCAGTGATGATCCGAATGTCTTTAATCCTGCCATCTACAGCTTCAGGCGTATTCGCCTGGCACCGGCTTTTGTTTTGCTGGGATTCGGAATTGAAGTGTATGCTGTTCTTTTAAATCCAAACAAGGACGAGGAGTAAATGGGATATATCGAAGCAGTAATTCTCGCGATCATTGAAGGTATCACAGAATTTCTTCCGGTTTCTTCTACCGGCCATCTTATCATAGGTTCTTCCTTTTTTGGCATTGCGCAGGAACCTTTCACCAAGCTTTTCACCATTGTCATTCAGTTGGGGACCATTCTCTCTGTAATTGTGCTATACTGGCGCAGATTTTTCCAGAGTATGGACTTTTATTACAAGCTTTTTGTAGCTTTTTTGCCTGCGGTAGTTTTAGGACTTTTATTCAACGATATCATTGACGAATTACTGGAAAGTCCCTTAGTGGTAGCCACAACCCTTATTCTCGGCGGAATTATCCTGCTGAAGGTGGATGATTGGTTCCGCGATTCTTCCGGAGACGATATTTCCTATCTCACAGCCTTGAAAATCGGATTCTTTCAATGCCTTGCCATGGTACCCGGAGTTTCCCGAAGTGGCGCCACCATCGTTGGCGGGATGAGTCAAAAACTCTCACGAACCACAGCTGCGGAATTCTCCTTCTTTCTGGCCGTTCCCACCATGCTGGGTGCGACCCTGAAGAAAAGTTTCGATTATTATCAGGATGGTTTTGTGCTGAATTCCGAGCAGGTCAACCTGCTCATCATCGGCAATGTGGTAGGTTTTCTGGTAGCCATGCTAGCCATTAAAAGCTTTATCGATTATCTAAGCAAGCACGGCTTTAAAGTCTTCGGGTATTACCGAATCATCTTTGGCCTTTTTATCTTCGCCTATCACTTTTTTATAAATCCGCTAAGTGTGTAATGATGGAGCTGGAAGATTTCAAGAACGGCCAAATTCTTTTAATTGATAAACCCTTGAACTGGACCTCTTTCCAGGTGGTCAATAAGGTGCGCTGGCTTATCAAAAAAAGCTATAAGATCAAAAAGATCAAGGTAGGCCACGCCGGAACGCTCGATCCGCTGGCTTCGGGCCTACTCATCATCTGCACCGGAAAATTCACCAAACGAATTCCTGAACTTCAGGGGCAGGTAAAGGAATATACCGGCACCTTTAGCCTTGGTGGTACAACTCCTTCCTACGACCTGGAAACTGACATTGATGAAACCTTTCCCGTCGATCATATCTCGGAAGCAGATCTGCAACAGGCTACAGAAAAATTTAAGGGTGAAATTGAACAAATTCCGCCGGTATTTTCAGCATTGAAAAAAGACGGAAAACGACTTTATGAATATGCCCGAAAAGGAGAAGAAGTCAAGGTACAGCCCAGAACAGTTGAAATTGAAAGTTTTCAAGTTCACACCGCCAATTTTCCCGATGTAGATTTCAGAGTAGTTTGCAGCAAAGGCACTTACATCAGGTCTTTGGCCCATGACTTCGGAAAAGCCCTTGGCAGCGGCGCCCATCTTTCAGCCTTAAGGCGCACCGGAATTGGAGAATATCGTGTTGAGGATGCTCTTACGATAGAATCTTTCCAAAAATTGCTACCTTCACAGGAGAATAATTCTGCATAAGCGCAGTTTTATTTTCATATGGATTTCTTCGATAGACATAAGGCCCTTATTCTTACGGTGCTGTGTTGCGGCATACTCATCCTGGGATTGATCAATTTCAGGCTTTCTCAGTATAAGAAAGAATCGACGGAAATGATGGTCAATTTAGACCAATTGAAGCCGGAAGAGAAAACTCCTGAGGAAAAGAAGGAAGAAGAGCCGCCAAAACCGAAGGCTCAAAAGACAAAGACAGTGGAAACTCATCGGGCCTTCAACGAAAATCAGGAAGAACGCAAAGAGAACTTCGACCGGCAACTGGATGAGATCCTAAAGAAGAATTCTGCCAAACAAGAACAGAGTTCTAAAGACGAGACTAAAGCAGGGGAAGTTTCCCTTCCGAAGAAAAGCGAAGAAAACAAAAAGAAAAGCTCCCAGGGGAATGACCAATCTGAAGAGCTGGCAAACAAAAAAGGAGGAATCCGAAACAGTTCCATCTCCTTTTCCCTGCGGGGACGCCGGGCGATAGATATTCCAAATCCCGTTTACACCTGTGACGTAGCGGGCAGAATTGTGGTGAATATTACTGTGAATGCCGGCGGAATGGTGGAAGAAACTACTTTCAACAAGGCGAGTAGCTCTTCTACAAACGAATGTTTGATCGAGCAGGCCCTGAAGTATGCATCGGGCGCCCGATTTAGTCCTTTACCGGGGCGGGACGAGCAACCGGGCACCATAACCTACCAATTTGAACCTTAAATATGAGTGAAAAACAACGCTGCGGCTGGTGTGTGGGCGATCCGCTTTATGAAGCCTATCATGATGAAGAATGGGGCGTCCCTGTATATGAGGACGACCGTCTCTTTGAATTCCTGGTACTGGAAACCTTTCAGGCAGGTCTTAGTTGGATCACCATTCTAAGGAAACGGGAAAACTTCAGAAAGGCCTTCGATAATTTTGACTACCAGAAGATCGCCCAATATTCCGAAAATAAGATCGCCGAACTTCTTCAGGACGCAGGGATCATCAGGAATAAACTAAAGGTAAGGGCCACGGTGACCAATGCGCAGGCATTTATGGAGATACAGAAGGAATTTGGCAATTTTAGTAACTATATCTGGAGTTTTGTAGACGGCTCGCCTCTTGACAAGGCTGTAGAGAATTACAAAGAAGTTCCCCCCACCACCGAGATTAGCGACAGGCTGAGTAAAGATCTTAAAAAACGAGGGTTCAAATTCGTGGGTTCTACCGTTATTTACGCCCATATGCAGGCCACAGGTATGGTAAACGACCACGAGATTTCCTGTTTTCGCTACGAAGAAGTAAAGAAATTATGGGTATAGGTTTCTGAAAGTCACTCCAGGTATTTCAGGAAATCTTCGCGCGGAATTTCCTCGGCACCCAAACTTTCAAGATGGGCAGTGTAGACCTGGCAATCGATAAGTTCTACTCCGTTTTCACGCAACTTCTCCACCAGTTTTATGAAGCCGTATTTCGAAGCGTTGCTCACCTTGGTGAACATGCTCTCGCCACAAAAAACCTTTTTTTCCTTCAGGTAAATGCCGTAAAGTCCTCCTACCAGGCGATTATCCTGCCAAACCTCGACCGAAACAGCAATGCCCAACCGGTGAAGGTCAAGATAAGCCTGTTTTATCCCGGGGGTAATCCAGGTGCCGTGCTGGCCTTTGCGCCTGATCTCTGCACAATTGCCGATAACCCCCTCAAAATCCTGGTTATACGTAACCCTGAAGGCCTCTTTCCGCAGCAGGCTTTTCATACTTTTTGAGACCTTTAGCTTATGCGGGAAAAGTACCATCCGCGGATCGGGGCACCACCAAAGCAATGGCTGAGATTCGTCATACCAGGGAAAGATACCACGTTCATAGGCTCGTAATAAACGTTCCACAGAAAGTTCTCCTCCAATAGCCAGAAGGCCTTGCTCATCGGCATAAGCGAGGGGTGGAAATTCTTCGTTTGGCTTTAAAAAATACAAATTGGAGGATTTTCGGATGTAATGAAAATAAGCTAAAGCCGCTAAACAAAAAAGCTTAGCAACGTTAATTCGTTACTAAGCTTTTCATAATATTGATTTCAGGCAGCCCACTGCTGCCGTATGTTTAATTAGAAAGGCAGATCATCAAAATCTTCCTCGTTAAGATCGCTCGCAGGTTCAAAATTGTCTGGTGGCGGGGCAGTTTGGCCCGGTGCCTGAGACTCCAGATTCTCAATTCTCCAACCCTGAACAGAGTTAAAATACTTGGTTTCGCCCTGGGGGCTCACCCATTCTCTTCCTCTCAGATTGATCCCGATCTTTACAGCCTGTCCCACCTTAAAGTTGTTGAGCAGATCGGTCTTATCCTGCACAAACTCGACCAGAATAGGCTGAGGATATTGTTCTTCAGTAGTAACTACCATTTCTCTCTTTCTGAATCCGTTGCTACCAAAGGTCTTGGTTTCACCTATCAGTTTGATTTTTCCTTGTACTTCCATCTTCTTTTATTTTGCTAATAGTATTTTCCAGGCTTCTCCGGCCCTGTCTTCTTTTAAAAATTTTTGCGCCTGGCTGTGAATCTTGTCCAGGTCTTGAGATTTTACCAGTTCTGCAGCTTCAGGATCGGCTTTCAGGAATTCGGCAATATCGGTTGCGGTTGGCAAGGCCTCCACATTTCCAAGTTTTCCGAAGTCATTACCCGTAAGCACGTGACTTTCTTTTATTTCCTTCGGAATACTATCTACACCAATTCCCAAAGTTGAAAGCGGCTTAGGTACCTCAAAAAGGCCAAGATTAGCCCTGCTGTACCAGTTACCTCCCATACGCGCTACCTGATCTATCTTATGCTGATCAATATGACCTGTTTCATCAAGAATATCTTCCTTGATGTGCATTCTCAGCACCTCACAGATCACAAGATTTCCGGCACCGCCATTCTCCCCAAGCTCCACTACTTCATTCACTTTGCATTCGAACTGAACCGGCGACTCGGCTACACGTGCTGGCTTCACCAGGTCTGATTTCAGCATAGTTAAGCCCGATTTTTCGAACTCATTGACCCCTTCAGCATACTCGGTGCTCGAAAGGGACATTTGCTGCACAATATCGTAATTCACGATATTGATCACCACCTCCTTCGTAGCTTTAACATTGTTGTAGGTGTGCTTTACCGTGTTATCCCTACCACGTCTCGCCGGAGAAAAAATAAGTATCGGCGGATTTGCGCTAAAAACATTAAAAAAACTGAACGGCGACAAGTTGGGTCTTCCTTCAGCATCAACAGTGCTGGCAAAAGCAATGGGCCGTGGCCCTACTGCTCCCAACAAATATTGGTGAAGTTTTCCGGTACTTACCTCGCCCGGTGTAATACTCAACATAGTTAAATTTTGGACAAAGGTAACGAAACCACACACGAATGAAAAGAACCGACACACAATAATATTCGTCTAAAAACGCTTATCTTTAGAAACACAAAGCCTTCAAATATTCATGAAGTTTACCGACGAGCGCACCTTTAACCGCTGGTTTATAATCGTTTCCTGTCTGGCCGTGGTAGTGCTGGTTTTATGGAACACCAGCATTTTTTTTCAGCGGCTCAAGGAGGATGAACGCTCCAAGATGAGCATCTGGGCTAAGGCCCAGGAGGCTTTGGACCGCGACCCGCCACCGGAAGATGCCGACCTGGAGCTGGTGCTGGAAATCCTGAACAACAACACCAGTATTCCCATTATCAATACCGATGAAGAAGGCAATATTGCCTACACCTCCAATATTGATTCGACCATTGTAAATGATTCCATAAAGGCACATGAATTCCTGGAGAAAATCAGGGACGAAAATGAGCCGATTATAATTGATCTCGGGGCGGGGCAAAAACAGTATATCTACTACGGAAATTCACCCGTGCTCAATAAACTGAAATATTACCCCATTGGACTTACACTGCTGGGATTCCTCTTTTTGGGCATTGTTTACTTCTTTTACAAAACCACCAAAAGCAGTGAACAGAACAAGCTTTGGGCAGGAATGGCCAAGGAAACGGCACACCAGATAGGCACTCCCCTTTCCTCGCTCATCGGCTGGACAGAGATACTGAAGGAAGAGCAGGTGAATCAGGCGTATGTAAGTGAAATTGAAAAGGATGTAGACCGGCTGAAAACCATCACCGAACGTTTTTCGAAGATCGGCTCTTCTCCTTTGCTGAAGAAAACCGATATTGTAAAAGCCACCCAGGAAAGTTTTCAGTACCTGGAATCAAGGAGTTCCAAACTTATTGAATTTCAGCTAAGAATACCACCAAAGCCTATAGAAGTAGAGCTTAACGAACAGCTTTACAGCTGGACGATCGAAAACCTGGTAAAGAATGCTATTGATGCCATGCGCGGAAAGGGAAAACTTTCAATAGAGATCAAAGACGATCCCAAATGGGCGTACATCTATGTAAAAGATACCGGAAAAGGAATAGAAAGGAAGAAGTTCAAACTGATATTTGAGCCGGGGCAAACCACCAAAAAACGGGGCTGGGGCCTTGGTCTCTCGTTAGCCAAGCGCATCGTGGAAGAATATCACAAGGGCCGTATCAAGGTGGACCATTCCGAGATCAACAAAGGAACCACCTTCAAAATAGCACTGCGAAAAGCCTAAAACCGGGACATCTTCTCCCGGATTTCTTCCGGAATCCTGAAGGTCCTATTTTCGTCAAAATCATAGCATACCACTACATCGCGGCCTGTCGCACAAACTTCGCTGTTTTCATTCAGGATAAGGTGATCGAGCCCGAAGCTGGAATTCTTCATAAAGGCGAGTTTGGTCTTCACGATCGCCTTCCCTGGGTAGAACAATGGCTTTTTAAAATCGCAGTGAGTAGAGACCAGCATGGTTCCCTGGTTGGTATTTTCGTAAGTATCGTATATTCCGGTAGCTTCCCAAAAGTTTACGCGCCCCGACTGCAGGAATCTCATGTAAGACACATTGTTTACATGCCTGTACATATCCAGATCACTAAAATCTATCCTGAGTTCAAGACTCAGCTTATAGTCTTCGCTCATAGGTTCACGTGGATGCTTTTGGCCAGCGATTCGAACTCTTCGTGTTCCATTTTCACACTTTGACTAAAGTCCATATCTTTCATGCTGTTGAGTGGGATAAGGTGCACGTGCACATGCGGCACTTCCAGGCCAACCACAGCCATTCCCACTCTTTTGCAGGGAATAGTTTTTTGCAGGGCAATGGCCACCTTTCGTGAAAAACGCATAAGTTCCTGGTAAACTTCTTCATCGAGATCAAAAATATTGTCAATCTCTTTCTTCGGAATACACAAAGTATGTCCCTTCGCATTGGGATGAATATCGAGGAAAGCCAAAAACTGGCTGTCTTCAGCAATTTTATAGGCAGGAATCTCTCCGTTAACGATCTTCTTAAATAAGGTGGACATAATCTTGAATTTTGGTTAGGTCCTATAAAAATAAAAATCCTTTTCAACTTCCTGCGTTAAAGGATTTCGAAAAGGATCAAAATTGTGAGGAAAATAGGCTTATTCCCTCCAAATCTCCAGAATCTCGAATTTCATGGTTCCGTTAGGAACCTGGATTTCGGCATTCTCACCTACTTTTTTACCAAGCAAACCTTTCCCGATAGGAGAATCTACAGAGATCTTTCCAGATTTGAGATCGGCTTCGCTCTGGGCTACTAATTTGTATTTCATTTCAGAACCATTCGTCAGGTTCTTGATACGCACAAAAGAATGAACCAGAACTTTAGAAGTGTCCAACTGGCTTTCGTCAATCACCCTGGCATTGGCTACCACCTCTTCCATTTTCGCGATTTTCATCTCCAGCAATCCCTGAGCTTCCTTGGCCGCATCATATTCGGCGTTCTCACTGAGGTCTCCTTTGTCCCTCGCTTCGGCGATAGCCTCTGAGGCCCTTGGGCGCTCCACATCTTTCAGTTGGTTTAGCTCATCTTTGAGCTTTTTTAGGCCCTCTGCGGTATAATAAGATACTTTGCTCATAACTTCATCGTTTAATAATTTCAGCCGGGACTTTTGTCCATACTGAACAATGCTATTCTGTATAAAAAGAATTTTTGTAATAAGTCAATTTCCCGTGAATCGGAAAAAAATCAGGATTTAAAGCTTAACTTTCGGCCGGTTAAGCTAAAGACCCTTTATTAACAGAAAAAATCCCATTCTGGACGGGATCTATCTTAACAAAGATAGGAAATTTAATGATTCAGTACAATTATATTAGAATCGTTTGAAAGAAGAAATTCTATGAAAAAATACCTCTTTATGCTGCTGATTGCGGTGCTGTTTGCCGGATGTTCTGCAAATGATGAAAACCGCATCAACAATCCCAATCTTATAGATCTGAATATCAGGTACCAGATCAATCTCGATCTACCCGAATACAACAACCTGCTGTACCCCGGGAACAGCTATGTTACCCACAGCCAGGGAATAAAGGGCATTGTGGTGTACAATATCAACAATTCGCAATATACCGCTTATGAATTAAGCGATCCAAACCATCCACCCAGCGACTGTTCAACAATGACGGTACACGGGATTACAGCCACCTGCAGCTGCGAAGGAAATGAATACAATATCGTAACCGGCGAACAGACAAAAGGTACAGGAGAGTACACAATGAAGGCGTACCGCATTGAGCGTCGGGGGAATATCCTGGAGATTTACAACTAAAAAGCCTTTCTCCCTGTCGCTGCCGGCAAAAAGAAAGGCACAAACAATTGATATTAATATTCTTAGAATTTAAGGGTGATCCCGGCCAGGTAATTGGCGGTCGCCTGAGGATAATACCCGGCCCCGTCATAGGTCTGCCCCTCATAATCGTAAGTGTAGTAATAGCCATTCGACACATACTCCTCTCCAAAGATGTTGTTTACAAGAACTGTAGCTACAATTTCATCAAACAGCGGTACCGATTTCCAGGTATATTGGACATTGAAATCGTTGACGAAGTAAGCATCAAGTTTTGAATTTTCGTTCTCGATGTTGCTCATGTACTGGTCACTTACATATTTGGAAAGCAACTTCAGCTCAAGACCATTCACCGGAGTATAATTGATGATGTTCCCGGCCACGATTTCGGGAGAAAAAGCAATATCGGTATCGCCATAATCTACGAGCTCACCATTCCATGGAGCTACAAAACCAACATTTTTGTTCCTGCTAAGGGCAATATTGGGGCTAATGCTAAGCTTATCCATAAGCCGGATATCAGCATTCAATTCAAGGCCAAGCCTGTAGCTGTTTCCGCTATTCTGGCGGATCGGCGCGCCCTCTTCATCTATCTGGCCAGTTAACACCAGCTGGTTGCGGTAATCCATCAGATAAACATCTGCACTAAGCTGAACCGCGGGTTTTGCAAGCCTCCAGCCAAGCTCGTAGTCATTGAGTTCTTCGGCTACAGGCTCACCATTCTCATAATCGGTGCGGTTGGGCTCCCGATGTGCTCTTGCATAGGAAGCGTATAATTGGTTGGCCCGATTGAACTGATAGGTAAGTCCCGCCTTTGGATTGAAAAAGTCGAAATTATCATCTATTTGCAGGTTGCTTCCGTCGGCCAGAGGGCCATGCGCTTTGTAGGTAACTGTTCTCAACTGAAGGTCGGCATAACCCGAAAGTTTTTCGGTAATATCGAAATTCGCTTTTCCGTAGACATTAAAATCGGTCTTTATGCCTGAATTGGTGTAGAAAGGCTCATAGGGATCATTATTTTTGGCAAATCTTGTGTAGATTACTTTTCCGAAGTGATCGCCTTCATATTTGTTCCAGCCGCCACCGAAGGTCACATCCCAGCTGGAGGCATCATAATTTAAACTGAAAACGGTTCCGTAGAAATCATTATCCAGCCAGCTTCTCACCACGAGATCGGAGGTGGTGATCTCTCCCCCATTTGCAGTGAATGGCTGAAGCCCCACGCTTGTGAGGTCTGAATCTTCTTCATATTCTTCATAATAGCCACGGCCATAGGTATAGTGCAGCGCGATGTTGGAAGACCAGTTTCCGCCGAAATCCTCATTCCAGAGCAGCTGATAATGATCCTGCTTGTAATTATCGGTCTGGTTCTGGTAGAATTTCACATTCCCATCCTCTTCGGTATACATCCCGGCCGGGTTGAAGGTTCTGTTACTTTCCAGGGTCTCCTTGTCAATTCCGTACCAGGCCTGGTAGGTAACTTCACTCCCACCAAAGGCCAGGGCCTTGATGAGCGTGTTGTCATCAACGTAAGTTGCCTGTAAAAAATAAGATTTCAGATCGCTGTCGGCGCGGTCAATATAGCCGTCGCTTCGCACTTTGGAAGCCCTTCCTGCAATTTCGAAATGATCGTTGATAAGACCGGTGCTAAACTTCAGCGTATGCTTGAAAGTATTAAAAGATCCAATACTGTTAGCAATTTCGGCCTGAGCATCCTTTTTATAGGAATCGGTCAAAATGTTCAGGCTGGCCCCAAAGGCTCCTGCACCGTTCGTAGAAGTACCGACTCCCCGCTGTAGCTGAAGATTTTCAACTGAAGAGGCAAAATCGGGCATATCTACCCAATAGCTACCCTGACTTTCGGCATCGTTGTACGGAATTCCATTAATGGTCACATTAATGTTCCTCGAACTAACCCCGCGCACCCGGATGCCGGTATAGCCAACTCCCGCACCGGCATCGCTGGTTGTCACCACATTCGGCATATAATTCATGAGCACCGGTATATCCTGCCCCAGATTGCGGTCTTCAATCTCTTCGTTACTAAGATTGCTGTAGGTAATAGGATCCTGCTTCTCTACCCGCACCGAAGAGAGGAATACCTCATCCAGTACTTCCTTGGCATTGGCAAGATCTATGTTCAGCAGTTTATCGTTGTTGAGATCGACCTGCATTCGCTTGCGGTTTCCGTAGGAGAACAAAATGGTGTACACGCCCTGCTTTAGCTGCAGGGAATAATTTCCATTATCATCGGTTCGGGTACCAATATTGGTTCCGATGGCCAGCACCGACACGCCTTCCAAAGTTTGGTCATTTTCGGTCACTGTTCCCCGGAGGGTGTAGTTTTGAGAGTAAGCCTGAATAGTGAAGAAGATAAGGCTCACAAAAAATAATACATTTTTCATTCGTAAGAAATTTTACGAATAAAAGGGGCGATTATTCTGTGGTTAAAAAATTGAAATAAAAAATCCTGAAATCGCCAGGTGCACCATTTGACGTTTTCAGGAGTACATACACTGCGCCGTTTGCGCATTCCCTTGGCAGCATTACCTGCCCAGGTTCATTGGGTATGATCTCAGCCCATTTAAGGACACCCCTTTGAGATTGGCTGCAAAGGTAAAAAGGTTTTTTTGAACAATGGCAACATTATTGGATTTGATTTAAATGATGTATTTTTATCGCATACGAAATGCCAAACAGCAAACGCTCCATAACATTCAAGGTTATTGCCGGATATGTACTCATCGCGGCCCTTGCAGGCATTTCGGTATGGTTTATTTACACCCAGGTGGTGGCTTTCAGCAACCTTTCCCAACAGAACAACAATAACAACGAAAAGCTATTCCTGGTGAGCGAAATCACCAGCAGCCTTTATGAATCTGAAAATATAAGCCGAAGGGTTATCCAGACAGGCGATGAAGAGGACCTCTCTTCCTACCGCGCGCAGATTGACAGCATTCGGCAATCGGTAATGCACCTGAAGACGATCTACCAGGACAGCCTGATGCAAAGGGAACTGGACAGCATCAATAAGTTGCTTTCGCGGAAAACCGATAACCTGGAGGAGCTCGCCACTCTGCGCGAAAAAGACCGCAATACCAGTTACTACACCCGGGTCATCAATGAACTGCGAAAGGTGGATGAATCTTTTGGCGATTATGACCAGCGCTTTCCCAATCTCGAGCCTTATCAACGCCGGGTACTCGTTAAATACCTGGAATATGCCAAAAAAGACAATGCCAAGCAGTTAACCAATCAAACTGCAGATTCACTGATTAACGCCGTTAAAAATGTGCTGAGCGAACTGGAGATTGCCAATCAGCAATTTCGTCGCACGGTAAGCGAGAAGGAGAACGATCTTTTAGGGAATGACGTAATTCTGAATCAACAGCTTCGGAAACTCCTTGCGCAGATCGAGAAAGAAGAAAGACAGCAATCGTTCTCCAGGGCTGAAGCTTCCCAGCAGATGCTGGAAGACACATCACAGATCATGTTCCTTGCCGGCTCTGTAAGCGTGGCTATTATCCTCCTGTTTTTGATACTCATTGTGCGGGATGTCACCCGAAGTCAGCGGTACAGGACACAGCTGGAAGAAGCCAAGAATTTTGCAGAAGGACTTCTGAAAAGCAGGGAACAATTCACGGCCGCCATCACTCACGACCTGCGCTCCCCTCTTAGCACGGTGATAGGTTATACCGACCTCATGCAGAAAACGACATTGGATCCAAAACAGAAACATTACCTGCAGCAAATGCGGAAATCTTCAGATTTCATCCTGCATCTCGTAAATGACCTGCTGGACCTCTCAAAGCTCGAAGCGGGAAAAATGCTCATCGAAAAGCTGCCTTTTAATCCGAAGAAACTAATAGAAGATACCGTTTATAATTCCATCCCCGGAAATAGTGAAAAAAATGTGGAGATCGTTGTGGAGACCTCTGAAGATGTCGACACTGAAGTGCTGAGCGATCCTTTCAGAATAAAACAGATCATCGCCAATCTGGTGACTAATGCCTACAAGTTTACCGAAGATGGAGAAATTAAAGTGAAGGTTCTGCTCAAAAAGGAGATCGAAGACAGTTATACCCTGTTGTTTTCGGTAAAAGACACCGGAATAGGGATCTCTAAAGAGAAGCAGGAGGATATTTTTGAAGAATTCTCGCAGGAGAACAGCAGCATTGAGAAAAAATACGGCGGCACCGGACTTGGCCTGAGTATCACCAAAAGGCTCACCGACCTGCTTAAGGGAGAAATAAGCCTTAACAGCAGCCCGGGCGAAGGCAGCGAATTTATCGTTTGCCTTCCGGTCACCAGACTCTCTAAACAAGAAAGCGTCGCGAAAAAACCGGAAGAAAAACCCGCCGAGACACCCGATCTTAAAGGGAAAAAAGCCCTGGTGGTCGATGACGAAGCTTCCCAGCGCACGCTTACGCAGGAACTGGTAAAATCCCTGGGTATGCAATGTGAATCGGCCGAAAACGGAAAAGAAGCCTTCGAAAAGCTAAATTCCGGCGAATATGACCTCGTCCTCACTGATATACAAATGCCGAAAATGGACGGTTTCGGCCTTATTTCCAAAATCCGGAAAAGTCCGAAATTCGCCACGCTTCCGGTGATCGCACTTTCTGGAAGGACTAATGTAAATGCCGAAGATTATTCCAAAGCCGGCTTCACCAAAAGCCTGATCAAGCCCTATAAACCTGCAGAGTTGCTTCAGAAGATCTCAGAGATCTTTAAACTTCAGCTAAAGCAGGAGCAAAAACAGGAACTGAACCGGAAGAAAAATTCTGCGAACTACGACCTCGAAGAGATCTTTCTTTTTTCCGGCGGAGACCAGGAAGCCATGCAGGTGATCATCAAGGCATTTCTTGAAAGCTCAAAAAATAATCTGCAGGACATGGAAAGTGCTATGGAAGAAAACGACCGTGAAGAAATGGGCCGTATCGCCCATAAAATGCTGCCGATGCTAAAGCAGATGAAAGCGACCCACCTGGTACCAGAACTTGAGAAGCTGGAAGCTCATGAGGAAGTTCCCGAAGCTGAGATCAATAAAACTATTGCAGAAATCAGGAAGCTAATGCAGGAGCTGGAGGAAGAACTTACAGTTTAATGCCGTATTGCTTCAACTTGTTGTAAAGTGTTTTTCGGTCTATAGACAATAGCCTTGCCGCCTTGCTCTTGTTCCCTCCCGATTTTTCAAGCGCATCCAGGATCAGTTGTTCCTCATTCTTATTGCGGAAAAGGCCGTAATCGGTTTCAGTTTTGGTGGCTGTGGAAATTTCATGCGGCAATACTTTCACCGGAATAAGATCTCCCTGGCTTAGCAGCACGGCCCTTTTCACCATGTTCTTAAGCTCTCGCAGATTGCCGGGCCAGTTGTAATTCTTGAAGGCCTGCACGGCTTCGTCGGTAAAGCCTACCACATTCTTTTCCAGCTCAAGATTGGCCTCTTCAAGGAAGTGTTCAGCAAAGATCATGAGATCCTCTTTACGTTCTTTAAGAGAAGGTACTTTTATGGAAAATTCGTTGAGGCGATGGTAAAGATCTTCCCTGAAATTCCCTTCTTTTACTGCCTGTGCCAGATCTTCGTTGGTGGCGGTCACCACGCGGATATCCACTTCAATCTCCTTATTGCTACCCACGGGTTTAATTCGCCTTTCCTGTAGCGCCCTTAGCAGCTGCACCTGCAGCTCATAGCCCAGGTTACCAATCTCGTCAAGAAATAAGGTTCCACCATTGGCAGCTTCAAAATGACCAGTTTTATCATTGATGGCACCGGTGAAAGAACCTTTAATATGTCCAAAAAACTCACTTGAAGCGATCTCCTTTGGAATTGCGCCGCAATCTACAGCTATAAAAGGCGCTCCACTTCGTTTGCTCTGCTCATGAATGCTCTTGGCTACCTGTTCTTTACCGGTTCCGCTTTCCCCTATGATGAGTACGCTCATATTGGTGGGAGCGACCAGTTCGATATAATCATTCAGGCGGATCGAAACATCACTTACTCCTTTTATAAAAGTGGAACGGCGGTTATTTGAAGAAGAAGATTTAGGCGCTGACTTTTTAGGCTGCGTAGGTTTCTTCTCTTCCTCCTCGCTCTGCTTCATCGCATTCTCAATAGTCTGCAGAATAGCCTCAGGCCTGAAGGGTTTGGAAACATAATCGAAAGCGCCATTTTTCATGGCTTCCACAGCCATGCTAATTTCAGCATAACTGGTCATCACCACGACCTGTGTTAAAGGGTCTTTGGTTTTCACCTCCTTCAAAACATTCAGCCCGTCATTGTCGGGAAGGCGAACATCGGTGATCACCAGCTGAAAATTATTCGAGGCAATTTGTTTGGAAGCTTCGGCAGCTGAAAAAACATGCTCAACCTCATAGCCCTTTTTCTTCAAGAATGTTTTCAACATTGTCCCAAATGCAACATCATCTTCTACTATGAGGATTTTTACCATAATTGTGTTTTAACCACCTAATGCAAATTTAACAATCTTATAGTCACAGCTTTTAAATTTAAGCATAAAAAAAGAGGCCTTCAAAAAAGACCTCTTTTTCCTGACAAATCTAAAGAATTTATACTTGTCATTGCGGGTATCCATTTATCAGACGAACAGGAATGGCGCCTCCTTTACAGCTCCCGATGCAAGTCTTCAAGTGTTAGTTGATATAGCGGAGAACCGCTGAAGAATCTCGCATCTGTCAAAACTCCGAACCAGATTTGCAACCCTGCGGTTGTGCTACCCTGTTTCCCTGACACCGGAAGAGTCGGCTTCTCTTTATTTCCGGCTTTCTAAAATATTTACCACCATAGCGATTGAAGGGAATCACTATGGTGGTATAGGAATTAATTTTCCAAGAGTAAATTGGTTTTGTTAGTTAGTGAAGAATGGCTAAGCCTATTCCTCATCCATCTCATCCATTTCGTCACTCTTCTGGATCCAGTTACCGTCCTGGTCAGCATAAACAGTTTTGGTTTCTCCATTAACATTTAGAGAAAGTTTATAAATGGTTTTGCCACTTTCTTCTTCAGACCATGCTTTTTCGGTGGTTGCGCCCGTATAGTCATTCATCACCGCATCTTTTACGGTCTGGGGCAAAGCTGCCACATCTACTGAAGCCCAATCTTCCTGCGCCTGGGTGGTGGTTTGCATATCGGTGGTTGTCTCTGTTTCTGTTTGCGCCTGCACATTAGTACTAAAGAAAAACATTCCTGCCACTGCAATTAAAGATAATCCTAACTTTTTCATAATTCTGAGTTTTAAAGGTTTTACGTTTTAAGCTTTAAGGTTACTATAGTATATGTAAGAATCGGGCCATTTCTTTACAACCTCACATAAAGCCTTGATTTTTAAGCAAAGTAGCTTTTTAATGAAAAAATTATTGGCAAATTTTATGTAGAAAAAGCGGGATTTAAGAAAAAATTATGTAGAAAATTCACCTCAGGAGAAGCCATTCAAGCATTAACCGCCCAAACCGAAAAAAATCCAGCATAAAAAAGAGGCCTTCCCAGGCCTCTTTTAATCCGAAAATCTAAAAATTGTACAGCAGTAAATCTGCACGTTTTAAATCATACAATGTGCATGTCTCATTGCAATCACTAATGACAGGGGCAAAATTGTACCAAAAGCTTCAGAAACAATAAAACTCATTAATAATCAGCGAATTAAACCCTGTGGTGAGATCTTCCCAAAGTCTGCCAATATTGTGGAATTCAGGGCTTATTTCCAGGGAAGTGTAGAAAATCTCCTCAATTTTACTGAAGAGGATTCTTTCGTTGCGCCTTTTTCTCGGCCTTAATTTTCTTCTTCTTCAGCCGTTTTATTTTAGAAGCTTTGGTGGGTCTCGTTTTTTTCCTGGGCTTTGGCTTTTTAAGGGATTCTTTGATAAGCTCCAGAAATCTGACGATTACATCCTCTTTATTGGCATGCTGGCTTCTGGTGGCGCCGCTTTGCAGGATAAGCTCCGACTCTTTGGTGAGCCGGGAACTGAGTTTTTTCTGAAGTCTTTCTTTTTCGGCTTCAGTAAGTGCCGCAGAATTTTCCAGATCAAAATGAAGCTCAACCTTGGAGGCCGTTTTATTCACATGCTGCCCGCCAGCCCCCGAACTCCTCACCGCCTTAAACTGAAGTTCCTGTAATAGCTTGTCCTCTTCCAAACCGTCCTAGCTTACCTGATGACTCTGCTTGAGCAGATCGGCCACCGTCTTCACCGGATTAAAAGTGGAAACCGGGATTTCCACAAAAACAGTATTCCAATGTGCCATGCCACCATTCCAGAGACCTGGGCGTTCAAGGGCCTTCAAAGGCTTGCCATCTTTGGTCTTGTCAGCAATAAAGCTCATGTTAGGATCAACATATTTGTGCAGGTCAAAACCTTCACCATTATAGTTCCGCAGGCCGCAAATGATGTCTACCGGATTAAAATGCGTGGCTTCCTTTGCTATTTTTACCTGTTCAGGATTGTCATTATCTATTTGTGCGCCTTCTATGATCTGCAGAGAAATTTCCCCGTCTTCTCCTTTTACGAGGAAAGGTCCGCCGCCGGGTTCACCTTCATTTTTCACCATTCCGCAGATGCGCAAAGGCCGGTTAAGTTTTTCTCTCAAAAATTCCCTTTTTTCTCCTGCGGAAAGATCCTTAAAACCAGGTGCAGGTTTTATGAACAGTTCCCTGTCCTGAAACTCAACGATCTCCTCAATCAGTTCGTCGGAAGTTTCTTCTTTATCCAAACTCTTCAGAAAGTGAAATATCTGCTGCTGAAGCTTCAGTATCTTCCCGCCCAGCATCTTTTTGTACTCCACTACTTCGCCAACATTTTTTTCGGTCACGACATTGTCTATATTCTTCAAAAATGCCAGGTCGGCATCCTGCTCGTTCAGATTTTCAATTAGCGCTCCATGACCGCCGGGTCTGAAGAAAAGCCGGTCTTCTTCGGTTCGGAAAGGTTCAAAATGATCATCAAGGGCTATGGTATCGGTCTTAGGATTCTGGTAAGAATAGGATATCTCATAACGGGTATGGGTTTCCTCTTCAAGCCTGTCCTTAATTCGGTCAAATTCAGCCTTGAACTTTTCTTTGTCGCCCTCGGCTACGGTAAAGTGCAACTTTGCAACTCCGCCGCTTTTTAAATATTTGGAAGCTTCAAAAAGATGTTCTTCAAAGGCTGTGGCTGTGTGATCGCCGTAACGATGAAAAGGCACGAGCCCTTTTGGATAATCGCTGAGGTGCAAACCTTCAGAATACAACATATTCTTTACCAGCTCCAGCTGCTGTTCATCTGTCGAAAGATCGTCGTATTCGGGATTATTCGACTTTGCAGCTTTTAAAGCTTCGCCATAGAACGGCAGCTTTTCCACATCGGTAAAAAAGTGCTGAAGTTTCTGGTTTTCCTTACGATCAAGGTATTCCCTGAGGCTTTCTTCGCCGGGATTGAATTCGTAAACAAAATTGTGCAGCGCCTTAAACATGCGGGTTGCAGCACCCGAGGCAGGAACGAACTTGATGAGATCAAGCTGGTTCATTTCCCGTTCGTAATGATGGATAAGATCTTTCTTTTCGGCTTCGGAATACTGAAAGATCCCGTCTCCTAAAGTGGCTGCCTTCCGGATATCCACTTTTATATTTCCTCTCTTAAAGATCTTTATTTGTTCTTCGACTTCGCTTGTAGTTAATCCTTTCTCCTGAATTTGCAGGATGTCCATTTCACTGAATTTCACGCTCTTGTGTTTTTAAAAGTTGGTCAATAACGGACACCGCAGTTTCAAAACGTTCATTTTCGTCACCTTTTAAAACCACGTAAGGCTTGTTGTGAAGTTGTAGGGACTTCTCAAATCTGGAAAACATGCCTTCCCGGTCGTGGGGTTTATCCCTGAGATCATCGGGTGTCCAGGGAACATCAATATACGTTAAAAAGTAGACATGATAGTGGTTGTTTAACGCATGTTTAAGAAGTTCAGGCTCACAAAATCCGTTGTAATAGGCTTCAGAATAAACCTTAAGTTCCAGTAGGTCAGTATCGCAGATAAGCAAGCGGTTCGCGTGGCCGGAAAGCTGATTTTCCCGCTGAATTTGCCCTTCGGCAATAGGCAGCACATCATGTGGCTCACAGACCGTTTGATGCAAGTCCCACTTCTCCTGAAGGTATTCGCGCATGAATTCTTCTACCCACACCGTATTATAGTGCCGGGAAAGTCTTTCTGCAAGCGTGCTCTTTCCGGTAGATTCGGGCCCAAAAAGCACGACTTTTACGAGATCACATGGCCTCTGTTTAAGCTTTTCTTCCATACCAAATAGCCCTGAACGGCCAGAATTGTGAAAACCAGATATTGAAGTGCCAGCATGCCCAAACCTCTGTAAGCGTATAGCGGCACAGTTATAAGATCGGCAAAGATCCAAAGGGTCCAGTTTTCCAGTTTTTTAATTGCCATATACCACATGGCGGTAAAGAACACGCCAGAGGTGAAAATATCGATATAATTCGCCGTTTGAATCTCATAGCCAAAAGCACGATAAACGCCATAGGTAACGATCATGGTGAGTACAAAAAGCCCGAAACCAATAATTTTTTCGCGGGTATTGGTGCGGGTGATCGGCACCACATACTCTCCTCCTTTTTTGCGGGACCAGTTGATCCAGCCGTACACGCTCATCACCGAATAATACACATTCATCATCATATCGCCGTAATATTGTGCCCTGTACAGCAGGTAAACGGTGATGATAGTGGCGATAAGCCCGGTAGGATATACCAGGATATTTTCCTTCTTGGAATAATAAACGCTTAAAATCCCGAAAATGAAGACTACGGCTTCAAAAATTATGGATAAAAGGCTGGCGTCGCGATAAGGAGCCAGAAAAAAATCAAAAATCTGCTGCATAGTTGCTTCGGTCAGATTTTACGATTTTCATGTAAAGCAACCCACGATCCATAGCCTCAAAAGCAGTTTTTATCTCTTCATTGAGTACCTCCATCACCTTATCGTAATCGCCATAAACCTGCGTACTCAGCGGATTTTCCATCACAGTCAATCCGGAATGGCGCATTTTTTTAATAAAATTGATGATCGCAGGCTCGAAGTCATCCTGAAGAGGAGAAAGAGTTAATTCTACTGAAATTTTCATCTAAATAGGCTTAAAATTGGGGAATTCCGGGGGTATTTTTCGACGGAATTCCAATCAGTTCGATTTTCGGAAATCAAAGTTAGTCATAAATCGACAGCATTTTCAGCATACCTCAAATGGAATTTCAAAAGTGAAGAATTATTCAGCAGAAAAGACCTGAATCTTTTCTTTTGACTGGTGTTGAAATTGGCCATTTTCAAAGGCAGTTCCAATCACCACCATGTCGGCTCCGGCGGTAAAAGCTTTTTTAAGACCTGCTGAAGAACGGATTCCGCCGCCAACAATAAGCGGAATCTCGAGAGCCGCTCTCACTTCAGAAATAATTTCGGCGGAAACGGGATTACTGGCACCACTTCCGGCTTCGAGATAGATAAGCTTTTTTCCTGAAAATTGTCCAGCCAGGGCAGTGTTGACGATGTTCTGAATATTTTCCTGTGGAAGCGGTTCGGTCTTACTCACCTTTTGCACCGCACATTCGCGGCCGCCATCAATGAGAATATAGCCGGCGGGAATGACTTCTAATCTGGAATGCCGCAACAGTCCCACCGCTTTCACCTGCTGGCCAATTAGATACTCCGGATTTCTGCCAGAGAGCAGGCTAAGAAATAAGAGTGCATCAGCAGCTTCAGTGATCTGGGTATAATGCCCCGGAAACAGCACTACAGGCAGCGAAGTTTCAGCTTTTATTGCCTTCACCGTCGCTTCTGTTTTGGTAGGTTCCACGGTGCTTCCGCCTACAAAAAGATGAGTCACCTCCAACGGCAATTTCCGAAGAAAAACCGCTGCAGTCTGATTGTCAAATTTATCGGGATCTATAAGAACCGCCAGCAAGGACCGACCCGAAAGCCTCGCCTGCTGAAGATCTCTCAAAACAGAAGCAGAATTCATCAATTGCTTGTTTTTACCTCTAAAGGCTGGGCATAGACACATGTGAAGCCATCAAATTCAAAAAAATCGATTGCATATTCCGACTTTTTGCCTTTGAAGTTAACCTTTCCAGTAGTTTTTGCTGCATCAAAATCGAAATCTTCAATGTAGATATGCTGCAGGAAACCCAGCCCCGGCTCGGCAAACATCTTGTAAATAGACTCCTTGGCACCCCAAACGATGGTGAGCTTTCTAATAAGCGCTTCCTCGTTAGCCACGGTGTGATACTCTTCAAGAGGAGTGAATTTTTCAGCAATCTTAAGGATCTTTTCCCGTTGCCTCTCAATATCGATCCCCACGGCATGATCGCCTACAATAATGCCGGTATAGTTGAAGGAATGCGAAATCGAAATGTGTTTATCGTCCCTGAGATGTGGTTTTCCCAGCTCATCATAATACAGGTCGTGATCTACATAGCCGGCTTCAGCCATCAAATGTCTGATACTCATGAATCCGCGTTTGTGGATCTGCGATTTCATCCCGTCTACACGTTCGCGGCAGTGTTGGGTCAAATTGATTCCTTCACTAAGCCATTCATAAGACTCTTCCACCTTCCAAATGAAGACCTTAGTCCCCGGATTTACTGTTATTGTTTTGTAAATAGGCATGTAGATTTATTCTATATTATGTATTTTTGCACTGCGAAATTTCCTAATATTCAAATATAACAATATGTCGACTAAAACAGTGCCTTACACGGCCTATAAAGTTAAAGATATCAGCCTTGCCGATTGGGGGCGTAAAGAGATAGAACTCGCCGAAGCCGAGATGCCGGGCCTAATGGCTCTGCGCGAGGAATATAAAGACGAACAGCCTTTGAAAGGCGCCCGTATTGCCGGTTGTCTTCACATGACAATCCAGACAGCCGTTCTTATCGAGACGCTTATCTCTCTTGGAGCTGAAGTTACCTGGAGCTCCTGTAATATTTTCTCTACCCAGGATCAGGCTGCTGCAGCCATTGCCGCCGCCGGAATTCCTGTTTACGCCTGGAAGGGCATGACCGAAGAGGAATTTAACTGGTGTATCGAGCAAACCCTGTTCTTTGGGGAAGATAGAAAACCGCTCAATATGATCCTTGACGATGGCGGAGATTTGACCAATATGGTTTTGGATAAATATCCTGAACTGGCTGAAGACATTAAAGGTCTTTCTGAAGAAACCACTACCGGAGTTCACCGTTTGTATGACCGCATGAAAAAAGGAACACTTCCTATGCCCGCGATCAATGTGAACGATTCGGTGACTAAGTCAAAATTCGATAATAAATACGGGTGTCGTGAAAGCGCTGTTGATGCGATTCGCCGTGCAACCGACGTGATGTTGGCCGGAAAAAGAGTTGTGGTTTGTGGTTACGGAGATGTTGGAAAAGGTACTGCCGCTTCCTTTAGAGGTGCCGGTGCTATCGTAACCGTTACCGAGATCGACCCCATTTGTGCGCTACAGGCGGCGATGGACGGCTATGAAGTGAAGAAACTTGAGACAGTGGTTTCAAAGGCAGATATCGTGATCACCACTACCGGAAACAAAGGAATTGTTCGTCCCGAGCATTTTAAAGCGATGAAAGACAAGACCATCGTTTGTAATATTGGCCATTTTGACAATGAGATCGCTGTTGCCTGGTTGAATGAGAACTACGGAAACACAAAAGACGAGATCAAGCCGCAGGTAGATAAATATACTATCGATGGGAAAGACATCATCCTTCTTGCCGAAGGTCGTCTTGTAAACCTTGGTTGCGCTACTGGCCATCCAAGCTTTGTGATGAGTAACTCCTTCACCAACCAGACTTTGGCGCAGATCGAGCTTTGGAACCACCCTGAAAAATACAAGAATGAAGTATATATGCTTCCGAAGCATCTTGACGAAAAAGTTGCGGCGCTTCACCTGGACAGAATTGGCGTGGAACTTACGGAATTAAGTGAAGAACAAGCCGAATATATCGGCGTGGAAGTAAAAGGTCCGTTTAAGCCGGAATATTACAGATACTAACCAGACGTTAGAC
>JBAWAB010000226.1:0-2098 GCA_049589035.1 Salegentibacter sp.
TATATATCCAGAGCATTTTCCTTTTTTTTGTTTTTAATCTCAGACTTGATCTAATTGTAGGATTTGGAATTGCTTCTATCTTTTCCTTCTGGATTTACTTCCTATAGAGTCCTATGGTAAAACCAAATTTCTGATGATAAACTTTCTCTATTGTTTTGATTTTTTGGCAACGCAGTTGAACCGGCTTACTTTTTATATCCAGAACATTTTCCTTTTTTGATTTTTTTGTGCTCTTGCTATTTTTTGTCTTCGTATTGATTTCATGATTGTTGATTTTGACTTACTTCCTATAGTGCCCTCACATTACCTTTTTGATGCTTTTGTTATACAACATCCGGGATTGGTAAAGCGTATAAAAAGAGTAGGCGAAGCCGGAGCGGCTTTATGCCGCTGTCCAAGAAAGGATGTTGTTTTTTCGCAGTTTAAAAAGGAAAGTGGGGCTATGGATGTTGTAAGTCAAGTATGAACCCTGAAAAGATGCGGAGTTCAAAGCAAGGGAACAAATGCATAAAAGCTTTCTTTGCGGAATTAAGAATAGGTTATATTCCGGCAATATTTTCTTTGTCCACTTTTTTACTCTGAAAAATTAGCTTAAACCAGTGGAAAAATTTGGTTTCCTTCCTCGATAAGAATACCTAAAAAATAGTAAAAATGATTTAAGAAGTATATTTCATCATATTGACATATGGGGTGCCTCTTGCTACAACGGCAAATGCCCTGGCCAACAATTTGTTTCGTATAATGTTAATCGTACTCATCGAGAGTGTAAAATAAACTCTGTCTGAGTAGAATTATTTATTAGTTTCATTCAGACAGTATTATGACAACAAAAGAACAACAGGAATTTGAGAAAAAAGTGCTTGACCAGTTTATGTCAGGTAAGAGCTTATTTGGTGCAGACGGAGCTTTTGCTCCCATGCTAAAGAATGTCATCGAAAAAGCCTTGCAGGCAGAGATGGATGCTCATTTAGACAAGGAACAGCGTTCCGGGGGTAACAAACGTAACGGCAAAGGAAAGAAGAAGCTTAAAAGTGGCTTTGGCTCCTTTGAGATCGAGACTCCTCAGGACCGTCAGAGCAGCTTTGAGCCGGAACTGGTCAAGAAACGACAAACTATTTTAGCGGATAATCTCTCCGATAAAATCATTGGCCTATACGGGCTTGGAATGAGTTATCGTGATATCTCCGGGCACATCAAAGAAATGTATGATACCGATATTTCTCATACCGTTCTCAGCCAAATAACTGATCAGATCATTCCAGATATAAAAGCCTGGCAGAGCCGTCCTTTGGAGTCGCTCTATTGTATTGTGTGGTTGGATGCCATGCACTATAAAGTAAAAGTGGATGGAAAGATCACTCATAAAGCCCTTTACAACATTTTAGGTATAACTAAAGAAGGAAAAAAGGAAGTCCTTGGAATGTATATTTCTGAAAGTGAAGGTGCCAATTTCTGGCTACAGGTCCTGACCGATCTGCACAACCGAGGTCTTGAGGATGTCCTTATCGCCTGCACCGATAACCTCAAGGGATTTACTCAGGCCATTTTAAGTGTTTTTCCAAAAGCACAGGTACAACTTTGTATCGTGCACCAAATCCGTAATTCACTGAAGTATATTGCTTCCAAGGATCAAAAGGAATTTATGAAAGACCTTAAAAAAGTCTATCGGGCTGTAAATAAAGAAGTAGCTGAAGATGAACTACTTAATTTGGAGGAAAAGTGGGGCAGCAAATATCCCGTGGTCATTGAAAGCTGGCAACGTAATTGGGAACAGCTCTCTCAATATTTTCAGTACACAGAGCCTATTAGAAAGATCATTTATACCACAAATGCTGTAGAAGGATTCCACCGTCAGATCAGGAAAATCACTAAAACCAAGGGTGCCTTTACTAACGATATGGCACTCCTCAAGCTGGTTTACCTGGCTACAAAGAACATTGAGAAAAAATGGACAGCTCCTTTGCATAACTGGAGCCTGACCATTCAGCAATTTTATATTAAATTTGGTGATAGGATACCTCTGGAATTAAATACCAGCACATCCGAGATTTCTACTAGAGATATTAAAAGTTCAGACAGAGTTTAATTTACAGACCCT
>JBAWAB010000227.1:0-11263 GCA_049589035.1 Salegentibacter sp.
CCCGGTCCTTTTGTTGGAAGTTGAGTTTTCCCCATCAGGAATTTATCTACATGATGAGCTGCCTCTCTACCTTCAGAAATTGCCCAAACGATCAACGACTGACCTCTGCGCATATCTCCGGCCGCAAAGATGTTCGGTACATTGGTTTGGTAGTCATTAGTCCCGGCCTTAATATTGGTCCTTCCGTCAAGCTCGAGCCCTAATTGCTGGCTCAACGTCTTTTCAGGTCCGGTAAAACCAAGGGCAAGCAACGCCAGCTCACACGGCCATTCTTTTTCCGAATTTGGCACTTCTTTCAGCTGCGGACGCTTTCCTTCTTGGGTTACCCATTCGATTTCCACCGTTTTAAGAGCTTTGAGATTTCCATCCTGGTCTTTTATAAATTCTTTGGTAGAAATGCTCCAGTTCCGGTTGACACCTTCTTCGTGAGACGAAGTCGTCTTCAGCGTAAACGGCCAGTAAGGCCAGGGATTTTCGCTAGTTCGGAATTCTGCCGGCATGGGCATAATTTCGAAATTGGTAACCGATTTGGCACCATGCCTGTTCGATGTTCCCACACAGTCCGATCCGGTGTCTCCACCACCTATAACGATCACATTTTTTCCTTTTGCGTTCAGCTCTTCGGTAGGCTGGGCAAGACCGTCTACAACCTCGTTGTTTCTCTTCAGAAAATCCATTGCCTGTACCACTCCTTTGGCATCAGCACCGTTTATAGGAAGCTTCCTTCTTTGAGTAGCTCCTCCACAAAGTACGATCGCATCAAATTTCTTCAGTTTTTCGACCTCGTAGTTCACGCCCACGTTCACGCCGGTCTTGAATTCAATCCCTTCACCTTCCATCACCTCCAGCCTGCGGTCAATCACGTGCTTTTCCATCTTAAAATCAGGAATTCCATATCTCAGTAATCCGCCAACTTTCATATCTCTTTCGAAAACGGTCACCGAATGGCCCGCCCGGTTTAGCTGTTGTGCAGCAGCAAGGCCTGCGGGACCAGAGCCTACTACGGCAATGGTCTTTCCGGTACGGTGCTTCGGGGGTTGTGGTTTGATCCAGCCTTCTTTAAATCCTCTTTCCACAATGTACTTTTCGATAAGCTCAATACTCACCGGCGGCTCAATGATACCCAACACACAAGCCGATTCGCAAGGAGCAGGACAAAGCCGTCCGGTGAATTCCGGAAAATTATTGGTGGAGTGTAATATCTTCAGTGCTTTTTGCCAGTCGTTTTGATAGACGGCATCATTGAAATCTGGAATTAAATTCCCTACAGGACACCCGCTGTGGCAAAACGGAATTCCGCAATCCATACAACGTCCGCCCTGTTTCTCAAGTTCCTCCGTATCCAGTTCGTGGGTAAATTCTTTATAATTCTTGACTCGTTCAGAAACAGGATTCTTTGCTTCTGCGGTACGGTCATATTCCATAAATCCTCTTAGCTTTCCCATTTCTTATGCTGTTTTTAGTTCTCTTTGTTCTTTTTTCAATCTTTCTTCTTCGAGTTTTTTAAGTGCCTTTTTGAATTCAACAGGCATAACCTTTATGAATTTTCCGGCGTTTGCTTCCCAATTGTCGAGAATTTCTTTTGCAAGATCGCTCTCGGTATAATGGTAGTGCCGTGTGATAAGCCGCTTCAGTTCTTTTTGGTCTGCCTCGGAAGGGTCTTCGAGTCCGATCATTTCCATATTGAAGTTATTGGTGTCCAGCTTGTTTTCTGGATTGTAGATGTAGGCAATTCCTCCGCTCATCCCTGCTGCGAAATTCCTCCCAATTCTGCCCAATATTACCGCGATACCGCCAGTCATGTATTCACAGCCGTGGTCGCCAATGCCTTCTATCACTGCTTTTGCTCCGGAATTTCTTACGCAGAATCTTTCTCCGCCAATTCCGTTGATATAGGCTTCTCCGGCAGTCGCTCCATAAAGAGCCACATTCCCTATAATGACGTTTTCATCAGATTTAAAAGTTGCAGTCTTAGGTTTTCTAACGCTAAGAGTAGCTCCGCTAAGGCCTTTTCCGAAGTAATCATTACTGTTGCCTTCCACATTCATCGTGAGTCCGCGGGCGGCAAAAGCACCAAAGCTCTGTCCTGCCGATCCGGTGAAGTTGAGCGTCAGCGTGTTTTCAGGCAGACCTTTGGCTCCGTGAATCTTTGAAATTTCATTGCTAATGATCGCACCCGTCGTACGGTTGATGTTGCTGATGGGGAAATGCAGGCTTGTAGGTTCCTTTCTGTAAATGGCAGGATGCGCCTTAGAAAGTATCTTAAAGTCGAGCACATTTTCAAGATTATGATCCTGAGAATGGGTATTGTGCAAGGGCATTTCATCATCTACCTTTGGCCTGTAGAGGATCTTCGAAAGATCAATGCCTTCAGCTTTGTAATGTTCAATGGCACGGTTCATATCCAGCTTCTGGCTTTGTCCCACCATTTCGTTGATGCTTCTGAAACCAA
Organism: Salegentibacter sp.; assembly: GCA_049589035.1. GTDB lineage: Bacteria > Bacteroidota > Bacteroidia > Flavobacteriales > Flavobacteriaceae > Salegentibacter_A. The sequence goes on from JBAWAB010000227.1 coordinate 2,453, forward strand.
GATCGGCCATAATTTGACGTAATTCCTGCGCTATGAAATACATGAAATTGATCACGTGCTCCGGAGTTCCCTTGAAATTCTTTCGAAGTTCAGGATCCTGGGTGGCAATTCCTACGGGGCAGGTGTTCAGGTGGCAGGCGCGCATCATGATACAACCTGAAGCCACGAGCGGTGCAGTTGCGAAACCGAATTCTTCGGCGCCCAGGAGACAGGCAATGGCTACGTCGCGCCCCGTTTTAAGCTGACCGTCACATTCTACGACAATACGGCTTCTTAAATTGTTTAAAAGCAGCGTTTGCTGGGCTTCGGCAATACCGAGCTCCCAGGGAAGACCGGCGTGGCGAAGCGAGGTGAGTGGTGAAGCTCCCGTTCCTCCGTCATAGCCCGAAATTAGAACCACATCGGCTTTAGCCTTGGCAACTCCGGCCGCAATGGTTCCCACTCCAACTTTCGATACCAATTTTACGTTGATCCTGGCATCGCGGTTAGCATTCTTAAGGTCGAAGATGAGCTGTGCCAAATCCTCGATAGAATAAATATCGTGGTGTGGTGGTGGCGAAATAAGACCCACATAAGGCGTCGAATTTCGGGTTTTAGCAATATCAGGGTTCACTTTTGGACCAGGTAATTGTCCGCCTTCTCCCGGCTTGGCTCCCTGGGCCATTTTTACCTGAATTTCCTGCGCACTGCTCAGGTAGTCTATAGAAACGCCGAATCTTCCCGAAGCAACCTGCTTAATGGCGGAATTTCGCCAGTTGCCGTCAGGACTCTTGTGGAAGCGTTCCGGGTTTTCTCCACCTTCTCCGGAATTACTTTTCCCTTTCATCCGGTTCATGGCGATGGCCAGGTTCTCGTGCGCTTCCTTGCTAATAGATCCGAAGGACATCGCGCCGGTTTTAAATCTTTTCACGATCTCTGTCCACGGCTCTACTTCCTCGAGAGGAATAGGATTCTTATCCTTGAATTTGAACATTCCGCGCAGGGTCATCAGGTTTTTGCTCTGCTCGTTAATGAGCTGGGAATATTCTTCGTAAGATTTCGGATTATTCTGTTTTACGGCCTGCTGAAGTTTTGCAACGCTCGCGGGATTAAACATGTGTCTTTCCCCGTTCCTTCTCCAGCGGTATTCGCCGCCTATTTCGAGATCAAGGCCAACTTCGGTTTCCGGTGGAGTAAAAGCTGCCTTGTATCTCTTCTGAATTTCTTTTTCAATTTCATACAAACCAATTCCTTCAATACGCGTTGGTGTATTGGTGAAATACTTGTCGACAAACTTTTTGTTTAGCCCAAGAATTTCGAAAATCTGCGCTCCGCGGTAAGAATGAAGCGTAGAAATACCAATCTTGTTCATGATCTTGACAATTCCTTTACCGATGGCAGTATTGAAATTTTCTACCGCAACTTCAGGATCCTGTACGTCAATCTCTTTGTCTTCCACCATTTTGGTAATGATCTCATTTACCATGTACGGATTGATCGCACTGGCACCATAGCTGAAGAGCAAAGAGAAATGATGTGGTTCCCGCGGTTCGGCTGATTCGATCACAATTCCGAAGGAAGATCTGCGGTTGTGCTTTTTCACCATGTGATGTACGAAGGAACAGGCCAGAATCGAAGGAATTGGAGCCAGTTTGGGATTTACATTCCTGTCGGATAAAATGATGATATTACAACCGTCATCTACCGCATTCGTAATCTCGGTGATCATTTCATCAAGACGGGTCTCCAGCCCATTGAGGCCTTTATCAGCTTCATAAAGAATGGAAACCGATTTTGCCTTGAAGCCGGGGTAATCTATATATTTTATTTTGTCCAGATCCTCATTGGAGATCACCGGATTCTGAATTCTCAATTTTTTACACTGCTCGGGGATAACATCAAAAATATTGCGGTCTTCCCCAATAGAAAGGCTGATATCGGTAACGATCTCTTCCCTGATTCCATCCAGCGGCGGATTGGTTACCTGGGCGAACAGCTGCTTAAAATAGTTGAACAGGAGTTGCGGCTTATCAGAAAGTACCGCCAGCGGCATATCGGCTCCCATAGAGCCAATAGCTTCTTTTCCCTGTGTGGCCATTGGCGTAATGATGGTACTGATGTCTTCGAGGGTATAACCAAAAAGTTTTTGGCGGGTGTTGTAGTCAATTTTTTCAACCGGAGTTTTGTTGCCGGTATAAGGCACTTCAGCCAAAGGAAGCAGATTCTCATCGAGCCACTTTCTGTAAGGAAGACGGGAAACGATATTGCTCTTTACTTCTTCATCGCCTATAATGCGCCCTTCATTCATGTCTACCAGAAACATTCTTCCCGGTTCAAGACGTCCATGTAATTCCACATTTTCAGGCTTGATATCAATCACTCCTGTTTCTGAAGACATGATCACATAGCCATCTTTGGTAAGCGTATATCGTGAAGGCCTAAGCCCGTTTCGGTCAAGCAGCGCACCAATGTAATTACCATCTGTAAAAGGAATGGAAGCAGGGCCATCCCACGGCTCCATGATACAGGCATTATATTCGTAGAAGGCTTTTTTCTCGTCGGGCATTGAGGGATTCTTTTCCCAGGCTTCGGGCACCATCATCATAATGGCTTCAGGCAGGGAACGTCCCGTTTGCAGCAGCAGTTCCAGCACCATATCCATGGAAGCGGAATCTGATTTGCCTTCCCCGGTAATGGGAACTATTTCTTTAAGGTCATCGCCGAAAAGCTCGCTTTCAAAAAGTTCTTCCCTGGCCTTCATTCGGCTCAGGTTTCCGCGAAGGGTGTTGATTTCACCGTTGTGGCACATATACCTGAAAGGTTGTGCCAGGTCCCAGGTTGGGAAGGTGTTGGTGGAGAAGCGCTGGTGTACCAGAGCCAGTTTTGTAACCACCCGCGGATCATCAAGGTCGCGGTAATAATTGTTGATATCCTGTGGCATCAACAGTCCTTTATATATAATGGTATTGGTAGATAAACTTGGCAGGTAGAAATATTCAGCTTCAGAAAGTTCGGACTTTTCAATCTTGTGCTCGGCCATTTTTCTTGCGGCAAAAAGCTTTGCATTGAATTCTTCCGTAGAAACATCGTCGCCTTTTCCAATAAAGATTTGCTGTACATTTGGTTCAGATAAGGCAGCTATGCTTCCCAGGCAGGAACGGTCAACCGGCACTTCCCGCCAGCCAATCACATTCAGGCCTTGATAATCAATTTCCTCTTCAAATATTTTCTTGCAGATGTTCCGTTGGTTTTCCGATCTGGGAAGAAAAACCATTCCCACGGCATATTCGCGAAATTCGGGAAGATCGAATTCACACTGTGTCTTAAAAAAATCGTGTGGAATTTCGATAAGAATTCCGGCACCGTCACCGGTTTTTCCATCGGCGCTTACCGCACCTCTGTGCTCAAGTCTAATGAGAATGTCAAGAGCTTTATGAATGATATCATTGGTACGTTTTCCTTCGAGATTACATATAAATCCTGCGCCACAATTGTCGTGCTCAAATTCGGGAGAATAGAGCCCCTGTTCAGTTAATTTCATGTCCTTCGTCCTTAAGTTATTAAGACAAAAGTATCGATTTGTATGATGAAAATGAAAGACTTAGAGGCAAAGCAGGTAAGAAATGCAGTAAAAGGAATTAAAGGCTGAATAAATGCAAAATTAGTATTTTGAGGCTGCTGCTGTTGATGATTTTTAAATCATCATGGACTGCAGAAAAAAAGAAAAAGTCCGTTTTTGAGTAAAAAAACGGACTTTTTTTTAGAGTGTGCTTTGTATGCTAATCTCTGAGAATACTTCTTGAAATGACTATTTTCTGAATTTCGGAAGTTCCTTCATAGATCTGGGTGATTTTCGCATCCCGCATCAATCGCTCTACATGATATTCTTTTACATATCCATTTCCGCCGTGAACCTGCACCGCTTCCACGGTCACGTCCATTGCTGTTTTAGAAGCGTACAATTTTGCCATTGCTCCGGAAAGGTCGTAATTCTGTTTCTGGTCTTTATCCCAGGCCGCTTTCATTACCAGGTGGCGGGAAGCTTCGATAGAAGTGTGCATATCGGCTAGCTTGAAAGCGATCGCCTGATGGTTGCAGATCTCTGTTCCGAAGGCTTTGCGTTGCTTGGAATAAGCCTTTGCCAATTCATAGGCACCTGAAGCGATTCCGAGCGCTTGTGCAGCGATCCCGATTCTTCCACCTGAAAGGGTTTTCATGGCAAATTTAAAACCGAAGCCATCTTCACCAATGCGGTTTTCTTTAGGCACTTTTACATCATTGAAGTTTAAAGAATGTGTGTCACTTCCACGGATACCCAATTTTTGTTCTTTTGGTCCTATTTCAAAACCTTCCCATCCTTTTTCAACGATAAAGGCGTTGATTCCGCGGTGTTTTTTCTCACGGTCGGTTTGGGCGATCACCAGGTAGTAATCGGCGGTTCCCCCATTGGTGATCCAGTTCTTGGTGCCGTTAAGTATGTAGTGGTCACCTTTGTCTATAGCAGTGGTCCTTTGGGAAGTGGCGTCACTTCCGGCTTCGGGTTCCGAAAGACAGAAGGCACCAAGTTTTTCGCCGGTAGTAAGTTTTGAGAGATATTTTTCCTTTTGTTCAGGCGAACCATAGGTGTCAAGGCCCCAGCAAACCAAAGAATTGTTTACCGACATCACTACGGAAGCAGAGGCATCGATCTTGGAAATCTCTTCCATGGCCAACACATAGGAGATAGTGTCCATGCCGCCTCCGCCATACTCTGGAGAGGCCATCATTCCAAGGAAACCAAGTTCCCCCATTTTTTTAATCTGTTCTGCTGGAAATTGTTGTTTTTCGTCGCGTTCAATCACGCCCGGCAGCAATTCATTTTTGGCAAAGTCGCGCGCTGCATCGCGTATCATGATATGTTCTTCTGTAAGTTTGAAATCCATACTATATCGTTTTAGGAAAAACTAATTTTGGTGACCAAAGATAACTTTTTGATGCCTAATTTTCAATTATGATTGATTATTTTTACGAATATGAAAAAAATGGAATACAAGGTCATCAGTGCCATGTCGGGCACTTCCCTTGACGGGATCGATCTTATTTATGTGAGCCTGAGGCCGGGAGAAAAATGGGAATACCAGATCCTCGCAGCAGAAACTCTTGCTTATCCTGAGAAATGGAGGCAAAAATTGGCCAAAGCTATTGATTTTTCTGAAGAAGAGCTTCAGGAATTGAACAAGGAATACACCCGCTATCTTGCCGGTAAGATCTCCTGCTTTATAGAGAAGAATAAGCTTGAGGAGATTGATGCCGTCTGCAGTCACGGGCATACCATTAAACACGAGCCCGAAAACAATTATACCCTGCAAATAGGAAACCTGCCAGAATTGGCCAAAATCACCGGCCAGAAAGTGGTATGCGATTTTCGTGTGCAGGATGTACAGCTGGGAGGGCAGGGTGCTCCTCTGGTGCCCATCGGTGACCGGCTTTTATTCTCCGATTACAAATATTGCCTCAATCTTGGGGGTTTTGCTAATATTTCTACGGAAACTGAAGATGGGCGGCTCGCCTACGACATTTGTGCGGTAAACACGGTGATGAACCACTACGCGCAAAAGCTGGGAAAAGAGTATGATGAAGGGGGGAAGATCGCCGCATCGGGGCCGCACAATCAGAAAATGCTTTATGAACTCAACAATCTTGGGTTTTACAAAAGAAAACCTCCAAAATCTTTAGGAATAGAATGGGTGAACAGGGAGATCTTCCCGCTGCTTGAAGAATTTGAAGATGATATTCCCTCTATTCTCGAAACCTATTGTGAGCATGTGGCCATGCAGGTGGCAAATGCTATTGACGGGAAAAAAGATTCCAAAGTGTTGGTTACCGGTGGGGGCGCATTCAACGATTTTCTGATCTCGCAGTTTCGGGAGTTTGCCGATTCCGAATTCATCATTCCTTCCAAAGAACTTATCGATTTCAAGGAGGCCCTCATTTTTGCCCTGCTGGGGGTGTTGAAGCTGCGGGGAGAGGATAATGTGCTGAAATCGGTAACAGGAGCAGAACGCGATCATTCTTCAGGAGTGATCTTTAGTCCGTGAAATATTCCTTTTTAATGTAAGAAACACAATACCTAGTTTTTATATTTGCTATCAAACAAAACATACATGAAAGATCTACTTAAGTTATACGAGAAAAAAGAACCTGAAATTGTATTTAACTGGAAAGATTCTGAAACCGAAGCCGAAGGCTGGACCGTCATTAATTCCCTTAGAGGTGGCGCTGCCGGCGGTGGTACCAGGATGAGAAAAGGCCTCGACATGAACGAGGTCTTGTCTTTAGCAAAAACCATGGAGGTGAAATTCACTGTTTCGGGGCCACCTATAGGTGGAGCTAAATCTGGGATCAACTTCGATCCTTCCGATCCTCGGAAAAAAGGAGTGCTGGAGCGCTGGTATAAGGCCGTTTCCCCGCTTTTGAAAAGCTACTACGGAACCGGAGGCGATCTTAACGTTGATGAAATCAATGAGGTGATTCCTATCACTGAAGATTGCGGCGTTTGGCATCCGCAGGAAGGAGTCTTTAATGGACATTTCAAACCTTCCGAAGCAGATAAGATTAACAGAATAGGGCAGCTGCGCCAGGGCGTGATCAAGGTGCTCGAAAATACCGATTATTCTCCCGATGTGCGTCGAAAATATACGGTTGCCGATATGATCACCGGTTACGGTGTGGCCGAAGCAGTACGCCATTATTACAATATTTACGGTGGCAATGTGGAAGGTAAGAAAGCTATTGTACAGGGCTTCGGAAATGTGGGTTCTGCCGCCGCTTATTACCTGGCCCAGATGGGCGCTAAGGTCGTGGGAATTATTGACCGCGCCGGAGGTCTGATCAAGGAAGAAGGTTTTTCTTTTGAGGAGATCAAAGACCTGTTCCTCAATAAATCAGGTAACACTCTGAAGGCTGACAATCTTATTCCTTTTGAAGAGATCAACGAAAAAATATGGAATCTTGACGCAGAGATCTTTGCGCCTTGTGCTGCTTCAAGATTGGTGACAAAAGAGCAGATTTCCAATCTGATTGACAAAAAACTTGAGGTGATCTCCTGCGGGGCCAACGTGCCTTTTGCCGATAAAGAGATCTTCTTTGGGCCCATCATGGAATATACAGATGAGAGAGTAAGTCTTATTCCCGATTTTATTTCAAACTGCGGAATGGCTCGTGTCTTCGCCTATTTCATGGAAAGAAGAGTGCAGATGACCGACGAATCCATTTTTAAAGATACTTCAGAAATTATCGAGAACGCCATTAAAAACGTTTATCAAATTAATAACAATAAGACTAATCTTAGTAAAAGCGCTTTCGAGGTAGCTCTGAAGCAGTTGGTATAGATCATGATCTCAATAATAATTGCAATTTTTGTTCTGGGGTATCTTTCGATCACCCTGGAACATCCTCTCAGGCTGGACAAGGCAGTTTCAGCACTTTTAATGGCCACAGTTATCTGGGCAATTCTTTCCTTCGGCTTTCATCAGGGCTGGTTTTCTATCATCAATTCTCACGGTGAGGTTTTCAATATTCTGAAGGGTAACCGGGAAATTCAAACCGAAGGATTCGAAAATAACCTGATGCACCACTTCAGTAGTACCAGTGAAATTCTGTTTTTCCTGATCGGTGCCATGACCATAGTAGAAATCATCGATTTACACCGTGGTTTCGCTATCATTAAAAAGGCCATTACCACGACGAATAAGGTGAAATTACTGTGGACTCTTGGAATTCTTGCTTTCCTGCTGTCTGCGATTATTGACAACCTTACCACGACTATTATTCTCGTGACGCTCCTGCGAAAACTTGTTCCCAAGAGTAATTACCGGGTATGGTTTGCAGCTCTCATTATCATTGCCGCTAACGCTGGCGGGGCCTGGTCGCCCATTGGTGATGTGACTACTACTATGCTCTGGATCAACAAGAAAGTGACCACCGGTGGACTTTCAGAATACGTGGTGATCCCCGCTATTATCTGTTTCGCCCTGCCTTTTGCTCTGGCTTCAAGAATGAAAGCCTTTAAGGGGGCTACCGTTCTTAAGAGATCGGGTATCGATGCCGAGTCAGAACGTTTGCTCAGCAGTAAGAAAATGCTATATACAGGCCTTGGCGCCATCCTCTTTGTTCCCGTTTTTAAAGGGGTAACGGGTTTGCCGCCTTACCTGGGAATGTTATTCAGTTTGGGTGTTGTCTGGTTGGTTTCAGAATATGTGAAGCCGGTGAAGAACATCAGCAGGGCCGAAAAGCATATGTATTCTACCCATAAAGCTTTATCAAAGATAGAGTTTTCAAGTATTCTCTTTTTCCTCGGAATTCTGTTGGCTGTGGCCGGGTTGGAAAGTCTGGTGTATGGTTCAATAGGCGGGGAGCAGGTAGGAACTCTGCTTTATGCCGCAAAATCTTTATCTAATGCAATTCCCAATATGAGCCTGGTGGTGGTGATCCTGGGAATCCTGTCTTCAGTCATCGATAACGTGCCGTTGGTAGCGGCTTCGATGGCTATGTACACCTTTCCGCTTGATGATGCAGTGTGGCATTTTATCGCTTATTGCTCCGGAACGGGTGGAAGCCTGCTCGTTATAGGTTCAGCTGCCGGAGTAGCGGCGATGGGAATGGAAAAGATCAAGTTCGGCTGGTATTTTAAGAATATTGCACCCCTGGCGATGATAGGATTTTTAGCGGGAGCTATCAGTTTTATAATGATCAATTATGTTTTTCCGTAGGAAATATATTCCTGTAATTCTGTTGCAAGAAATCAAAGGCTAAGTATATTTACAATTAAAACCAGTTTATCACGTTACATTA
>JBAWAB010000228.1:0-7477 GCA_049589035.1 Salegentibacter sp.
CAGGATCGCATAGGAATGGAATTAGCCGAACAGGTCATCTCTATCCTGAAAGCAAAAAAGGCGTAGAACCATTTTCTTTTATAACAGCAGAAAGCTCCGGAACCAACCCGGAGCTTTTTTTATAATATATCTTTAACGCCTTCTTTGCCTGAAAAGCTGTAATTTAAATTCAGAACCTAAAAGAACAAAATTATGGCATCTATACTCGATTTATTGAAGACTGAAATTGGAGAAAAAGTGATCGCTAAGGCTAGTGATAAAACCAATGAAAGCAAAGACAAAGTAAGCTCTGTACTGGGAATGGCTATGCCTTTACTCCTGGGAGCCTTAAAGAATAACAGCAAAGACGAAGAAGGAGCCAAGAAAATTTCAGGGGCCCTCGATAGCGAAAAGCACAACGGGGCTCTGCTGAACAATATTGACCAGGCTAACCCCGACGACATGACTTCGGAAGGAAGCAAGATCCTGGATCATATCCTCGGAGGGAAACAGTCTGGTATTGTCAAGACCATCAGCTCTACCCTGAATGTCAGTGAAGACTCAGTACACAACATCTTGAAAATGGCTGCCCCCGTGATCATGAGCCTGCTAGGAAGCCAGAAACGCAAGGACAATGTAGGTGCTTCAGGCATCACGGGCCTTATCAGTTCAGTACTTGGTTCCAGTTCTTCACATGATTCTTCTCTTATTGACAGTCTCCTGAAGCACGGCGGCGACGGAAAAGTCATCGGAGATATAGCAGGAAAATTTCTTGGCGGCGGCAAAAAAGGAAAAGAAGGAGGCAGCATTCTTGGCGGTTTCACCGGCGGAAAATAAACTACCTTCTTCCGTAAAATTCACTAAATTTGAAGTATGAAAAATCTGTTCTACATCCTGATATTGGCCCTTACCATATATAGTTGCGGTGCCTCCCGCGACCGCAATCTGAGGTCAGAAAAGATAGCCAATGCCGAAAATGACACCATCCGCATTGCCAACGACAGCCTGGAGTATGAAATTATCATTATTGAACCCGGCTTTGACCTGTTTATAAATTCCATTGCAAAACCACGTGGCTATTATTCTCAGGATTACCTGGAAAGCAAGAATAATATTCTCGTCTCTACCTATAACCAGCGGGTATACGAGCCACAATTATACAATCCAAATCTTTATGTGCAGGATATTAATTATGATCCTAACATAGACTATGGCTATGAAGTGAATTATCTCCTCTACAATTATTTCGTCTATTTTAGCCGGCAGTACAACCAGAGTTTTCCTGTCCCGACGCGACTTTAGCTGAAATACCGACCATTTGTAAAAGCATTTGATATCTTTGCGCCATTGAAAAAGAGGAATTGGATTTTCTGAAAAATATATTTCTTTCTTTTGCGGCCGCATTGATCCTAATGCCGGCCACGTTTAGCTTTGTACACATCTTTAGCGGCCATGATCACAAAGTTTGCCGGCATTATGCGGAAAGGCATTACCACGCCAAACCCTTTGATTGTCAGCTACACAAATTTCATCAGCATCCGGCTTTGCAGCTTGCGATTTTTAGCTTTGAACCTGTAGTTGACCAGGAGCAGGAAAAACCTATCTTTAATTATTACCAGTTTTTAAGTGATTACCAGAAGCTTCCTTTCGAGCTTCGCGGACCGCCGTATTGCTAATTCCCTTCGTTTATCCGGAACCCTCATATTTTTTAGCAAATACATAATCATTTAAAATTTCTACATGAAAAGCAGAATATTATTCATGCTGCTCGTGGTGGCAACTTTTGTTGTACACGGCCAAAATACCTTTAAAGGACATATCACCGATTCAGAAACTCAACAGCCTGTGGCAGGCGCCACGATCTATTTCCCGCAGTTGGAGAAAGGAACAGTAACCGACCTTGACGGAAATTTTCTCCTGAAGAATTTACCGAACGGCTCCTACAAACTGCTAATATCGTCCATAGGCTATAGCAGCTATTCACAAGACATTAGCTTACCGGCCAAAGATCTGGCTTTGGCCCTGGAGCCTTCGGCCATTGAAATGGAAGAAGTAATCGTCTCCACACCCTTCCATCAGCTTCAAAGCCAGAATGTGATGCGCGTTGAACGGGAAGATGTTTCCGAGCTGAACAGAAAAGGCGCAGTAACTTTATCTGACGGAATTACCCAGATGGCCGGTGTGGAAAGCCTTACCACCGGCGTAGGCATTGGAAAACCCGTCATTAGAGGACTTAGCTCCAATCGCGTTCTGGTTTATACCCAGGGAGTGCGGCTCGAAAATCAGCAATTTGGAGGAGAACATGGTTTAGGTATCAGTTCTAAAGGAATTGGTAGCGTGGAAGTGATCAAAGGTCCTGCTTCCCTGCTCTACGGAAGTGATGCCATTGGCGGAGTTCTCTATTTAAACCCCGAGCCTTATGCCGCAGCAAATTCCACAAATGCTGATGTTGAGATTGATTATTTCAGCAATACACAAGGCTATCAGGGAAGCGCCATGGCTGAAACTTCAGGAAAAAAACTGAAATTCCTTGCCCGCGGAAGTTATGCGACGCATAGCGATTATAAAACGGGTGATGGCCAAAGGGTGACGAATACCCGCTTTAATGAAAAAGACCTAAAAACAGGGATAGGATACCAGGGCAAAAATTATAAGGCCGATCTTCGGTACAATTATAATCGCACCAATGTTGGGATTCCTGAAAAAATTAGTGAACAAACAACCGATAAAGATCTCACTCTGCCTTTTCAGAAGATTGACAATAACATTCTGAGTCTTGATAATAAGATTTTCCTGCCAAACTCCAGCTTCGACTTTAAAGTGGGTTATGAATTCAATAACCGGCGGGAGTTTGAAGACAATCCTGAAGATCCTTCTTTGGAAATGCACCTGGAAACTTTTAACTACAATCTCAAGTACAACTTACCTGATTTTGGCAAATTGAAAACAATTGTTGGGGTTCAGGGAATGGATCAGACGAACAGGAATCTGGGGGAAGAAATCCTTATTCCTGATGCCAGAACGGACGATTTCGGTATTTTTGGAACTTCTCATTACGATCTCGAAAAATGGGATTTCCAGGGGGGACTGAGGTTCGATGTCAGGCATATCAAAACTGAAAATCATGGTTCAGTTAGCGATAGCGATTACCGACCTGAGGTCAACCGCTCTTTCCAAAGTTTGAACGCAGCTCTTGGAGCAAAATACGATCTAACCGAACATCTATCGGGACGTTTAAATCTTGCCAGCGGCTTTCGTGCCCCGAATCTCGCCGAGCTTACTTCGCATGGAAAACATGAAGGGACCAACCGTTACGAAATAGGAAACCCTGACCTTCAAAATGAACGAAATTTGCAGACCGATCTTTCCCTGGAGTGGAGAAATCAGCATTTTGAAGCCTTCGTAAATGGCTTCCACAACTCCATTAATAACTATATTTTCATCAGTCCCACGGGAGAAACCATGAGTGGTGCCCCAGTTTATGATTATGTGCAGAACGATGCGCACTTGTACGGAGGTGAAATTGGCGTGCATATTCACCCTCATCCCTTAGACTGGCTGCACCTTGAAAGTAGTTTCGAAACAGTAACCGGCAAAAAAGATAATGGCGGTTATTTACCGCTTATCCCGGCGAACTCCTGGACAAACACGTTCAGAGTTGAATTTAATAAAGCTGAAAACTTGCTAAGCAGTAAATATGCTTTTGTACGCCTGAAGAATGTTTTCGATCAGAACAATCCCGGTGCTTTTGAAACAAGAACCGGTGGCTATGGCTTACTTGGAGCTGGGATCGGCGGAAGTCTAAATTTTAAATCTTCTGAAATTGACATCAGTATTTCAGGAAATAATTTAACCGACAGGACCTACATCTCCCATCTGTCAAGACTTAAAACGGATAATATTCCCAATATTGGAAGAAATATCATGGTATCGGTGGAATGGTTGCTCCGGTAAACACAAAAAGCCTGTCCGCAAATGCAGCGGGCAGGCTTCTATATTTCTTGTGGCCAATAATTTTAATAGCTCTCTACCTCTATAATTCGACCTTTTGGCTCCTTCTCTTTTTTCCAGACATAGGTGTACAGCCACATCAGGGTGAAGGTCGGGATCACATCAGTAAACGGCAGAATCTCTTCAATAAATACAAAGACTGAAGCGATCTTTCCATTCCTGCCGGGATACATTTCACTCATTTGTTTCGCGGCGTAAGGTGCCCAGATGATATCCAGGAAAGGACCAATTACGGGAATAGCGATGGTCGCCATCCCGATCACATCATAAACGATACTTTTTATAAAGAACTTGTTCTTCAGAATTTTCATTTGCCAGGGTTTTCAAGGTTAAAAGCAAAAGAAGTGCCAGAAAAACTACCGCAGGTTGGAGCTGATAAGCTTCAGGAATTCGTTGCGGGTTTCTATCTTTTCAAATTGGCCCCGGAAGCCGGAAGTGGTGGTAGAAGAATTCTGCTTTTCCACCCCGCGCATCATCATGCACATATGCTGCGCTTCGATTACCACCGCAACGCCTTGCGGCTGCAGGGTTCTGTTAAGACATTCCAGGATATCTTCTGTCAATCGTTCCTGCACCTGTAGCCTCCTGGCAAAAACATCAACCACCCGCGGCAGTTTGCTAAGTCCTACGATGTGACCATTAGGAATATAGGCAATATGTGCTTTCCCGAAGAAAGGCAGCATATGATGCTCGCATAGCGAATAAACCTCGATATCCTTTACCACCACCATTTCGTTATAACTTTCCTTGAACATGGCCTTCCGCAGAATCTTTTCCGCATCCATTTCATAGCCTTTAGTGAGAAACCGCATTGCGCGGGCGGCACGTTCAGGAGTGTCTTTTACGCCTTGTCTTTCGGGATCTGGATCAAGTTCATGTAGAATTTTATCGTAGTAATCCTTTAGTTTTTCAGTACCGCTGAGGACATGCTGCCCAAAATCTTCTTTCATTTCTTTTTGAGTTTTTCTGAAAACAAATTAGTCAATTTTTTGATCTTGGGATCGATGATGAACTGACAATAAGGCTGTTGCCGATGCTGATTGTAAAAATCCTGGTGTTCTAATTCGGCTTCGTAAAAAGCGGAAGCCGGAGTCACTTCGGTCACTACAGGATTCTCATAGATCTTCTCTTCTGTAAATTTTTCTATGACCTTAAGCGCAGTTTGCTCCTGTTCTTCGGAATGAAAAAAAATGGCGCTGCGATATTGCGTGCCCACATCATTCTGTTGCCGGTTCAAGGTGGTAGGATCATGCGTCGCAAAAAAGACGTACAACAATTCCTCAAAACTGATAATATCGGGATCAAACTTTATCTGAATAGCTTCGGCATGGCCGGTTCTCCCGGTGATGATCTCGCGGTAAGCAGGATTTTTGATAGTTCCTCCCGTAAACCCCGAAATTACCTCATTCACCCCTTCCAGCCGCTGAAAAACGGCTTCGGTACACCAAAAACATCCACCGGCAAGTGTTGCCGTTTCAAAATCATTCTCTTTCATAAGTTGCTTTTTTCTTTAAAAATAAGGAAAAAACGTCCATTCGCCATAGTAAGAGTGCCAGTGGCTTTCAGCTTCCCCTATTCTTTAGTAATTTTGCAGGCCAAAACTACCTCTCTTCTAATTTCGATAAAAATGCACCACCGATTCTTGCTTTTTTTGCTGATCTTTCTTCCCTCCGGTCTATTACTCTCTCAAAACAAGGATCTTCAGAAGACATACATAGCAACGCGAATTTCAGAATCACCAAAAATTGATGGTATCCCCAATGAGGAAGTCTGGGCAAGAATTCCGGTAGCCACGAATTTTGTCATGTTGGAACCCGGTGATGGAGTTCCCGCCCCTTCCACCCAACAGACTCAGGTTAAGATCGCCTATAATGATCAAGCTGTTTTTGTCGCGGCTTATCTCTATGACAGCGAGCCTGGAAAAATAAGGAGAGAATTTGCCCAACGTGATAACCTGCCTATCGCCGATCTCTTCGGAATTGACCTCAATACCTATAACGACGGCGAAAACCAGACCCGCTTCATAATTACTGCTGCCGGAACGTTAGCAGACGCCAAGATGAAGGGCGATCATGAAGATTATTCGTATGACGTGGTTTGGGAAGGAAAAGTTTCCCGCGATGACAAAGGCTGGTATGCCGAATTGAGGATCCCCTACTCGGCGCTTCGTTTTCCCGATCGCAAGAAACAGCTTTGGAGCATGCAGCTTATACGGAAAATTTACCACCGCAATGAAACCTACGTGTGGAATTACATCGATAAATCGATCGGAAAAATGACGCATTATAACGGACTGCTGGAGGGAATTTCCAATATTGATGCTCCATTGAGGCTGAATTTTTATCCCTACGTTTCCGCAGGAACAGAATTTTATGATGGAAATCAAAGCTCTTCTTTAAGCGCGGGAATGGACCTTAAATACGGCATAAATGACGCATTTACACTCGACGCGACTCTTGTTCCTGACTTTGGCCAAACAGCCTATGATAAGGTAGAGCTCAATCTTGGTCCTTTTGAACAGACCTTTAGCGAGAACCGGCCTTTTTTTACTGAAGGAACCGCCTTATTTACAAAGGGTGATCTTTTCTATTCCCGCCGCATCGGAGATGAACCTACGGGATTTAATGACGCGCAGAAGGAAAAGCTGGCCAATGAGGAGATCATTGACAATCCTCAAAAAACCGATCTTCTTAACGCCTTGAAAATCTCAGGAAGAACCGCGAACGGCCTGGGGATTGGTTTGCTCAATGCCATTACGCAGGTTCAGAAGGCCACCTATCGCGATACGCTTACGGGAAAGATCAGGAAAAAAGTCACAGAACCTTTGACGAACTATAACATTTTTGTGCTCGATCAACAATTCAATCAAAAATCTTCTATTTCCCTTATCAACACGAATGTAACCCGAAACGGGCATTTTAGGGATGGGAATGTGACAGGTTTTCTATTTGATCTTTTCAACAAATCCAGCTCCTTCAATTTTTCAGGAGAGGCAAAAATGAGCAATGTGAACCTGCCTTCAAACAACCTTACCGGTTTCGCCTCTTCCTTCTCTGTTTTTAGGACCAAAGGAAAGATAAGGTATGGCGTAAAGCACGATTTTGCGAATGAAACCTATGACATTAATGATCTCGGTGTAAATTTTGTAAATAACTACAATAATTTTTACTTCGAAACCTCCTACAGGATCTTTGAACCTTCGGGGATTTTTAACGAATATAACATCGAGCTTTACGCGCAACACAAGCGGCGATACAAACCGGATATCACCGTTGCTACCGACTTTGGTGCCAGTTTCTTCGGAATGACTACCACCAGGTTTGCCTTTGGAGGTTCTGCAAACTACAGTAGCCCTTATAGGGATTTTTTCGAACCGCGCAGGGAAAACCGGTTCATCAAGTACCCGGAAAACGCTTCGGCTGAAGTTTGGATCTCCTCAGATTACCGCAAGCAGTGGGCGATCGATTCCCGCCTGAACTATAACAAA
>JBAWAB010000229.1:0-2682 GCA_049589035.1 Salegentibacter sp.
GTATGGGGCACCAGAAAGTGAAGAAAAACCTGACAAATTGACGAAATAAAAGAAATTCCAAAAACCTCCTAAAGACAAAAAAGCCTCTTCCCGCAGTAGCGGAAAAAAGCTTCTCATCAGTCATCCCCGATTCCTGCGAGTGCAGGAAATTCAAGGGCTAACTACACATCCCAGTTCCCTGGGATAAACAACACAACTACTCATTAGTGCCAAAAAAAGCTCCCCGATTAGAGGAGCTTTTTTGCAACTTTGCGGTCTGGACGAGACTCGAACTCGCGACCCCCTGCGTGACAGGCAGGTATTCTAACCAACTGAACTACCAGACCGTTGCGTTATTGCGAGGGCAAATATACTACCCTTTTTAAATTCCACAAACCTTTTTCAAAATTTTTTGAGAGCATTTTTATGTCGCTCACACAAGCTTTTGTCTCTCAACAAAGTAGGTCGTCAAAATTTTATCAAACTTTTCATTGATATCGGCACCTACATAACCAATCTTGTATTTGCCGCATTCCAGTTTTAGCTCATCCACGTATTTCTTCAGGGCCTTTTGATAACTTTCCCTGATGTTATCACTGTACAGGTCGATCTCTGCGCCCGTCTCCACATCGGTAAAGCGTTTGGGGCTATTGTCGAATTCAAAGCCCAACTCCCGCTTCTTGTCGGTCACATGAAAAAGCACCACCTCATGCCGGTTGTATTTTAGGTGCCGCAGCGCCTCAAAAAGCTCGGTTTCCGCGGCATCAGCCTGGAACATATCGGTAAACAGGAAGACCAGCGAACGCCGTTTTAGCTTTTCGGCGATCTGATGCAGATAGGTATACGTATCAGTCGCCCTGTTGCGCACAGGATTTCCCACCATTTGATCCAGTGCGTCCAACAGCATATGATAATGCCGCTCACTGCCTTTTTCAGGGCTGTAGAACTCGAAATGGTCGCTGTAGATACTTAGCCCCACCGCGTCGCGCTGCCGCCTCAGGATCTCTATGATGCTTGCCGAAGCCAGGGCCGAAAAACCGATCTTATTAAGCGAATCCAGGCTCTGCTGTTTCATCGCCGGATAATGCATGGATGCCGAATTGTCAAGGATCAGGTGACATCGCAGGTTTGTCTCCTCCTCATAGCGCTTGGTGTACAACTTATCGGTCTTGGCAAAAAGCTTCCAGTCGATATGTTTCGTGCTTTCCCCATTGTTGTAGATCTTATGCTCGGCGAATTCCGCAGAAAAGCCGTGAAACGGACTCTTATGCATGCCCGAGATATATCCTTCCACCACCTGTCTCGCTAAAAGGTCGAGATTCGTAAATCCGCCGTTCCTGTGTATTTCCTGCTGTAAGTCCATTTCTATCCAATCTTGCCGAAAAGGGAAGATAAACAATTTCCTTCGCACTTTAAGACAGAGCAGGCCGGCTTGTAAAAAAAGCCATAAAAAAAGCCCGATTTTCATCGGGCTTCTATATTTTGGTTTCAGCGAAACCGGACAGTACTACAATAGTTCGTCCAATGCTTCAGAATAGGTGTTTTTAGGAGCAACTCCCACCTGGCGGCCTACCACTTCTCCATTTTGAAAAATAAGCACCGTAGGGATGTTTCTCACGCCGTACTTGGCAGCAAATTCCTGGTTGGCATCAACATCAAGTTTTCCAACCACTGCTTTTCCGTCGTATTCCTGGCTGATCTCGTCAATGATCGGCCCAACCATTCTACAAGGTCCGCACCATGCAGCCCAAAAATCAACCATTACCGGTTTTTCGCTTTTCAATACTTTTTCTTCGAAAGTAGCATCAGTTATTTCAATTGCCATAAGTTATGTGTTTAAATTCTTATTTCCTTTCAATATTTCGTAAAATTAGTCAAATATTCTGCCAAATCTTACAGCCGCTGCATTATATTTAGCTATAAGTATATTGCGTAGCTTTATTTGGGGTCCCTCCCGCAAAAGCGGGAGCCGGGCTTTCGGCGCTACCTGCCGGCCTCACGGCTGGCAGGGTAGCTCGCCTCTATCCCTGGCCCGGTATCATCCAAGCAATTCCTTTGCCTCGAGAACATAGGTAAAAACCGGGAATTTCGTCAGTTTTAATTCAACTTATAAGCCACCTGTTCAGCTTCCAGATGCTCCAGCAGTTCCTGAGAGATCTTCACCTTCTGTTTGCGGCTGGGCATGTGCAGTTTCACCTGCTCTTTCATTTCGTACACCACAAAATTGAGCTTGTGGTCTCCGCGGTGAGTTTTAAACAGGTCCTTTAACAGTAGGATTCGCTCCTCCTTCAGATCATTTATGTCCAGCTGAATTGTCAGTTTCTTCGCATAGGTATCCATCACATCGTGCAAGAGTTGGAAAGTGTTAAACTGAATTCTCGGCTCACCTTTCTTCCCCGTTTCCTTATTGGTCCAGCCTTCCTTGATATAGGCTTTGACATGCACGAAAGAATTTGGCACTAAAAAGTGACGAAATTTCAGGTATTCTTCCCCAAACATCCTGAACTCATAGGTATCGGTATAATCTTCTACCGTGAAAGCTGCCCAGCCCTTTCCCATTTTCGAGGTGCGGTGCTGCACATCACTTATCACCCCACCAAAGGAGAGTTCCCGGTTCACCACCTGTTCGAGGTTCTTAAAATCACTCAGACTGCCATTACAGAAATATTTCATCTCAAATTTGAAATCGTCCAGCGGGTGTCC
>JBAWAB010000230.1:0-3161 GCA_049589035.1 Salegentibacter sp.
GCTGCCGGAAACATTTGCCGCAGCGTCTGTACCGCATAAAAAAGTCCGGCATTCGTGGCCGCCTGCATTTTCACTCCTTTGGAATTCACCGAAAGTTTATAGCCTTCCTCCCCCAGCTGCTCTTTCAGTTCCTCATTTATAAGCATGCTGAAATTCCCGCAATTTTGGCCTTCTGCCTTTTTTACTTCGGAAGAAGTTGACTTCTGAAGCTTTACCAGCCAGTCAGCTGAAGTCGCCGCACCTGCGTTATAGCAAACCGTGATTTCCGTAGGAAGCTTAAAGACGCCTTTTTTCCATTCAGCCTTCATCGGCTTCGGAATGATTGACGGGACCTCCTGCTGAGATTGGGCATTTCCTGATGCCGTCATGAACAGGGCGAAAAGCATGAATAACTGAGCAAGAGAAGCTTTCATATTTCGAAAATTTAGGATTTCTTGATTTTGTGACCCGAGATTGCAAAGAACCATATATAAAGATAACACGGGATCACAATGATATATGCGTAATGTGAGTTTAATTCATCGGCTAAAAGTCCGTACAGTAAAGGGATTACCGCCCCTCCGGCAAGAGCCATGATGAGGAACGAAGATCCAATCTTGGTGAAGCGGCCCAGGCCTGCAAGAGCAAGAGGCCAGATTGCAGGAAAAACAAGCGCGTTTGCAAGTCCCAATAACGAGATGCAAAGCACCGAAACATAGCCATGGGTAAGTAAAGCAGCCGCTCCCAGAATAACTCCCAAAATACCTGAAAACTTCAGCGCTTTTTCCTGGGTGATATACTTCGGAATCGCAACGATTCCCACGAGATATCCCACGATCATAGCGATGAGGGTAAAGGTGGTGAAGAATTTAGCCGTTGCTGTTTCTATGCCGAGAGACATTCCGTAGCTAATGACGGTATCACCGGCGATCACCTCAACACCCACGTACAGGAACATCGCCAGAGTTCCCAATAAAAGGTGCGGAAATTGAAGAATGCTGGTTTTGTCTTTGTTGGCTGCTGCCAGTTCTTCGTCTTCAGAATCCGCTTCAACTTCGGGAAGTGCAGAGAAATAGATCAAAACAGCCAAACCGATAAGAACAACGGTCATAATAATGTAGGGGATGATCACGCGCTCTGACAAAGCATCGAGTTCGGCTGTTTTTTCAGCAATATTCATCGTTTTTAGGCTGGAAACCAGTTCATCGGCATTTTTAAGGGCAATGGCACCGAGTACTATAGGCGCAATAGCCCCCGCGACCTTGTTACAGATTCCCATGATACTAATGCGTTTGGCCGCACTTTCCATAGGACCTAAAATGGTGATATAAGGATTGGCCGCGGTTTGCAGGACGGCAAGTCCTGTCCCCTGCACGAAAAGTCCCAGCAGGAAGAGAATATAAGTTCGGGTGATAGCTGCAGGGATAAAAAGAATGGTACCCACTGCCATGACGACGAGACCGAGCGACATTCCGTTCTTAAAACCGGTTGCCTTCAAAACTTTGGAAGACGGAATAGCCATCACCAGATAAGAAATATAGAAAGCGAAAGCCACAAGATAAGATTCAAAATTGTTGAGTTCACAGGCGATCCTGAGGTAAGGGATAAGCACCGAATTGAGCCAGGTGACAAATCCGAAGATGAAAAACAACACCCCTATGATCACTATAGATCTGCTGTTACTATTCCTTTGTAAAGTTTCGGCCATAATGAAATGATTTGTAGAACGTTTAAAGCTTGGTTAGATTCTCTCCCAAAGCTTCAACTATTTTTAAAATAATCCTAGCAGGAGAAGAACATATACAAAAAAAAGAAACTTTTTAGAAAACATGTGTACTTCTATAAGTTTTTTTATAAACTAAAGTAGGATTATATAATTTTTCATTTAAAAGACGGAGGTTTTCTGCGGAACAGGAAGTTGTACTTTTCTGCTAAAATTTATTTTGCCAGGAGACGATCAACATTCTTTTAAGACTCTGAAATAAACTATCTTTGTTCCCTTATATTTGCCCGTTAATTTTATAACCCGCATTGTTAGAGTAATTTATGAAGCACATACGCAACTTTTGTATCATAGCCCATATTGACCACGGAAAAAGTACGCTGGCCGACAGGCTGCTTGATTTCACCGGTTCGGTTACCGAACGGGAGAAACAGGAACAGCTGCTGGATAATATGGACCTGGAGCGCGAGCGTGGTATCACCATAAAAAGTCACGCGATTCAGATGGACTATATGCACGAGGGGGAACATTTTGTGCTGAATCTTATCGACACTCCCGGGCACGTAGATTTTTCTTACGAAGTTTCCCGTTCTATCGCGGCCTGTGAAGGAGCTTTGCTGGTAGTAGATGCCGCCCAGAGCATTCAGGCACAGACCATTTCGAATCTTTACCTGGCCCTGGAAAACGATCTTGAGATCATTCCTGTGCTCAACAAAATTGACCTTCCCAGCGCCAATCCTGAGGAAGTTACCGACGATATTGTAGATCTTCTGGGCTGTGACCCAGAAGATATCATTCCTGCCAGTGCCAAAACCGGACTGGGAATCCAGGAAATTCTGAATGCTATCATCACCCGTATTCCGGCTCCAAGCGGAAAAGTAGATGCCCCGCTTCGGGCGCTGATCTTTGATTCTGTTTACAATCCTTTCCGTGGAGTGGAAACCTACTTCCGGGTCATTAACGGAACTATCAAGAAAGGGCAGCACATAAAATTTGTGGCAACGGGTAAAAAATACGATGCCGATGAAGTGGGAACGCTTAAACTTACACAGTTTCCGAAGAATGAAATAAAAACCGGCGATGTGGGATACCTCATTACCGGGATCAAGGACGCCCGCGAGGTGAAAGTGGGAGATACTATTACCGATGCCAAAAATCCAACCACCGAGGCCGTTGCGGGATTTGAGGATGTAAAACCAATGGTTTTCGCCGGAATATATCCGGTAGATACCGAAGAATACGAAGAACTTCGGGCTTCTATGGAGAAACTTCAGCTAAACGACGCTTCGTTAGTGTTTACGCCTGAAAGTTCTGCCGCCCTTGGCTTTGGCTTCCGTTGCGGTTTCCTCGGAATGCTTCACCTCGAGATCATTCAGGAGCGGCTTGAGAGGGAATTTGACATGACGGTGATCACCACCGTTCCCAACGTTTCCTACTACGCCTATACCAACAAAAACCC
>JBAWAB010000231.1:0-2194 GCA_049589035.1 Salegentibacter sp.
CTGTCCATGTTGAACAACATGATACTTAAGACCGTTCCTCCCACCAGGAAAAGCACCAGGAAGAGTATAGCTGAGAACTTCACAATCTCCTTATCCAGGAAAGCTACGTAAATAATAACAAGCGAGATAAGACTGTTCAGGCTAAACCGAAGCATCAGGAAAAACAGCAATTTTGGCATATACAATTCCGGAACCGTTCCGTGGAGATAATCAGTATCGTAAAACCGGATCAGCGGATCGTAAAACAACGACTGCTCATAGAAACGAATAAGCACCAACAGCCCTACCAAAAGAGCTATTCCCAAACTGCGGTATCTGGATTTCATCGTCATGCCTGATAGGAATAAATTCGCACCCAAATAAGCCAAAGCACAAAAACGGTCCCATAAATGACCAGGGGGAATAAAATTCCGTGTAAAATATGGGCATATTGCGGGTATTCATAAATGCCAATTGAAAGTGCCGCAATCCGGAAGATATTCATTGCATAAATGATCACGGAACCTGCAAAAATATAGAGAAGCGTCATGCGCCATCTTCCGAAGAAAGCTAGAATAAAGGCTATAAAAAGAATGATAATACTTACCGAATTACAACCTTCAACTATACGGGCCATGAACAGGTCGTTCACGTAAAGCTTCATCGACAGCTCGGTTTTATGCGGAAGAATATCGGCAGAATATCCCACGCTCCTGATAAGTTTTTCACTTTGCAATGCCACCAGGTGCGTGATATAATCGGGGTAATAGCGGGCAGATCTAAAAAAAACGAGGTAAGCATTATAGAAAAGAGAGAGAATAAAATAGCTGCCAATAAAAATAAAAATGAACCGTATGACCGATCTGTATTTTTTAAATAATTGCAGCAAAGCTTCCTACCGTTTTTAACAAATTTATACATTTCTGCCTCGGGCTTGCTATAAATTTTAAATACTTTTGCAGAAAACCTATTGTTATGTTCGATAAACTCCGCCCACAGGTTGAAGCCATACTCGAGAATCCGCAACTTTCGGTAGATCACCGCCTCACACAGGTGTGCGAATTACTTCAGGAAAGCGTTCCATATTATGATTGGGTGGGATTTTACTTCAAGAACGGCGACAAGGAAGAGCTAAAACTGCGTTCTTTTGCCGGGGAGCCTACAGATCATACGATTATTCCCTTCGGAAAAGGGATTTGCGGGCAGGTCGCGGTTTCCAACAAGAATTTCATGGTTCCCGATGTCAAGGCGCAAAGCAACTATATTGCCTGTAGCATTAATGTGAAGGCCGAAATCGTAATTCCTCTTTTCCTGAATGGCGAGAACATGGGCCAGATAGACATCGATTCTCATACTCCAGATCCATTCAACATTGAAGACGAGCGCTTTCTTGAATTCGTGAATGAGAAAGTGGCTGAAATTCTTAGCTAAAAGCTAAATTTAAGGTTCAAGGCTCGAGGTTCAAGTTTTTTGTTTTTCGTCATTGCGAACAGGAAGGGTGAAGGAATTCCTTGCCTTGTGCTTTTACTGCCAATTACCTACTTTATCAAACGGCTTCGACCGGCGCAGCCTGATACTTCCTAGTTTCGATACATTTCTAAACGAGCTCTTTTCTTATCTATTGTCTCTTTTTTCTCGCTTCCGGGTTCTTGGATAACACTGTTTACTGTGACTGCAAACCGCAAACCACCTACATTCCTGTCCTGATGGCTTCCACCGGATCTAGTTTTGAAGCTGAAATTGCAGGAATTATTCCGGAGATCAATCCGATCACTGCGGCTACAGCAGTTCCCAGCATCATATTGAAAGCGGACAAGACAAACTGGAAATCCCCGGTAAATTGCGAAGCCAATATCGATACCAGCCAGACCAATGCCAACCCAACCAAACCTCCGATCACCGCAAGAATAACGGCTTCAAACAGAAATTGGAAAAGGATGAATTTATTCTTGGCGCCCAAGGACTTCTGAATCCCAATGAGATTGGTGCGCTCTTTCACGCTCACGAACATGATATTGGCGATCCCGAAGCCTCCTACCAGCAGAGAAAATCCGCTGATAATGAGTCCGATCAGGTTTAGCCGACCAGTAATATTATCAATAAAGTCTGTAAAGCCCTTCAGCTGATTCACGAAAAAGTTGTTGATCTCACCCGGTTTTATCCCCCGGTAGTTTCGGAGTTGCTGCTCCAAGACGGCAATAAATTCAGCATTATC
>JBAWAB010000232.1:0-1626 GCA_049589035.1 Salegentibacter sp.
TTGTTTGCTTCATTTATAAACTTTTTCACTGCAGGAATCAAAACCCCTTTTATCCTGGAATGGATTTTTGTTAACCTTAATAGGTCTTCTGCGATAAGTTGAGCATCTCCTTTAAGCCCCAGCTTCATGAGTTCAATATCATGGTTGAGCTGAGCTACGGTTTCTTCTGCATTTTTTCTGGTTTCAGAAATACTCAGAAAGGCATCAAAAGCAAATCCTAATGCAGCAGCAGCAACCTGTCCTTTTACTTGTCGCCCGGTTACATGACCTCTTCTCCTTTTAGTTTTGGACAACCTATCGAGGGCTTTATCTGCATGAGAACCACCGATCTTCTTTAATTCCTGCATTTTTTTGTTATACTCGGAATTAAAGACCTGCAATTGGGAAGCTAAATTTTCAAACTTAAGATTTAAATTTTTCCGAATATTTTCAATTCCAACATATTCAATTTTAGAAAAATCAAATAAATCCGGATGAGAAGATTTTAAGTCATCTCCTACAATATCAGAAAGTAATTGAGTAATCTCTGTCCTAAAATTAAGAAGCTCAGTTCGCAGATACTCAAAATCTTCAATTAGATCGAGGTTTGCTTGTTTGGCAAACCTATACTGATCGATAAGATTACCATAGGCATCATAAATTTTCTTTGCATAATTAAAGGTGTCATTAACCTTGGTTCGGCCGGTAAGAGAAAAATTATCTTCAACAACGAGGAGTTCAATTTCCATTTTAGCCTCATTTATCTCAGCAATAGCATCCGTCTTTCTGAGATACTCTAAAGCTCCCTTTACAACTTCTGTTTTCTGGTCAAACTTGTTAAGATCTAAAACATCATCACCGGAGATGTCCAAACTTAAACTGGCACCGGAAATTCTGTGCGGATCATAAACAAATTTATCTCCGGTATTTTCAAAAAAACATTCTGAAAGAGCTTTTTGAACAACGGGAGAATGGGTTTGAGAATAAGCTTCTTTAATTAAGGCGTTGACTATTTGTCCATCTATTAAATTCAGTTCTGGAATTTCATCATTTAATTGCATTACAAGTTCTCTTCTAAGAAGAGATTGATCGTTCTGACTTAAACCGATAGCAATTTTTTGTATACCACCTACAACTTCAGGAATCAAATTTTGATTCTCTCCTAAAACAATTTCGTTTAAATTCATCTAACAAGTATTTAATTATTATCATTAGAAATTTTCACCCAGGAATGATGAGAACGGGAAGCACTTGAATTTGCCGGTTTACATCTGCCGGGAACAGACATTTTGGATATAAGAGTATCATTCTTTGTGATGCCACAGGTGTTGCATTTGTATGTTGCCATATAAGTTGGTTTAAGGAGGTTTTACTTTGGGCTTAAAGTCTTTTTATAATTTTTTTACTTCCAAAAAAGTGGCACTAAGTAAGCCGTGAGGCTTTAAGTCTATTCCGTATAATCTTTTAAAAGCATTGTTCCCATCGTTACCTTCGTCATAGTACAAAGGATTTGCAGCAAAGGAAGAAACACGTACCGACATTCCCTTATCAATCAAAAAATTGCCGCTAACGAATTTTCTTTTAGTGGTTACTTTATATAGTGCCATAATTTTCTAATTCCTAAAACTAAATTTTTTGTTAAAACCA
>JBAWAB010000233.1:0-9829 GCA_049589035.1 Salegentibacter sp.
GATACTGATATGAAATGAAATTCAACTGGTCGAGCTGCTGAAGGTTCTGCAGGTAATGATAACGCACTGCCAGTCGAAATTGGCCATTTTTCACGGCTTCCTCAATGAGCTTCTGTATCTCCCGGGACTGGATGAGTTCTTCTTCTTTGCTCGCATAAACTTTTGGCTGGGCCGGCTGTTCAAGAATACTGCCGCCGGGATTGAGCCTGATGAAAAGCCAAACGATAAGGCCCAGGAGGATTGCCAGCAACAGGTAAGGCAGGAGCTTGAAAATAAAGAGCAGGACAGAATTGGCCTTGTAATCACCAAACAACCAATGCAGTAGCTGCTCATATTTGAGGCTTACCCAACGTTTGAAACGCGTCCACCAGCTCACCTCCTGCGATTTTTCAACATAGGAAAAAGCTTTTTGATTTTTGAGAGCTGTAATTTTTTCTTTGCTGAAGCCTACCGGCTGCAGGCCTTCGGTATGATCGTAATGCACCTGTTGTGGCCTGGCAGAAAGACTGTCGGTTTGAGGGTGCACACTTCCGAAGGAGAGCAGCATAAAAAGAAGGATCAGCAGAGATTTTCGCATTAATGGTCTTTTCCGAGGTTTTCTATGGTCTCATAAGTACCGGTGAAATTCTTCTTCTCATTGAGATGAAAATACAGAAAGGCGACAGCGACCGGAATAACAGCATACAGGATATACTGAATAAGAGAGGCAATGACGGTAAGCACGATGTAGAACCAACCAAATGAGCCTGTAACATCGCCCGTAGAACTCTGCTTTGCAACCGTAAGGGTTTTGATGATCATATATATCGCGAGCGGCACCTGAAAGGCCATGCTGATGGCATAAACGATGAGGAAGGTCACCAGGATTGTAAGAAAAGAGAACCACCAGTTTCCTTTGACGAGGCTAAAGCTTTCAGTAATGCTTTCAGAAATACCCTCATTTCTGAAGATGAGTACTGCTCCTGCAATGGTCAGGGGAATGCTTACATAGATTCCCGGTAGGATAAAGATGAATAAACCGGCAAGAGAGAGGAGCCAGCTGATGCCACCTAAACCAAGCATTCTTCCGAAGTCCTTCCGCAGCCCCTGCGAGATTTCTGTTTCATCAATAATTCCGTTGTTTTGGATGTAAGATTTGATATAATTGAACACCACTGTGTAAAGTACCGTGAAATATAGCAGTAGGGCGATGGCCAGAATTCCGAAGGAAATAAGGAAGCCTCCGCTGGTAAAACTATTTTCAAAGGGGTCCTGCATGCTCGAATAGGAGTAGTAGCTCACGGCTGCCACCAATAATATAAAGACCGGGCCTACAAGTTTAAAAAGTGTCCTGGAGAAGGTCTTGTAATTCTCCCTTAGAAAGCGGAAGGTGACACTTAAAATATCGCCCAGGCTTCGCTGCTGCTTAAATTCTATGGAATTCTGCTCCATTTTTCAGTTGGTTTTTATGAAGGTAATGTGGATAAAAAACGTAGTAAAATAAGATAAGGACAAGAGAGAGGGTGATGATAACAACCGCCAGCCAGTCGGGCATTTCGGTATGACGGGTCACAAAGCCCTCGAAGAAGCCAGCGATGATGAAGAACGGGACCGTACTTATCACGATCTTTAATCCATCTTTGATTCCCATGGTAAAGGATTTTAGGCGGGAATAGGTGCGCGGAAAGAGAATGCTTTTTCCCACCACCAGGCCTGCGCAGCCCGAGATAATAATGGCCGAAATCTCGATGGTTCCGTGTATCCATATGGTTCGTGCCGCTTCCCACAGCAAACCCTGGTCATAAAAGAAATACTGAAAGGAGCCCAGCATAATGGCGTTTTGAATAAGAATAAAGGCGCTGCCGAGGCCTGCCAGAATCCCCAGGCTAAAGGCCATTAATGCAACCCTTATATTATTGATGGTAATGCCCATGAACATTTCGGCCCCGGCAGCCTCTTTATAAACGGCCATGGGATCATTATTGGAAATATTTTCAAGGGTCATATTCACATAGGCATCTCCCAGGATAGAGCGTACAAAGGCTCCGTCACTGGCGGCTGAAAATGCTCCTACACTCACAAAGACAGCGAAAATGAGGAAACTCAGCAATAATTGTTTCTGGAACCGGTAAAAATGCAACGGGAATTCTCTCGTAAAAAAGCTGATAAAACGGTTGCGGGATTCTTTTTTGTTATGGTAGATCTCCTGGTGAGCCGTCGAGGCGAGGCCATTGAGATAAGTGACAGTATTACTCCTGGGAAAGAAGGTTTGCGCATAGCTTAAATGGTCGCTCACCTCTACGTAAATAGCAGAGAGAATCTCGGGAGAAATGGACTTTTTATTTTGAAGGAGGCTTTCAAACTTCGACCATTTATCCTTATTTTGCCTGATAAAAGCGGCCTCGCGCATAGTTCGTTGATTAACGACTCAAAGAAACAGATTAAATGGATAACTTTCAAATAGAAACCGCCCAAAATATAAGTATCAGGCAAAACGTTGCGGGAGTTGGAGACCGCATCCTGGCGTTTATAATCGACAGCTTTCTGTTGGTATTTTATATGATCATGGCCGGTCTTATTTTATCGGGAACAGGGTTGGAAGGCAGGAACCTATGGCTTTACTATATTGTTCTCGGATTGCCGCCCATGTTGTACTATCTGATTTGGGAGAGCTTTTGGAACGGTCAAACGCCTGGTAAGGCTGCATTGCAAATAAGGGTGGTTAAGAAAGATGGCTCCCGGCCGGCATTTTCGAATTACCTGATACGCTGGTTGCTCCGGTTGATCGATATTAGTCTTTCCAGTGGTGGTATTGCCGTTGTCACTATTCTGCTGAATGGAAAAGGACAACGCCTGGGAGATCTGGCTGCGGGAACCACGGTGATCAGCGAGAAGAAATCGGTGGGTCTTGTAAACACTTTAGGTGTAGACCTACCGGAAGGTTACCAGCCCACATATCCGCAGGTGACGGTTTTGAAGGACGCTGATGTGCAGAATATCAAGAACCTCTACCAGCAGGCAAGACGAGAGGGACAGCAGGAGATCATCCTTTCCCTCGCAAAAAAATTGTCAGAACTGCTGGATGTGCAAAGTGATGAGCGCCCGGGAGAATTTGTGAGGCGGGTGATCAATGACTACAATTACTACACGCAACAGTAAGATTATTCAACTACATCAATGTCCATTTCCACGTTGTCGATAGGCCATTCCGACTGTCCGGTTTTTACGTGCGAGATCTTTTCAGCCACATCCATTCCGTCGGTGACATAGCCAAAAACCGTATGCTCATTGTCAAGATGATGCGCGCCATTGGGATCCATCACGATGAAAAACTCATAGGGAGAAGAAGCCTTGCTTACGTTTTGTTCAGAATATTTCGCCATTGAAAAAGCCCCGTAATTATGCTTATGCCCGGCATCGAATTCGCTGGGAATAAGATAGGAACCGTTCTCGTGACGCTTGTGAGAAGTGGAGCGGTTATCAGAATTTCCTCCCTGGATCACGAATCCCGGCGCAACACGGTGAAAATAAGTATCGTCAAAA
This sequence comes from Salegentibacter sp., assembly GCA_049589035.1. Classification (GTDB taxonomy): domain Bacteria; phylum Bacteroidota; class Bacteroidia; order Flavobacteriales; family Flavobacteriaceae; genus Salegentibacter_A. The sequence continues at coordinate 3,523 of JBAWAB010000233.1, forward strand.
TAGCCATTTTTGGTGAGCATTATAAAATTGGCGCGGTGCAAAGGAGTATCGCGGTATAGCGTGACGTCAATATTTCCATATTTTGTTTTTATGCGGATCTTATTTTCGGGATTCTCCTTGCCATATTTGGTGAGAAAAGGGATCAGTTCTTCCTGAGCGATAGGATGAGGATCTTTTTTCTTTTCTTCTTCTGCTTTTTTGATCGAATCCTGAACTTTTTTGGCAGCAACAGCTGCAGAATCTTCCTCTTTTTCGGTAACTTTAGTAGTAGCGGGAGAAGATTCAGCCTTCGTTTTGGCTGAGGATTTCTTATCTTCACAACTTGCAAAAATAAAAACGAGCAAAAGAGAAAGAATTGTAAGGCGTCTAAGCATGGAATTTCAGGAATTTAAAAATAGAATCCCAAATTTAAGAAAAATTGAACTTCCCGGGGAGCGAGCTCATCATAAATTGGCTCCCGCCTTACGGCTAAAGGAGCTGGAAAAGATTGATGTGCAGGCCCGAAATCCGAACAAGGCAGGAGTGATGGCGGTTTTTTATCCGAATATTTCGTCCAGAACGAATTTGGTGCTTATCCTGCGAAAGACCTATAAGGGCGTGCATTCAAACCAAATAGGATTTCCGGGAGGAAGAGTGGAAGAGGAAGATGAAAGCCTTCAGCATACTGCTCTACGGGAGACCGAAGAGGAAGTGGGCATTCCGCGAACCGAGGTGCAGGTGTTGAGAAAGTTGACGAGATTGTACATTCCGCCGAGCAATTTTTGGGTGCAGCCGTATGTGGGATTGCTCCAAAATACGCCGAATCTCATTCCGCAGGAATCTGAAGTGGAAAAGATCCTGGAGGTAGATCTTGACGATTTTTTGAACGAGCAGAACTTTATAAATCAGACTTTAAGCACTTCCTACGCCCAGAATATCGAGGTGCCGGCCTTTATGCTTAACGGCCACGTCGTGTGGGGTGCCACGGCTATGATGTTGAGCGAACTAAAGGAAATGCTTCAAAAGATCCTCTAATAACTAAATTGCTATATTTGCAGCCGTTTGAAAAGAGAGCATTACAGCGGTCCCGGGACCGGTAAAAGTAAAAATGACTATGGGGTTGTTTAAAAAGAATCCGTTCGGACATATTTTATTTCTGAAAAAATGGCTGATCCGAATCTTCGGAGTCCTCACGCACAGGCGATATCGAGGCTTTAATGAGCTTCATATCGAAGGCTCTGAGATTATTAAGGATCTCCCTGGGAAAAATGTCCTTTTTGTTTCCAATCACCAGACTTATTTTGCCGATGTTACGGCCATGTTTCATGTTTTCAATGCCAGCCTGAGTGGCAGGGTAGATTCCATTAAGAACATCGGATACATTTGGCAGCCCAAACTAAATATTTACTATATAGCGGCCAAAGAGACCATGCGTGCCGGGTTGCTTACCCGTATTATGGCCTATGCCGGGGCGGTAAGTGTGGAGAGGACCTGGCGTTCCAAAGGTAAAGAGGTTCATCGGGAGGTGAATCCTGAGGATACCGAGAATATTGGAAAGGCCCTGAAGGATGGCTGGGTGATTACTTTTCCGCAGGGAACTACCAAACCTTTTAAGCCGATCAGGAAAGGAACTGCCTATATTATTAAAGAATATAAGCCCATTGTAGTGCCGATTGTAATCGATGGTTTCCGCAGGTCTTTTGATAAAAAAGGCTTACGGATCAAAAAACGAGGTATTCTGCAATCTTTTCAGATAAAACAGCCTCTGGAGATCGATTATGAAAAGGAATCTATAGAAGAGATCGTTGAAAAACTGGAATATGCCATTGAACAACATCCTTCGTTCCTGAAAGTGATCCCGACAGAGGAGCTAAATACCATGGAAGAACTGAACAAGAAGCGTCGCTGGGAATATTAGATTTCAGTATTCAGTAGCAGTATTCAGTCGCAGTGTTTCCTAAAATTCCTATGCTTCCATTTCCATTTTCTTCAGTTCCTTGTAATTCTTCGATAGGCGCTTCAGTAAAATTCCGTAGAGAAGACGATAGAATAGCCAGATGAGGGCGAGAAAAATTCCGAGGAACAATACCAGGAATCCAACAAATTTAAACCATTGCTCTGTGGTGAACACATATTTGGAACTTTCCTGAACCTTGGAGTGAGAGATATGATAGTACACCATGTAATAGGTGTAAACAAGGCTCACGACTGCTGTCGATAGCAGAATATAGCCGATGTAATATTTCACGGTTTTACGGGTTCTCAGGATATTCTTCATAAGGCCCACGGCAGTATCGGTAGAAGAGATGCGCTTATAATTCCTGTAAAAGCAGTAGATAAAGAAAAAAGTGACCGCATAATTCAGCACATACAACACAATAGTGAAATTTGTAAGGCTAAGGCGCTTCATTTCCTGCCAGTAATCTTCGTCGGCAAGGACAAAATTAAGTACGGTCCAGAATAGGAATTCCAGGATACTTATGATAAAGATCCACTTGACGATAGAGGAAGATCTTTTCCAGATCATCTTGTAAAGCTGATCATAGGAAAACTTAGGAAGATTGGCTTCCTGCTTTTTCCAGTCCTTTTTTAATAGTTCCAGTTCATCCATAGAAATTTACGGATTTAGAATATTTTTGAGTTTTGTTTTGACTCTGTTCATTTTTACTCTTGCATTGACCTCTGTGATCCCAAGGGTCTCAGAGATTTCCTTGTAATTTTTGTCTTCCAGATAGAGGAATACCAGTGCCTTGTCAATATCATTCAGCTCTTTGATGGCTTCGTACATCAGTTTTAGCTGTTGTTCGGTCTGGTCATCGTATTCCGGCGCCTTCAATCTAAAGTGTACCGACTCATAATCCTGGGTGGGGATACTTCTTTTTTTCTTCCGGTACAGGGTAATAGCAGTATTCAGCGCCACGCGATACATCCAGGTACTGAATTTGGAGTCTCCACGAAACTTTGGATAGGCTTTCCAAAGCTGAATCGTGATCTCCTGGAACAGATCATTGTGCGAATCCTGATCATTGGTATAAATACGGCAGATCTTGTGCGCAATATTCTGATGCTCCTCCAGATTAGTTACAAACTGATGTTCTAATTCTTTGTCCACATGAATTGGTTGGCTACTATAGGTAGCTTTAATACCTACAATGTTACAAAAACTATAAAATAAAAGGATTGCCACGCTTTTTGCTGCAGATGTGCTAAATTGGTGAAAAACCAATCTCTATGAATGTACCCAGCTCTGAACTTCCAAGAGTGGTAATAATTGGCGGGGGCTTTGCCGGCATGGCGCTTGCGCGGAAACTTCTGAAAGAAGATGTGCAACTGGTGGTGCTTGACCGGCACAACTACCATACTTTTCAACCTTTGCTTTACCAGGTTTCCACCTCGGGGCTGGAACCCGATTCTATTGCCTATCCTCTTAGGAAGATCACCAGAAACAGCAAAAAATGCTTTTTCAGGATGGCTGAGGTTAGTTCAATTTCTCCTGAAACAAGTTCCATTCATACCAATATTGGCGAACTCACCTATGATTACCTGGTGATCGCCACGGGTTCCAAGACCAACTTCTTCGGAAATAAAAGCATTGAAGACAATGGGATGTGGATGAAAACCGTGCCGCAGGCGCTCAATATCAGGAGCCTTATTCTCGAGAACCTCGAACAGGCGGTGATCACTGAAGATCCTGAAAAACGAAAATCATTGCTGAATTTTGTGCTGGTGGGAGCCGGTCCTACCGGGGTAGAGCTGAGCGGAGCCATCGCTGAACTGCGTAATAACATCGTTCCTAAAGATTATCCTGATCTTGATCCGGCAGAAATGAATATTCACCTGCTGGAAGGTCTTGGGCGCGTGTTACCGCCCATGAGCGAGCAGGCTTCACAAAAGGCACATAAGTTCCTGGAAGAACTGGGAGTGAAGATCCACCTCAATACTATGGTGGAGAGCTATGACGGGCACCTGGTCAAGACGAATACCGATCTTAAGATAAAAACTGAAACTTTTATCTGGTCCGCCGGGGTAACGGGCGCACCGGTGAAAGGGCTGAATGCTTCGGCATTGGTGGAAAAAGCCAATCGTTATGAGGTGAATGCTTTTAACCAGGTGAACGGCTATGAAAATATTTTCGCTGTTGGCGATATTGCTTTAATGCAAAGCGAGGAATACCCAAAGGGACATCCCATGGTGGCACAACCTGCAATTCAGCAGGGTAAGCACTTGGCTGCCAATATCAAGCGCCTGATGAAAGGAGAAAAACTAGAGCCTTTTAAATACCACGATAAAGGGACTATGGCCACGGTAGGAAGAAACCGGGCGGTGGTTGATATGGGCAAATTGCAGTTCTCTGGGTTTTTTGCCTGGTTCATCTGGATGTTCGTGCACCTCTGGTTTCTCATAGGTTTCCGCAACAGGCTGGTGACTTTCTTTAACTGGGTATATAATTATATTAACTTCGATAAAGCTGCAAGGCTTATCATAAGGCCTTTCAAAGGCTATAAAAAGAGTATGGAGATCGACAAGGAAAAGATTTAAAAAAAGGCCATTTTTGGCCTTTTTTTATTCTGATTTTATCTCGGTTTAAAATAGAATTATTTTACCTGTTTTTCCTGATTTCCTTATTGTAATCGGCAGCAAGAGAGGTTTTTTGCTTCTCAGTCAGGGCTTTTCCTGCCATCTGGAACACTTCGTGTTCTTCTTCCTTTAAATGATGTTCAATCAGGTGCTGCAGATCTTTTGCGCTTTGCAGCCATTTGTTCTTGTCCATTTCCATGTCTTCGAGCTGCTCTATCAGTTCATCCATTTCGTGGTGTTCGGCTACACTGTGCCTGGCTTTTTGCTGGGTGAGATCTTTCTCCATTAGCGGGATATAAAAATGCCGCTCTTCAGCATCGGCATGGATCTTCAATTCGTGCTTCAGGTTTTCAAAGATCTTTTTGCGGTCTTCAATATCGGCATTAGCCGTATCTACCAACTGTGCAGCCAGCTTTCTCTGAATTTCATGTTCCTGTCTTAAAGCTTCAAAAATATTCATATTTTAGAATGTTGGTTGAGCCCTTAAATTAGGGAATCTGATGTTAAAGCCAACTTAAACCTTAGTATTTACGGCAGTTTATAATTGTTCTAAAGAAACAGTTCGGCCTTCAAAATTAACAGTTGAGAAAGTTTTATTTCTCTCCGGCCCTATATCTGCAGATATTTGTTTCAGAAAGATGAAAACTATGAGATCTATAAAAAAAATATTAAGAATAAGCCTGATAGTTTGCCTTATCGTGATCTTTCTGGATACCACTTTCAACGGATTTAAGTACGAGCACCTGCTGGATGTAAAGACCTGGGGAATCTATTTTTTCTATTCTTTTGTGCTAACAACTATCAATTCGCTTTTCTTCTGGTATTTTAATAAAAAAGTAGGCTGGGAGGGAGGCGGACTCGGTCGCATTCTTGCTGCTTCAGGAGGCGCGGTGGGACTTACGCTCGTTGGATTTTTCTTTTGCCGCGCAGTGCATTTGACCATTTTTGAGGAGATGAGCTTCGCCGAATTCTGGCAAAAGGAAAGCCTGAATTACTATTTCTTTCCGCTGCTCTTTACAATTATGGTCTCGCTCTTCTTCCATTCGGTTTATTTTTACAAAGCCCTGCAGGAGCGGAGGGTGAAGGAGCAGAAGATCATTGCCGGCACGGCTTCGGCCCAATTTGATGCGCTTAAAAATCAGCTGGATCCGCATTTTCTTTTCAACAGCCTGAATGTTTTGAGCTCCTTAATCGATGAGAACCCAGAACAGGCTCAAAAATTTACAAGCTCACTTTCAAAAGTGTACCGTTATGTGCTGGAACAAAAAGATAAGGAGCTGGTGAGTCTTTCCGAAGAAATAAAATTTGCCAAAACCTATATGAACCTGCTGAAGATGAGGTTTGAAGAAGGCATTATTTTCAATATTTCTTCAGAGATCGAAAATTCCGAAGTCAAAATTGTTCCGCTATCGCTTCAGCTTTTACTGGAAAATACAATAAAGCACAACGTGGTCTCTCCGGAAAAGCCTTTGGAGATAGACATCTATGAAGAAAACGGAAGCCTGGTCGTAAAAAATCACCTGCAACCTAAAGAGATCCTAAAAGGCGGAAGTGGCGTGGGATTACAGAATATCAGGCAGCGTTATCAGTTGCTTACCGACCGCCAGGTGAAGATTTCCAGGTCTAATTCAGAATTTATAGTCCGTCTTCCGCTATTAACCAAACTTAAACAAGTTATGAGAGAACCTATTCAACCTGAAAGAGATGACAAATACCTGCGGGCAAAAGAGCAGGTGAAAAAGGAAAAGAA
>JBAWAB010000234.1:0-2344 GCA_049589035.1 Salegentibacter sp.
TTTTTCTTTGAGTCTCTTCAGCAATGGCCAATAAAACCCCATCCACAAATCCGGAGGTCAGTAGGTCGGCGATCTGCTTTTCGCGATCCAAAGATTCATTCGAGATATAGGTGATCACCTGCAAACCCTCCTTTTGAGCCTGAGCCTCAATTCCCGATAAGACTTTAGCAAAAAAGCTGTTTTCAATATTAGGAACGATGACTCCAATGGTACCACTCTTACTACTCTTCAGGTTTACTGCAACCGGATTGGGCCGGTAATTGTGCAAAGCAGCCAATTCCTTTACGCGTTCTATGGTCTTCGGACTTATTTCGGGGCTGTCATGCAGGGCCTTGGATACTGTGGAAACCGATACGTGCAAAAGCCTGGCGAGTTCCTTCAGAGTGATTTTGTTCTTCATGATTACATAATTAATAAAAAATTGCTCCGGAAAGGATGGTTTTTTAAAATTTATTAAATGCAAAAATCGTATATTCCTAGCTGCTGAAAAAATTTAGTCACTCCTTTCTTCCCACACACGCCATTTTTTCCCATATTTCAAAGCAAGAACAGGCGATTCCCTTTTCTTGCTTGAGATGCAATTCCTAATTTTGCAATATGAAATTCCACAAATCTTACTGGCTCTACATTATTGCCGCAGCCATCACCATCATTGGTTTAGTCACCGGCTGGTATTTCTTTCTGCTGCTCGTCATTCCCTTCGGGTTTTTTGGGTCTGGAAAAAAGGATCAGGAAGAATAACAAGTTAAATTTATACTAAAGCCTTCTTCCCGTTTGCAAAGGCCATGCTTCAGGCGTATTTTAAACTGAAAGTTAAAAATAAACAGCAAATGAAACAGAAAGGTACATTATCGGAAACTATAAATATGTTGCGCCTGCAGGAAGGTTACGAGGAAGACTTTAACCTAATTGACAAAAAGGTGAAATCGGAAGAAGAAAAACAAGAATTTCTCAATCAGGATTTTGTGGTAGATGAAGTTTACCGATTTGAAGGAACTTCGAATCCGGGAGACGAAGCCATTCTTTATGCCATAAGCACTTCTTCTGGCCGCAAAGGGGTATTGGTAGATGGCTATGATTACTCCAGTGGCCAGGTTTCTACTGAACTTATGAAGAAACTGAACCTAAAGAAGAACCGTCCCATAGGCTAATTCTATCTTCACATTTTCTAAAAAAATAAAGAAAGAAGCCTTTCACTTCACAACAATCGTATTTTTGAATTGAAATCAAATAATCAATAAACAAAAACTATGAGCTATTTAGGTTTAGACAAAGACAAGACCTCTAAGACAGTAGAAGATCTGAACACTCTACTTGCAGACTATCACCTATATTACCAAAAACTTCGAAACTTTCACTGGAATATCATCGGAAAGAACTTCTTCGACCTTCATGAGAAATTCGAAGAGCTGTACGATGATGCCAAGCTTAAGGTTGACGAGATAGCAGAACGCATCCTTACTTTACGGGAGCGGCCAACCAGTAACCTCAGTGATTATCTTAAGGCATCTAATCTGAAGGAATCAGAAGGAAATCTTAGTGATTCTGAAATGATCGAAACTCTTCTGGAAGACCATGGGCTCTTGCTGAAACAATTGAGAAAAGTAGGCAAAACGGCAGATAAGGCCGGAGACGAAGGAACCATAGACCTTATCGGCGGCTATATCAGGGAACTGGAAAAGACAAGCTGGATGCTCGAAGCCTGGAAAATGAAGACCAGCGATAAAAAATAACACCAGGCTAAAAATATATGTTCAACGACTTTAATTTAAATAAATCCCTGGGTGAAATTGGGGATAAACTGACCGCCTGGCTCAACACTCTTATTGTAGGCCTCCCTAATTTTTTGCTGGCCATTCTGGTTTTCGCGCTCTTTGTTCTGGGCGCCAAATATCTGGGCAAGCTTCTCAATAACCTGTTGCGCCACAAGGTAAAACAGGATAGCATCAGGGAGATTTCTATTAAAGTCCTGAAAGCTGTCATTGTTCTTATTGGATTTTTTATCGCCCTTGGGCTGCTAAATCTGGACAAGATTCTAACTTCGGTACTGGCAGGTGCCGGTGTGGTTGGTTTGGCCATTGGCCTGGCGCTTCAGGGCACCCTCAACAATACTTTCTCAGGGGTTATTCTAAGCTTTCTCCCGGAACTGCAGATCAGCGATTGGGTAGAGACGAACGGCTTTGCCGGCGAAGTGGTAGAGATCAATCTCCGGAACATCGTGATCAAGGAATCAGATAACAACTATGTGGTTATTCCCAATTCCAAGATCGTGGAAGAACCTTTCAAGAACTTTTCCCGTACAGTGCGTTCGAGAGTTATGCTTGATTGTGGAGTGGCTTACAAC
>JBAWAB010000235.1:0-2764 GCA_049589035.1 Salegentibacter sp.
CAAACTTGTCTTCGTCATACAATTTCATCAGCGCCGGCAGAGCCGAAGATATTTTGGTAACCGAAGCCAGGTCGTAAAGATCACTGCGTTCTACCTTCACCGTGTCGCTGTAGCGGTGAAGGCCATACGCCTTGTACATCACTACTTTTCCATTCCTGGCGATCAAAATCTCTCCCCCGGGAATCGCCTTGGCAGCCATTGCCTTGTTCATAAGAGAATCCACGCGGCTATAGAGAATTTCTGAATCCATTCCGGCCTCTTCGGGAATAGTGTAGCTGAAGCGAATGCCACCATTCACCTGAAGTCCGTCGCCAAATTGGAACTTTTCACCTACACTCACGGGCAGGGTGCCGTTGGCACCAATTCCACCGAAAATAAGTTGTGCCGAAAGTTGTTCGGTAAGTTCAGAATCCTGGTAAGTCTCAATAAGTACCGGCGCATCTTCAATATGATCGAGCTTGTTAAGAACATATGGATTCTTAAAAACGCTCACCACTGTCTTCTCTTGTTGTGAAACTTCGGAAATGAAATTCAGGACTTCCTGAGAGAATTTCACCGAATTCCGCGGATATTTGCTGTCGTCGTGAATTCCAATGATGGTAAGATTGTAGGATTTTAGCTTTTCTTTGAGTTCTGCTATCTCTGAAGCCCCTGCATTTTCTGAAAGCTGAAAATGGGCGATTTTGGTGTAAAGACTCAGGCTTTTCTGAAATTCGGTCTTTTTCTCTGCTCCTACTGAAACCGAAGCGATCTTCAGACTATCCAGCCTTTGCAATGGGATCAGGTTTTGGTCGTTTTTAAGGACGGTTAAGGAAGCCTCCACCAACTTTCGCTGCAGAAGTTTTGCCTTTGGCGTATTCAGTTCTTTGAGGATATTTTTGGTAGAAATAGTTCGGTAATTGTTCAATCCCACCCATTGTTTCACTGCAAGCAATTTTCTGCAGCGATCATCGATCTCTTTTTGGGTGATAAGTCCCTCTTCAATGGCTTTTCTCACTTCAGCGATCGCTTTCGGAACATCTTCGGTGAACTCCAGCATATCATTTCCGGCAAGAATAGCCTTTTTGTCCACCACTCCCGGCTCATTGCCTTTGGTAACGCCTTTCATGTTCATGGCATCGGTCACCACAAGGCCTTTAAAGCCAAGTCTGCCTTTCAGAATTCCGGTAATGATAGGTTTTGATAAAGTAGAAGGTACACCGGTAGAATCCAGTGCAGGAATATTAAGGTGTGCCACCATCACCCCGCCAATCCCGGCATTGATAAGTTGCTTAAAAGGATACATTTCCAGGGAATCCAACCTTTCGAAGGAATGATTGATCTGCGGCAGGGCGAGGTGCGAATCGGTATCGGTATCGCCATGCCCGGGGAAGTGTTTCGCTGTGGTAAGCAGATTTGCGTCCTGCATTCCTTTCATATACTGAATGCCTTTTTGAGCAACTTTTTCCCTGTTCTCCCCAAAAGAGCGGTAATTAATAACGGGATTATTGGGATTGTTATTCACATCTATCACAGGGGCGAAATTCATGTGCAGTCCTGTTCTCTGGATTTGTCGCGCCACTTCCTGCCCCATCTGGTAAATTAGCTGATCATCCTGAATGGCGCCCAATGCCATCTGGTAAGGGAAACTGAGGGTATTGTCCAGTCGCATTCCTAAGCCCCATTCCGCATCAATAGCTCCTAAAAGTGGCACTTCGGAAGCCTGCTGATACTGGTTCATCAACTCCACTTGCGACTTTGGATCCCCCTGAAAGAAGATGAGTCCGCCAATGTGTTGGTCGTTTATCAATTTCAGGATCTCCTGTTTGTGCTCTTCTCCCCGGTTTGAATAGGCTGCAACCATGATTAGCTGCGCAATTCGCTCGTTGGGAGTGAGCTCCTGCATGATAGAATCTACCCATTGACTATGGGTGTACTGAAGAAATTCGGGAGACTTAGCTTCAGAATCCTGTGCGTGTAGCTCCAGGTTCAAAACGCATAATAGAAGAGGTAAAAGCAGGGTTTTAATTTTCATGTTTTTATGTAGCAAGGTTAAATTCAAAATTATCAGACTTTTATATAGATTTTCTTTTTATCGAGCCAATAGCCAATTAGCCACATGAGTAGCATATAGCTAATGGCGTATGCCAGCGAAGCGTTTTTGCCGGTGAGCCAGCTAAGGTAAAAATTATGGTAGATCCATGGCTGCAAGGACTCTCCGTATATCCAGATAATGTCAATGAGCATGACCAACACGCCCGACATAATATAGATGAAAAGCGGATTTCTGCCGAAAGACTGAAAGAAATAGGTCCATTTTTTATAGCCCCAGATCTCGATGATGAGAATAAGAGCGCCCAATAAGAGTAGGTCCCAGCCGGTACTGTAGAGTACAAAGCTGCTGGTCCAGATTCCTTTATTAATAGGAAAATAAATGTCCCATACCTTTGCAAGGATGAGCAAAGACATTCCGAACATGGCCAATTTCACCACGGTATTTATCTGGTTTCCCGATTTCTGAATAAAGACTCCGGCCGCGTATCCCGCGATCACATTCACGATAGCTGGTATCGTACTTAGCAACCCTTCAGGATCAAAGGGCATTCCAAAGCCTTTCCATAAATTTGCCTTCGGAAGGAAAAGCAGGTCAACCTTGAGCGAGGCATTGTGCTGAAGACTGTAAGGATCGGGGTGGGTTCCAAAGAACCACATGATCCACCAGTAACCCAGCAAAATAATTCCGCTCAGGATTAGAGCCGGCTTCAGCTTCAGGTAATGTATGATG
>JBAWAB010000236.1:0-6427 GCA_049589035.1 Salegentibacter sp.
CTGGCGGCCACAATGCTTTCATCAGCATTCACTGCCCTGAATTTTATCAGGTTCTTTTTTCTCTTAAGCTCGGTAGTATAAAAACTCCAGTTAAAAAAGGCACGCATGGCGGCGATATTGTCTGGTCCTTTTCCATAAATGCTATGGCCCGCCTCATACATCACTAGTCCGTTGTCGGGATCACCAAACCCGTAGCCATAGACGATCGTTGCCGCCTCTCCCTTCGATTTTTCGGGAATATCAGGAGCATCTGGGTCGATAACAATGAGCCGGGTTTCATCACGCCATTCGTTGATCTCCTTCGGAAAGTACACTCTCTCAGAACCATTAAGTTGCGCCCTATCCGGACTTCCGAGGTATTGCGCCACAGGATCGGCGGGCAAAAGGTTTTCGTAAGGCGGGGTGCCATGGCGATGCTCGTAATATGGCAAAAGTCCGGCACTGGGAGCACCCGGAAAACCCGCCGAAAGAAAATTAAGTTGAATAAGCTGTGCGGAATCGCCCGCACCAGACTGGTCGATCCCCTTCAGACTTTCAAGGATACTCACTGCACGGCATCCCGCCCAGATCGCGCCTTTATAGTCCCGGTTCCAGTAATAAAGATTCTGATGGGTTTCAAATTTAGGATCGGCATGAGGCATCACGAAAATATCATCGCAGACGCCCAATTCCGAAGGTTGTTTCCACTTGTCAGAATTATCGCCGCCATAGGCAGAGGCCGGTATCCCCGCCGCACGAAAAAAGGGCACTGCCAAATGGCCGTTTTGTTTATCCAGCGTCCATCTTGGAGCCACCGAAAGAGTGCTAAATACCGGTAATTTCAAGGCTGAAGTCGTGTAGGTGCCAACGACACCTTTTTTCTCCCATCTATCAATCTGTGCGGCGACTTCCGTAGAAATATAGGAAACAGGAATTGCAAAGGCACCGGAGCGGTATGGAATACCGTCACAGGTAAAGTCGATCTCATCTTTTTCTTTGTCTGGCCGAATGATCCACTCCACTTCCATACTTCGATTCTGGAGTAGATCGTAGATCAACCCATAAGGTTTCAAGGCATTGGCAGGAGTCTGGGGTTTGATTCCCATGTTGATAAGATAAGAACCTTCAGGAAGCATTTTCAGCCGGGACTGAGAAAATATTAGACCAGGAGATAACCACAGTATCAAACCGACCGCTACTACCACCAACTTTTCCGAAGTCCCCATTATTCCTGCGAAACATTGCTATTATTTAAATATAGGTAAATGGTAAAACAGTAGCCGGTAAATCAGCATTTTTTCGGGATAAGTACCTAAAAATCCGGCGAAAGACATTGTGCGGAATTCTTTAAAATAATAGTACTTTTGCACATCCAAAACTGCAGTGATGAAGAGTTTTCAAAAAGAACTGAATAGAAGAAGAACCTTCGGGATCATTTCCCACCCCGATGCCGGTAAAACCACGCTTACTGAAAAGCTCCTCCTCTTTGGGGGTGCCATTCAGGAAGCAGGCGCGGTAAAATCGAACAAGATCAAGAAAGGCGCTACGAGTGACTTTATGGAGATTGAGCGGCAAAGGGGAATTTCGGTAGCTACTTCGGTTCTGGCATTTGAATACAAGGATATCAAGATCAACATTCTGGATACGCCTGGTCACAAGGATTTTGCTGAAGATACTTTTCGAACGCTCACCGCGGTAGACTCGGTGATCGTGGTGATTGATGTGGCAAAAGGGGTTGAGGAACAGACAGAAAAACTTGTGGAAGTATGCCGCATGCGGAATATCCCGATGATCGTCTTTATCAACAAACTTGACCGAGAAGGAAAGGACGCTTTTGAACTGCTGGATGAAATTGAACAAAAATTAAACCTTACCGTCACCCCTTTAAGCTTTCCAATTGGAATGGGCTATGACTTTAAAGGGATCTACAACATTTGGGAAAAGAACGTGAACCTCTTCACCGGCGATCCGCGAAAAGATATAGAAGACACCATCGAAATTTCCGATCTTGCTTCTGAAGAGCTGGATGATCTTATCGGCGAGAATGCCGCAGGCACTCTTAGGGAAGAACTCGAGCTGGCCCAGGGAGTCTATCCTCCTTTTGAAAAAGAGGCCTACCTGGCAGGAAATCTGCAACCGGTTTTCTTTGGATCTGCCCTTAATAACTTTGGAGTGCGTGAATTGCTCGATTGCTTTATCAGCATTGCGCCTCCGCCCCGGCCAAAGGAAAGTGATACCAGGATCGTGAAGCCGGAAGAGGATAAATTCACTGGCTTTGTTTTTAAGATCCACGCCAACATGGATCCTAAACACCGTGATCGCCTGGCCTTTATAAAGATCGTCTCGGGGAAATTCGAAAGAAACAAACCCTATTTACACGTACGACAGGCCAAAAACCTCAAATTCTCCAGTCCTAATGCCTTTTTTGCTGAAAAGAAGGAAATTGTGGATGAGTCTTATCCGGGAGATATCGTGGGGCTTCACGACACCGGTAACTTCAAGATCGGTGATACCCTTACCGAAGGAGAACAGCTAAATTACCGCGGAATCCCGAGTTTCTCTCCGGAACACTTCCGCTATATTAATAATGCCGATCCCATGAAATCCAAGCAGCTGGAAAAAGGAATTGACCAGTTGATGGATGAAGGGGTAGCCCAACTTTTCACCCTTGAACTAAACGGCAGAAAAGTGATTGGTACCGTAGGTGCCCTTCAGTTTGAAGTGATACAGTACCGTTTGGAACATGAATACGGCGCAAAATGTACCTATGAGAATCTGAACGTGCACAAAGCTACCTGGGTGGAAGCCGAAGACGAAAAGAGCGAAGAATTCAAGGATTTCAAAAGGGTGAAATCGAAGTTTTTAGCAAAGGACAAAAGCGGACAACTTGTATTTCTGGCCGATTCTCAGTTTTCACTGCAAATGACCCAACAGAAATATCCTTCGATCAAATTTCATTTTACTTCTGAATTTTAAGGCTATTCCATTCCCGAATCGAAGGTCTTTTTTCCGGAGAGGATCTCGAAGAACAGCCTGAAATCGGAAATCAGGCTCCAGAAGGGATACTTAAAGGTAGCCGGTTTGTTCTTCTCAAAGAAAGCATGGCCAACCCAGGCGAAGCCATAGCCCACCACCGGCACGAGGAACCAACCCCAGCCCCAGCCTTCCACGATTCCCAGGAATATCATGATGAAGACCAAAAACGTCCCGATAAAATGAAGGATTCTGGTGGTTCTATGCCTGTGTTCGCTCAGGTAGAACTCATAGAATTCCTTGTAAGATTTGATCCTTTCTTCAGCCATAGAAACGGGATTTATCTGAAATAAGTAATTTATCAGTCACTTTTGAGTTGTACAATTTTTTGTATTAAAATTATGATTTCCCGAAACAGCAGGACAACCATAAGGTTAAGATATTGATTTTCAGATAAAAAACTTTTATTTAAGGAGTAAGGCTTTCGTCTCAAAGGATTATAGCGGTTATTTTCCTATATTTTCACCGAAATTCCGTCCTTTATGAATCAATTAAATGAGATTATTTCTCAATTCGCCTCAGCCGTTTGGGGAATTCCCCTGGTCATTTTACTCATTGGCGGTGGCCTTTACCTGTTGATATTATCCAAATTTCTGCCCTTCCGTTACCTCGGTCATTCCCTGGACTTGTTACGTGGAAAATATAATGACCCCAATGATCCCGGGGAAATCAACCATTTTCAGGCCTTATCTACAGCCTTATCTTCTACCATAGGAATGGGAAATATAGCCGGTGTGGCTGTAGCTATTGCCATTGGTGGTCCGGGAGCGGTATTCTGGCTCTGGATAAGTGCGATCGTAGGAATGAGTACCAAGTTCTTTACAAATACTCTTGCAGTAATGTTCCGCGGGAAAGATAGCCGCGGCGAACTTCAGGGCGGCGTCATGTATTTTATCACCGAAGGTCTTGGGAAAAACTGGAAGCCGCTGGCTATCTTTTTCAGTGTTGCCGGCTTGATCGGAGCGCTGCCGGTCTTCAACGTCAATCAGTTGACACAGGCTATCAATTCTATCCTGCTGCAGCCTAATGGCGTGCCTATGGGCTTCTGGACCGATTTTACTATTGGCATTGTCCTCACTATCATTACTTCCATCGTAATTCTTGGAGGTCTTCATAGAATTAGCAACACGGTTTCAAGACTTGTTCCCGCCATGGTAGTGCTCTATTTTGTGTCGGTATTGATTATCCTGGTAGTGAATTTTGAGCGCCTCCCGCATTATCTCGGCCTCATTTTTACCGATGCCTTCGCAGCAAAGAATTACACGGGCGACCCTCTTTTAGGTGGACTAGTGGGAGGCCTTATCCTTCTCGGAATTCGCCGGGGAGCTTTTTCAAATGAAGCAGGGATAGGAACGGCGACTATGGCACATGGTGCCAGTAAGACTTCCGAACCAGTGAGAGAAGGCCTGGTAGCCATGCTCGGGCCGGCCATCGACACCCTGGTTATTTGTACGCTCACCGCGCTGAGTATCCTGGTTACCGATGTCTGGCAGACCAGTGATGCCAACGGGGTAAGCCTTACGGCAGCTGCCTTTGATGTAAGTATTCCATACGTGGGGAATTACCTGTTGCTGCTTTGTATTGCGGCTTTCAGTATTTCCTCGCTCTTTTCTTTTTCTTACTACGGAAGTAAATGTCTCGGCTTTTTGATAGGTGCCGAAAATAAGCATTATTACAACTATTTTTATATCGTGAGTATCATGGTAGGCGCTACCACCTCGCTCAGTATGATGATCAATCTTATCGATGGGTTCTTCGCTTTAATGGCTATTCCTACGATGATCTCCACCCTTATCCTCGCACCAAAAGTGATGGCCAGGGCAAAGATCTATTTCAAAAAATATAAAGATAAACCAGTTGTTCCTGAAAGAATAGCCAGGGAAACAGAATAGATAATAATTTTTATCTGAAAGTCGGAAGTTTTATTTTTCTGTTACCGAATAAACCTCCACTTTTCTTCCGGTAATTTCTTCAAAGAGTTTCGATTTTCGCAGGCAGCCCCAGATCTCAAGTTCAGGGTCGCTGTAGGTGGTAATCAGCAGTTTTACGAAATGTTCTTCCTTCTTTATCTCGAGCTTCCGTACATTCTGATAATGACTGCGATCCAATCCGTCTGCAATACGAAGAAGTGCCGATAACTTTTTCACGCGCTTCCGGGCTTTCTTATCCAGCTGCCGGTATCTCTTGTGGCGCTTGGCAGGCGGGGATTTGCGGTGATACCTGGCAACATTTGCCATGATGTTGATTTCATCTTCCTTAAATCCCAGCAGATCGGAATTACGGATAAGATACAGCGCGTGTTTATGGTGCTTGCGGTAAGAAATGTAATAGCCAATGTCGTGCATGAGTGTGGCATATTCCAACAATTCCCGGTCTGGCTCCTCAAGCCCGAGCTCCGTTTGAAATTCATCAAAAAGCTGCAGTGCGAAATTGCACACATGCTTGGAATGATCTTTCAGCCAGTTGGTCTTCCGCAGCAATTCATAAACGCTCCGCTTTCGGGGATCTTTAAAGTTCGCTATCAAATCTAGATTAAGTTTATCTTTCTGTTCGCTGATAAACTTCAGGATCATCCCCTCCCGAAGGGCAGATTCAGAAATCCGGATTTTTTCAATGCCAAATACTTCAATTAGATATTTCAGAAGAACCAGTCCCGGATTTATGATATCCACCCTTTTTTCTTCCAGTTCTTTTTCCTTTAAACGCTGTGCCCGGTCTTTCTGAATAAATTCCTCGTAAAAATCGAGAAAATCAGCCCGGGGAAATTCCAGCTCATTCAGACTAATTTTAGCCGTAATAGAATTGCGCCCGGCAACCATAGCGGCAATATTTTCCATGGTTCCCGAAGAACCGATGATCGTCTTCACCTTATGCTTCCCAACCACTTCGGCAACCTCCTGCAGTTCTTCTTTGAAATGATCCTGCAGTACGTTGATCTCTTCAGCAGTAATAGGATCGGAATGGACAAATTTGGCTGCCATTCTCGCCACTCCCAGTTTCAGGCTGGTGAAAAAGACAAGTTCCTTTTTATTGCCTACGATAAATTCCACACTTCCGCCGCCAATATCTACCATCAACACCATCTCTTCAGAAAGCACCACTCCATGGCGCACCGCGTAACCGATCATTTCGGCTTCCATTTTCCCCGAAATAGCGCGCACCTTGATCCCAGCTTCCTCGTTCACCCTATGAATGAAATCACCGCCATTTTCGGCTTCACGAATCGCACTGGTCGCAAAAGCAAGAATAGTTTCCACTTCCTGGCTATCGCAAAGAAATTTAATACGCCTCAGCGCTTCCAGCCCCCGTTGCATGGCATCGGCACTCAACCTGTTCTCCAGTCCCTTTTCGGCAAGAATGACCATTTCCTTCAGTTTGTCAATGGTGCGAAAAGACCCATCAGGATAAATATCTA
>JBAWAB010000237.1:0-3985 GCA_049589035.1 Salegentibacter sp.
TTATGTTCGCAGTTGCGATTGGTAGTAAAGAATTAGACTCAACAAAGCATTTTCAGTAGGTCGGGCTGATACCGAAAAAACACTTCGACTGCTGCGCGCTCAGTGTGACTTTCGTCAAAGCCTCGACGGGTTTCAGTTAGCACTACTGTCGCTGTTGGCAGGAAACAAGAAACAAGAATTTACTGAAACAGCTTCTTCTTTCTTAGCTCGAAATTCTGACCGAGGTAAACTTTTCGCACCATTTCATCTTCGGCCAGTTCTTCAGGAACTCCATGTTTAAGATTACTTCCTTCGAACATAAGATAGGTACGGTCGGTGATAGCTAGGGTTTCCTGTACGTTATGGTCGGTAATGAGGATGCCGATATTTTTATTTTTCAGCTGAGCTACGATCCGCTGAATGTCTTCCACCGCAACAGGGTCAACTCCGGCAAAAGGCTCATCGAGAAGGATGAAATTCGGGTCGGTGGCCAGGGCGCGGGCGATTTCGGTTCTTCGCCTTTCGCCACCACTCAGTAAATCGCCGCGGTTCTTCCGGATGTGATTCAGCCCGAATTCATCAATGAGCGACTCCATTTTCAGGTGCCGCTCTTTTTTGCTCATTTTGGTGAGTTCCAGTACGCTCATGATATTGTCTTCAATACTGAGCTTGCGGAAAACAGAAGCTTCCTGTGCCAGATATCCAATCCCGTGCTGGGCCCGTTTATACATCGGGTATTTAGTGATATTCACTTTGTCAAGAATGATATCGCCGCTATTGGGTTTTATCAGCCCCACGATCATATAGAAAGAAGTGGTTTTTCCGGCTCCGTTAGGGCCCAATAGCCCTACGATCTCTCCCTGGTTCACTTCCAGGGAAATGCCTTTTACAACTTCTCTTCCTTTATATGACTTGACTAATTTTTCGGCGCGTAATTTCATTCTTGGTAAATTTCTATTATTTCAGCATGAATTATACCAGAGGCTATTCCTGCTTTACATCTTCCAGAGCTTCCCAGTATTCATGAGCTCTTCGCAGGTGCGGGATCACGATAGTTCCTCCTATCAGGGTGCCGATGCTTAAAGTCTCCATGATTTCAGCCCGGCTTACTCCCTGGTTGTAACTGGATTCCAGGTGGTATTTTACGCAATCGTCGCAACGAAGCACTACAGAAGCAACCAAACCCAGCAGTTCCTTCGTTTTCTTGTCTAGTGCGCCTTCCGTGAAAGCGTTCGTGTCTAAGTTAAAGATCCTTTTGAGAACCTTGTTGTCTTCGCCAAGAATTTTATCATTCATCTTCTGGCGATGAAGATTGAATTCAAGAACCTTATTATTCATAGCTAAATTTTATTTTTTATTTCTCTTTTGTAAATGATCTTGGAGATCAGAATACTTACTTCGTACAATAACAGCACCGGCACCGCTACCACGATCTGACTTACAATATCAGGAGGAGTGATAATGGCCGAAACCGTCAGCACGATCACCAATGCAAATTTCCGGTATTTTATCATGAATTCCGGCGTAATAATACCCACTTTGGTAAGGAAGTAGATCACGATGGGAAGTTCAAAGATGAGTCCTGTTGCCAGCACCGAAGAACGCACCAGGCTTATATAACTGCTTAAGTCAAACTGGTTGATCACTTCTTTACTTACCTGGTATTTTCCGAGGAAGTTGATGGAGAGCGGGGTCACCACGTAATATCCGAAAAGCACTCCCGTAAAGAACAATACCGAAGTGATAAAAATGAAACCTTTTGCATACTTGCGTTCTTCCTTGCGCATCGCCGGGGATACAAATCTCCAGAATTCATAGAGGATGTATGGGAAGGCAATGATGAAACCTGCGGTGATTGCCGTCCATACGTGGGCAGAGAATTGTCCGCCCATGGTGCGGCTTTGAATTACGAAAGGCATTTCTTCAAAACAAAATCCGCCGTCTATCCCTACAGAGGAGGATAGTTTGCAGAGCATGTGATATGAAAAGAAGTCCCCTTTACTGGGTCCAAAAAGCAGGACGTCAAAGATAAAGCCCTTGGCCAGGAAAGCAGCAGTAGCCGTGATCATTACGGCAACCGTTGACCTGATAAGGTGCCACCGGAGTTCCTCCAGATGGTCCAAAAATGACATTTCCTGTTCTTCTTCCGGTTGTGGAGGAGCTATTTGCTTCATTATAAAATTCCTTCGCGTATTAGATTATGAATGTGGACCACCCCCGAATATTTTCCGTCTTTTAGAGCCAGGAGCTGCGAGATCTTATTAGCCTCGATCACCTCCAGGGCTTCCGTAGCAAGTTCATCGGCATCAACGGTCTTTGGATTTGCGCTCATAATATCACGGGCCTTCAAATCTTTGAATTCGGTATTGTTTTTCAGCATTCGGCGTATATCGCCATCGGTGATGATGCCTATAAGCTTCTCGTTTTCGATAACCGCAGTAACGCCCAGCATTTTTTCGGAGATCTCAATGATTGCATCGGTCACAGTAGTTTCAGGCCCCACCTGGGGTTTCTGGTTTTGGGCGGTGATATCCCGTACCCGCAGGTATAATTTTTTACCCAAAGAGCCTCCGGGGTGATATTTGGCAAAATCTTTGCTGGTAAAGCCTCTGAGCTTTAGAAGGCAAACTGCAAGAGCGTCACCAATTACCATTTGAGCGGTGGTGCTGCTGGTGGGAGCGAGATTATTTGGGCAGGCTTCCTTTTCAACATAGGAATTCAGCACAAAATCGGCCTCTTTTCCGAGGAAAGATTCCCGGTTTGCCGTAATAGCGATAAGGCTGTTTTTAAAGTCTTTAATAAATGGAACCAGCACCTTTATTTCAGGACTGTTTCCACTTTTGGAGATACATATTACGATGTCGTCTTGTTGAATAATTCCAAGGTCGCCGTGAATAGCGTCAGCAGCATGCATGAAAATGGAAGGAGTGCCTGTAGAATTAAGGGTTGCCACGATTTTATTGGCAATCACAGCACTCTTCCCAATGCCGGTGACAATTACTCTTCCTTTGGACTTGTAGATTTTCTCGACGGCCTCGACAAATTCATTGTCGAGCTGATGTTCTAAATTTGCAATTGCTTGGGCTTCAGTGGAAATGGTTTCTTTTGCGGCGGTAAGAATTTTTTCTTGAAGTTTCAAATTTTTGATTTGATTAAGAATTGTGAGTACTTAAGAAATATGTATCTTTAAAGATGCAAATGTATGTAAAATTGTAACACAATTGAATGAGTTTGACTGAAATTGATTTACACCAACAGCTGAAGAAATACTTTGGGTTTAGTCAGTTCAAAGGTCTTCAGGAACAGGTGATTACCAGTATTGTGAATAGGCACAATACGTTCGTGGTAATGCCTACGGGAGGGGGAAAGTCCCTATGCTACCAACTCCCTGCTTTAATCGAAGAAGGAACAGCTATTGTGGTTTCGCCCCTTATTGCCCTGATGAAAAACCAGGTGGATGCCATCCGCGGAATTTCCTCGGAACATGGCGTAGCTCACGTGCTGAATTCCTCCCTTAACAAAACCGAAGTTAGGCAGGTAAAAGAAGATATAGCAAACGGAGTGACCAAGCTCCTTTATGTGGCCCCCGAATCCCTGACGAAAGAGGATCATGTAGAATTCCTCCGGAAGCAGAAGATCTCTTTCATGGCCATTGACGAGGCTCACTGTATTAGTGAGTGGGGCCATGATTTTCGGCCGGAATACCGGAACCTGAAGCATATAATTGAGCGTATAGGCGATAATATTCCTATCATCGCTCTTACCGCTACGGCCACGCCCAAAGTGCAGGAAGACATCCTGAAAAACCTTGGAATTCCTGAAGCCAATACCTTAAAGGCCAGTTTTAACCGGCCCAATCTCTACTATGAAGTACGGCCTAAAACGAAGAATGTCAATGCCGATATTATCCGTTTTGTTAAGCAGAATGAAGGTAAATCGGGGATCATCTATTGCCTGAGCCGAAAAAAGGTGGAGGAACTGGCGCAGACGCTGCAGGTGAACGGGA
>JBAWAB010000238.1:0-3340 GCA_049589035.1 Salegentibacter sp.
GCATCTACAGCTGCTTTGTACGGCGGTAGGTATTGATTGAACATCTTGACACGGCTCATGTCGGTGGTATTGTAATCGCGACCGGCCTCGACCGCACCATAGAGCGCAAAGTGCTTAACGGTAGCCAACATCGTTGTCGGCTTGGTCAGGTCTTCGCCCTGGTAGCCTTCTACCATAGCCTTTGCCACCGCCGAACCAAGGTAAGGATCTTCCCCGGCCCCTTCAGCTATCCGGCCCCACCGGGGATCGCGTGCAATATCTACCATGGGAGAGAAATTCCAGTCAATTCCATCTGCAGTCGCCTCAGTGGCGGCAACCGAGGCAGTTTCCTTTATCAGGTCCATATCCCAGCTGGACGAAAGTCCCAAAGGAATTGGAAAAGTAGTTTTATAACCATGAATAACATCTGATCCTACCAACAGCGGGATTCCGAGCCTGGTCTGTTTAACGGCCAGCTCCTGGGCCACCCTGATCTTCTTAGGACCGGCAACTCCGAACAATCCGCCTACCTTTCCGGCCTTGATCTTATCTTCAACATTCTTGCTCACCACTGCACCGGTCGCAACGCCGCCGCCGGGCGTGAGCAAGTTTAGCTGCCCGATCTTCTCTTCGATCGTCATCTTTTTAAGCAATGCTTCTACTTCAGGAATCTTGCTCTCTGTTTGTTGGGCGAAAGCAGATGCTGTACATAACAAGATTAGCAGTAAAAGATTATTCTTCATACTTTTCATCTTCTTTATTTCATTAGTCAGGGATTTTCCCTCGTTAGACAAGATTCGAAAAAATATGCTGCAACTTTTCAGATGCAGCATAGGTATTACTTTAGGTTTGGCTTAGTAGCCCGGATTCTGTTGCAGCAAGCCTCCGCTTTGGTCAATCTGCGTTTGCGGAATTGGATAAAGCTCATGCTTTCCTGCCACAAAAGGAACCCCGGTTGCCTGCATTACCTCGGCAGCTCGGCCTTGGCGACGAAGGTCAAACATCCTGTCCTGCTCCATGGCAAGTTCCAGGCGACGTTCTTTCCAGATAGCCATCAGGTCCACACTTTCGAGGTCTCCTAATCCGGCGCGTTCCCTGATCATATTAACCTTTGCCACCGCTTCATCCATCATTCCAAGATGGAAGGCAGCTTCAGCATTGATCAAAAGAACCTCTCCGTATCGCAGCAATCTTACATTCTTCTCACGCATATCGGCTGCTTCCTGATTCACATAGGCTTTCTGGTTATACCGCGGATTGGAAACAGTTTCCGGAACCAGCCTTCCGTCATAAAGGGTTTCTCCTCTAAATATAATAGTGGCATCCATGCGTTTATCGCCGTCTTCATAGGCATTAAGAAGGTCTTCAGAAGGAGCATCAAAGCCCCAGCCCCAGCCACCCTGGCCGCGGGCACCCTGGCTAGTCGAATAATTATCGACGCCAAGGACCGGAACATCTCCGCGCCCCTGGATCTCAAAGATAGATTCGACGCCATTCTCATGACTCTCTTTCCATATATCCACATAATTTGGCTCCAGGGAATACTCTCCCGATTCTATCACCGCCTTACTCATATCGTAAGCCTGCTGCCATTTCTCTTCATAAAGGCTCACTTTTGAAAGTAAACTCTGCGCTGCACCTTTGGTGGCACGGCCCAGATTAGCCGAACTATATTCGCTCTTTTTAGGCAGCGCATCAATAGCATCACGGAGGTCAGATTCAATAAAGGCATAGACCTCTTCTTTCGTTGCTCTCTGGTAGGCCCTATTGATATCCTCTTCGTTATTTGGGTCTGGAACAAAATCAATGATGGGAACGCCTCCAAACATCTCCACCAGCCTGAAATAAAACAGACCACGAAGAAATTTTGCCTCTCCCAACAACCTGTTACGCAGGGTATCATCAATATTGACGTCGGGTAAAAGGTTGATTGCCTGGTTTGCCCTTCCTATTCCCTGGTAATGATTTTCCCATAACAGGCGGAAAGCAGCTTCGGTCTCGGTAAAGGTATACTCATCGAGGTTTTTCTGGTAGGTTCCTGTATCGCCGGGATCACTTCCTTTGTCGGCATTGTCTGAGGCGATCTCAGCTACTCCATACCAAGGGAAGGAGCTCATGTTGAACTGTAACAAGATATTGTAGATCGAGTTAACCAACTGAGGAGCCACATCCGGATCGGATAATGCTACGTCGGGTGTTTCCTGCGCCGGATTTACATTCAGAAAATCACTCTGACAGGAAAATAAAACGAGTATGAATGCAGTTGTGATTGCTATTTTGCTAAATATTCTTTTCATAATCTTCTGTTTAGAGTTTTAAATCAAGACCAACCATAAAGGTTTTTACTGCTGGGTATGCATCCAGTTCTACACCTGCCAATTCCAAAGGGTTTCCGGGCAGTTCCGGAGAATATCCGGAGAAAGGCTGTACGATAAAAGGATTTTGTGCGGTGAGATACACCCTTGCCTTCTGCACAAAATTATCTTCGGGTAGCGGAATAGTGTAGCCTACAGTAATATTGTTCATCCGGAAGAAGTCTCCCGATTCAAGAAAATAAGTTGATGAAACAGGAACATCATTGCTTGGAGCCGGTTCAGAATTGGATGGATTATCGGGTGTCCAACGATTATTGAATACACTCTGTTCGATGTTCTCTCCTCCAAATCTCTGGGCTTTCTTACCATTGTAAACCACATTCCCGTAGTTACCATAGGCATCCAGTTTGATATCCCAATTCTTATAGGTAGCCGAAATATTGATTCCGTAGAAATTTTTGGGAGCGTAAGACCCGAAGAATTTCTTATCGGCATTGTTTATTTGGCCGTCACCATTTACGTCTTCATATACCAGGTTTCCCTGATCATCAACCCCGGTGACATTCAATAACCAGAAGCTACCCAAAGGTTGTCCCTCGACGATTTTCTTGGTGATCTGTCCGTTTCCAATACTTCCTCCCTCATTCTGGGCAAAGAAAGGGTTACTTACTTTCTCAAGTTTGTTGCTGTTGAAGGTTATATTCCCTCCTATCCGATATTTAAAATCTTCACTTATTTTGTCTTCCCAACTGAGCATGAATTCCCAGCCGGTATTCCTTACCTGCCCTGCAGGGGTCAGCGTAGTTCCGCTATAACCAAAGACATCGGGTAATTCAACGGGAAGAATAGCATCCCGGTTCAACCTGTTGTAGTAATCAATTTCTCCGGAAATTTTATTGTCCAGTAATCCGAATTCCAGGCCTACGTCATATTCCTCGGTAGTTTCCCAACTAAGCGTAGGGTCGATAAGCTGATCTATGGTACCTCCTTCGTTCACGTCCTGATTGGGTCCAAAAGGATAGTTGAGGCCGGTGGTAAAGGTGAGA
>JBAWAB010000239.1:0-17445 GCA_049589035.1 Salegentibacter sp.
GGAAGGATCGTTCTGCAATAGTTTCCATACCAGATTCAGTGTCCAGGGATATTGTGAGGGAGAAGCCATGGAAGCGAACCACATTTGCCAGTCCAGCCGTAACTGATAAGGCGCCACCTGCGGAGGCCGCTCATCCAGTTGCACCGGCAGGCCTTTGTAAAGATAAGGCTTCCAATCTGCTGTTTCATCGGGTTCACTATCGTTAGTGCCTTCGAACACTATGTTGTAACGCTCCTTCCCTACCGCACCAAAGGCACCGTAAGTATTGACGAGGTCAAGAGGATCAAAAGAGGTATTCATGATCTGTGAAGGCGAGAGAATGTTCAGCATAGGTTGAATGCTCAAAAGCCCCACGATTACCACTACCACCCAGGAAGTCACCTTCATGGGTTTGGATTCTTCAGCACGGCCGGCAGCTTCTTCCGCTTTGCGCACCAAAAATGAAGGGAGCATTTTAGCCCAGAATCCGTCATCAAGGCAGGCCAATGCCGGAACGATCGTGAGCCAGTTTAAAAATGAGAGATTTCCACTAAGGATCAGGATAATCTGAAGTAAGATCATCACCACTCCCGCAATATGTCGTGCAATTCGAGGACCAAAGGCAAAAAGGGGCGCTACAAGCTCGGCAAGCCAGTTATACCACACTCCCATTTTCAGAATAATATGAGGAAGAAAATAAAACCAGCGGCTCAAAGGCCCCGGCAGCGGCTGCGTTTCAAAATGATAATAAAGAGCGGTGGCATTGCTCCATAATTCGCTCCCCCTTAGTTTGATCAATCCTGCCCCCAGCATGATCCGGAAAATGAGGAACCGGAATAAAACAATGATAGGATAAGGCGTTTCTCTTCTTGGGAAAGGCCGCAGATCGATTAGCGGGCAGAGGAAAATTGCCAGGAATCCTGTTTCAAGGAGCTGAATTTCCCAGCCATAGCCATACCAGATCTGGCCTACGTGCACAATAGACATGTACAGAAGCCACAGTACAACCATAATGATCGCATTTGCCAGGCCCAGCGCGACAAGGCAGGAAAGAACAAAGCCGATCCATGAAACAGTGAGCAGAGCAGTGTTGGAATGCCAGAACCAGAAAAGGGAAGGCAGCCTCCAAAAACCTGCACTTCTCGAACCTAAGGAAGAACTCACCTCCTGCAGATAAATTCCCAATGGCGTCAGTCCATTTGAGCCTATTAAAGGAATAACCTGTTGTATCGCGACATAAAAAGCGATGGCATATACCACTCCCAGCAGGCGCAGGATCATAAAGCGCGTGAGCCAGTAGGATCGTGATTTATCGGATGGTTTGAAAAGAGAGAACATCGCTCTTCTGAATTTTCACCAGTATAAGTTAACGAAATTTTGTGAAGATGATTTAGAAGAAAAAGCTTTACCTCTTCCGGCTGATCCTGTTTCAGTTTCTATACGGTCATCTCGATGGCCTTTCACAGTTGCCGATCGTTCTCATGATGACCATTCTGATTTTAAAAAACTAATACAGCATATTCTTTAAGATTCGCTCCATATTTCTTTCCAGCATTCCGAATTTCATATCGGTAAAAAACACCTCCTGCATCTCCTTTCGAAGGAGCTGTATCTCTTTATGCGAATAATGATGTAGCGCTATATTATCCTGTATCTTTTCAAAACTTCGTTCTTCGGTATCCTCACTAAATTCTTTAAACATCTTTTCAAAAACATCAGCATGTACTTTTGATCTAATAAGATTTAGCTCTTCCTCAGTCTGGACCAAATCGGCATTTGCACAGAGTAGCAGCAAATAAACCTGAAGTTCATTTTTTGTCCAGTTTCTTTTTTCATTTTTCATCTGTTTTAGTTTTTTTAGTTACTCAATTACCTCATAGACGGTAACCGGCTTTGATTTATTTTTCATTTCGATTTCTCCAATTTTCCTGCATTTGAAAAATTCTTTGATCTTTTCATGACAACTTTCTGAAATGATGATCTGGTTTTCTCCGGCGGCATCCTGCAGTCTCGATGCAGTGTTCACGGTATCGCCAATCACTGTGTAATCAAGTCTTTTTAGACTCTCTGAGCCTATATTCCCTGAGATCATTTCACCGCTTTTTATACCAATAGACACCGTAGGTATAAAGTCAATACTATCATCGGGCCGTGCTACTTCTTTTATCTTGTTTCTTACCGCCAGCGAGGCTTCTATTGCCCGATCCAGATGATAATCCCCGCGAAAAACTGCCATTACCGCATCCCCTATGAATTTATCTATAAAGCCGTTTTGCGCTATGATCTCCTTCACCATCATGTCAAAATAAGAATTGATCATCTTTACCACGGTATTGGGAGGTGCAGTTTCGCTAATTCGGGTAAACCCAACCATATCAATAAATACCACACTGCCCTCAACGGTTTCGTTCTCCATGAGAGAAGATTCGAATTCCCGGCTGTTCATAAAATTCAAAACAGTTTCGTCTACATACATCTTTAGAATGTTATTCTCTTTGATCGCCTTCAGTGTATCTTTCAGATGCTGTGCATGTTTGAGTGTTTTCTCCACGGTGATGGTTAGATCCTCAAAATTTATAGGCTTGGTCACAAAATCGAAAGCACCGCGGTTCATGGCCGTTCGAATATTATCCATATCTCCATAGGCCGAAACGATGACCGCCTTAAGAAGCGGGTTCTTCTCGCTTATTTTGCTAAGCAGCGTAAGTCCGTCCATTTCGGGCATATTGATATCACTCAACACGATATCGAGATCGGGTTCCTGAGCGATCTTTTCCAGAGCATCCCTGCCATTTATAGCAAAGAAAAATTCATATTCCTTATCCCGAATTTTCTTCCGGAATTTTTGCTTGATCAAAACTTCCAGATCTGTTTCATCGTCGACTACAAGTATTTTAGCCATGTTCAAGTGTTTTACTATTTTATCTTTTTCACCGGTCAGGCGGAACTGCCTCTTTACTTTCTTCAGTATAACCTTTGTACAACTGAATGCTCATTTTTGATTTATCAATTGATGGATCTCCTTCCGCAGCGATTCAAAATCGATGGGTTTGGTAAAAAATTCCTTGGCTCCCGAATTGATCGCCTTGTTATAATTCTCATTGTCTCCATAAGCCGAAATCATACTTACGGTGATATGCGGAAATTTTGTCTTGATCTTCCCTAAAAGTTCCAGCCCCGTCATACCAGGCATATTGATATCTGAAAAAACATAGACTATTTCGGGAGGTTCTTCTTTCTGTAGCATTTCCATAGCCTCTTTTCCTGAAAAGGCAAAGTCTAATTCGAGTCCGCTATTCCTTATTTCTCTTCTGAATTTCTGACGAAAAAGAGCTTCTACGTCCCTTTCATCGTCTACGACCAATATTTTCATATCCACTAAGTTTTGGTTGGCAGTTGAATGATAAACTTTGTAAAAGGATTTTTCCCCCGGCTGCTTTCCATTTTCATTTCTCCACCATGTGCTTTTACTATATCATAGGAAAGTGACAGCCCCAAACCGGTGCCCTCTCCTGTAGGCTTGGTGGTGAAAAAAGGCTGAAAAATTTTATCCCGTATCTCTTCTGGTATTCCCATCCCGTTGTCACGAACTATTATTTCTATTTGATCTTTGATCCTTCCAGTAACTATATAGACAGTTGGGTCATAATCATTATCCTCCCGAGCTTGTCGAAGGATTTTACTTCTTTCACTCACAGCATAAAAGGCATTCGTTACCAGGTTCAGGATGACGCGGCCCAGTTCCTGTGGGATCACTTCAATTTTTCCCGATTCAGGATCAAAATCGGTTTTCATTTTGGCATTAAAACTCTTGTCTTTCGCTCTCAACCCATGGTACGCCAATCTTAGATATTCATCTACAAAAGCATTTACATTGATCTCTTCTTTTTTGCCACTATTGCTTCGGCTGTGTTGCAGCATGCCTTTTACAATTTCATCGGCCCTTTTGCCGTGATGGAGGATTTTCCCCATATTTTCATTTACATCCCCTGCTATTTCAGCTACCAATTCGTAGTTTCCATTCCTCAGTTCTTCGTTCATCTCGTCCAGTAACTCTTTGCTTACTTCGGAAAAGTTATTGACGAAATTCAGAGGGTTCTTGATTTCATGAGCAATACCCGCAGTAAGCTCCCCCAGCGACGCCATTTTTTCCGCCTGAATTAGTTGGGCCTGTGTCGATTGAAGGTCTTTGATTGTAAGCTCCAGACTATTTTTAGTATTCTCTAATGCTCTAAAATCTTCATACCTGGAATAGGCCACAGAAAAGGCTTTGGACAGACTTTCTACAAGGGATATTTGATCTTTTGTCAAATCTTCCTGGTGCCCTATATAGATCATACCTTGTTTAAATGGCACTAAGTTCAAGACCAGGTTCTCTGGTGGTGTATTTACAATAGGATAAGATTCGGGATTTTCGATCTGGCCCTTATCCACAAATATGCGCGTTTGTTGAATAAACAGCTTCCTGTCCCATTCTTCATGGAATGTCTTTTGCATGCGCCAGTTTTTGATCATGGGTTCAATAAGTCTGTTATCCTTATCATCAAAAGGGATATGGATCGCTGCAACAGAGGTTCCATCTGGTTTAGAGAGGTAGGCATGCACCATTTCTTCATCTTCCCGAATTATGAACACACCACACCTAAAAAAAGGAACTCCGAGAACTGTAAGTTCTTTCCAGATAACCGGCGTTATATGCTCGAGATCTTTAATTGTACGCATAGAAGCGATTTCCCCTCTCACCCGGTCCAGGGAGGCCTGTTTTATGGCCTCCTTTTCACGTGCTTCTGCTTTTTGGAGATCCAGAAAACGTGTGTAAGTCTGATCGAAGACCTTTGTAAAGCGTTTAAAAACATCATGAGCATCCGGAACTGGTTCATAGGTGATAAACAGGAGAAACCCGTGACTGAATTTGCACAAGTGGTTGATTTGATAGGTCGGCAGGGATAGTCCTTGTTTCTCAATTTTATCAAAGGTTGGACGAAGGTCGGGGAAGGATTTCATATGCTCATAGTGCTTTTCCAACGCTTTCCCTCCCAGTTCCTGGACCCGCATGGGCTCGTCACTGAGGAAAAATCCCTCCCATTCATCAAAGGATGCTTCACCAAACAGACGGAGTTTAAAGGGTTCCTGAAGGGTGCCTTCACTGCTCATCCAGGCGGTAGCTGTTTTTTTATCATCGTTCAGAATATTATACCCACAGCTCCAGGCTGGGATCCCCAGATCCTGTACTTCAAGGAATAGCAGGTTTGCCACTTCTGGCAGTTCATCACTCGACTGCATACCCATCGTTCGACTTCGAATTCGCTCTAAAGCCGCTTCAATTTTTGCTTCGCGGGCCTGTCCTTCAGCTTTTTTGAGATCGAGAAAGCGGGTATAGGTTTGTTCAAAAACTTTTGCAAAGCGTTTGAAAATAGCATAGGCCTCGGGTACAGGCTCGTAGGTAATGAAAATGATATATCCATATTTAAAATAGGCTACATGGTCAATTTGCGAGGTAGGAAAAGAAATTCCCCCGGCCTTCATTTTCAACAATTGATCACCAACCCCGGGAAGACTACACAGGTATTCATAATGAGCGGGACATTCATCCTCGTTAATTTCATTGATCAAAAGTTTTTTTCCTTTCTGTCCGGCTTCGTAATATTTAAGAAAGATCCCTTCCCTGGGTGTTCTGTATTTCGGAAAAGTTCCCTGTCCATTGCTACCCCATTCCAGCGAACCCTGCGGGTCATCATCGTAAATATTGAATGCGCAAAACCAGGTGGATACACCGAGATTCTGAACCTGCTTGACCAGTTCAAGGGAAAGATCTGCCAGCTCTTCACTTTTCTGCATTCCCATGGATCGGGAGCGCACTCTTTCCAGCACTGCTTCGATCTGGGCCTCCCTTGCCTGGGCTTCCGCTTTTTGCAGATCCTCGAATCGTTTGTAAGCCAGATCAAAGGCCCCGGCCATCTTTTTCAGGATTGATTCTACCTCAGGTGCCGGCGGATTCAGAAGATCAATGCTCATCCGTCCATTGTTAAGTAGTACAGTAGGGTGATAGGCTCTTTCTAATTGGCTAGACTCCAAAAATTCCTCGAATTCTTTTGCCTGTTCAGAATATCCATTTCGTTCTAGCCATCGCGCAGTATGCTTAAAACGGTCCCCACTCTGAATCACTACAAAGTAATCTTCAGTTCTGCTCCAGACTTCTCTCATAAAGAAATCAGGATGGGTCTCTTCGATATTGTAACATATATCCAGAGAAATCTCGAAATCTTTTCCTTCCCCTTCAATTGATGTCAGATCCCAGGCCCGATATCTTCCGTCCGGCTCCTTGAGGTGGATCGTAGCTGCCGTCACATTTGGAATATTCAAACCCATTATTTCTTCTTTCAGCTTATAAACAACTTCCAGAATTTCTTCAGATTTAAACATAGCCAGCGCCTTTGCTCTTACGCGTTCAACAGCAAGATTAACCTGTGCCTCCCTTGCCTGTGCTTCGGCTTTTTTGAGGTCGAGAAAGCGGGTATAAGTCTGCTCAAAGACCTTGGCAAACCTTGCCAAAACTTCCGGATTGCGGTAGGGTTCGAGCGTTATGATTAACAGATATCCATGCTTGAAATAGGCGGCATTCCATTGCTGCCATTTTGGAAATGAAAGTCCTTCATCAAGGATCTTTTGAAAAAACGGTTTAACCTCTGGCAGGGAAAGCATGTAGTCATAATGGCTTTTAAGATCCTTACCGGAAGCCTCTATGGTCAAAAGCTCCTTACCGGCTTTCCATCCATCAAACATCTGTTGATGAGCCGGATCTGTAGTATGTGGAATGGATACAGGGGGGAAAACGCCATACTCATTAGCAAACCAGAAGGAATCCTTGTCGCTACCCTTCTCACATAATCCAAATCCTGTACCCCAAAGATTTCCACCCAATCCTCTTAATTGTTCAAAGAGGATAAAGGCCACGTCTGCCAATTCTTCAGAGCTCTGCATGGCCATGGTTTTGGCTCTCACTCTTTCCAAAGCCAGCTGTATGCTTGCCTCCTTTGCCTGTGCCTCGGCTTTTTTGAGATCCAAAAATCTGGTATAGGTTTGTTCAAAGACCTTTGCGAAACGCCTGAATATTTCATGAGCCTCCGGCCTGGGTTTCAGCGTAATGAACAGAAGATTGCCATGGGAGAAATTGGCCACATGATGTATTTGCCTTTCGGGCATTGAATGGCCGGCAGCGATAGATTTTTTAAAGGCTTCATCTAATAGGGGGAATGACCTCAGGTATCTAAAATGAGCTTTCATCTCTTCTCCCCTAAAATCTTTTATTAAAAACTCTTCTCCTCTGTTCCAGGCTTCATACTGTTCTTTATGCCAGGAATCCTGGGTCATCGGCATGTGAAATGGCGGATTCATGGATCCATCTGCATTACACATCCAGGAATTAAGTTCTTTGTTTTCCTCCTCCCAAATAGTAAAACCGCTACTGTAAGTGTCAATTTTCAGCAATTTTAGCTGCTTAAACATTAGACTGGAGACTTCAGCGAGTTCTTCGCTTTCCTGCATAGCCATGGCCCGTGCCCGAACCCTTTCCAGGGCAAGTTCTATTTCAGCTTCCCTGGCTTGTGACTCAGCTTTTTGAAGGTCGAGGAAACGTGTATAAGTTTGTTCAAAAACTTTTCCGAAGCGCTTTAGCACTTCATTTTCAGCGTCAGTAAATTTTCTTCCAGTATGATTAATAGTAAAAATCGTGGTATGTTTAGAAACGACTACAGAGCGGGTATATCCTCCAGGACTTGAAAGGGTTTTCTTTTTTTCTTCGGAACTAATCCCGGACCAGGGTTCGTATTTAAATAATTTACTGAAGAATTGCTGTTTCTCTTTTTGTGAAAATTCTTCAGTAAAAAAACCAGCACCACCCTTAATTCCATCCATTAAATTGGTGCAAAAAGGCATATCGAAATGTGGGATCACTATCTCTTCAGAAGTTGTAGCCGTACCACCAGATCCCCAGCACCTTATTTCATCTGTAATATCCTTATTAACTGCAATGAAGGATCCTCCGTAAACCGAAATATTTAAATGTAGTAATTCATTATGCACCGTATTTACAACCTCCTGTATTTCAGGAGTTTTATTCATAGCCATTGTCCTGCTTCTCACTCTTTCCAGGGCGGCTTCTATCTGCGCTTCCCTTGCCTGGGCTTCTGCTTTTTGAAGATCCAGAAACCGGGTATAGGTTTGCTCAAATACTTTTGCAAAACGGTTTAAAATAGTTACTGATTCCTCTGAAAATGATTCCGAAGCGAAAGCGAATAGTATTCCTTCGTTGAAAAAGAAACCTCTTTGGTATTCTTCTTCAGGTAAAGTATCCAGATTTCTTTCAAAATGATAATCCGGAGCATCATTTAAAGCTTTATAATAAATGAACAGGCTTTTCTTGTCGAAATGATATTGAAAATCAGATTTTCCTTCTTTCCAGGATTTCCTAATTTCAACTAACATGGGATGGTCCTTCATGTTTAACATTCCCATTCTCAGATCTACAGCACCATCGGGTTTTGAGGTTGCCGAATAGGTTTCCATAAAATCTGTATCCTTATTAAGAATACCTATTCCACAGCGAATGGATTTATCAAGAACCAGCTTTGAAACTTCCTCAAAAAGTGTCTTTACTGTAATTTCCATATCCTGGCTGCTGTGCATCGCCATAGTCTTAGACCGAACTTTTTCCAGGGCCGCTTCTATTTGTGCTTCGCGATTTCTTTCTTCCAGTTCTTTGGTCCTTCTTTTAATGGCTTCCCGCAATTGCAAGTTTTCTTCGCTTATTTTCTCATATCCTATAGTTTCATCTTCCTGTGCCTTTTCATCGGGCGTAGAAAAATGCTGATAAACAAATCGCCAGCCCGCCTCCTTTTTTTGTAATGCAGAAGTGAAGCGAAATCTACCGTAAAAGGTCCATTCTTCAGCATTTAAGAACCAGGCGTCGAAGAGGTCGGTAAGAAAAACCAATTCTCCAATTTGCTGAAGGGTTCTAACGCTATTACGAATCGCTGTTTTTCCCGTTAGCTGATCAGCAGTAGACTTGAAAAAAGCTGTAGTATCCTGCTTAGAAAGAAATTCCTCATTACTAGTAGAGCCAATAAAATGGTAATTGGTATCCAAATAAGCAGCATAGGTGTTCACGTCGCCATTCAGGTAACTGTGTAACCAGGTATCGTATACCTGAAGAATTTCCCTTTCCTGTTTTTTGGATAGTTTCATATTTTATTTCTTTACCGGAATGGAAATTATAAAGGCCGTTCCCACTCCTTCTTGGGTTTTCACCTTTAATTGTCCCCCATGAGCTTTTATGATGTCACTGGTGATATACAAACCAAGACCAGTTCCCTCTTTGCCTTTTTTGGTGGTGAAAAACGGCTGCATGATCTTTTCTTTTATCTCTTTCCGGATACCCGTGCCATTATCTTTAAATTCTACCAGGATTTCTCCATCCATACGCTTGGTCATAATGCTTAATTGCGGTTTATAAGGGTATGGTTTCTGATCCACCGCCGATAGGTTTTCCCTCATCGCATCAAAGGCATTAGTACACATATTCAGAATTACCCGGCTGAAATCCTGGGCAATGAGTGGTATGGGAAGTATATGCTCATCCAATTGAAAACATATATCTACATTGATTGGATTTTTTGCCGCCTGCATACCCAGAAAAGCCAGGTTTACAAACTCTTTTATCAATGAATTCAGATTAGTAGGTTCGAGGGCGCCGCTACCACTGCGGGAGTGATGTAGCATAGACGTTACTATACGGTCGGCCCGGTTTCCATGCTCCTTTATTTTATTGAGGTAGGTTTCAATATCGTTAAGAATCGAAAACGTACAATCTAAATCTGGGATTTTCGGAATTCCATTTCTACCTCCCTCCTGCATCCCGGCTGTTTCTTCCTCATCTTCATTTTTAAAAGAAGAATCTCCACTGAAAAATGAATTCTTAAGATTTAGCTCTGCCGTTTTCAACTTTAGTTCCTCACGAACTTCTTCAATTAATTCAATACTTATCTCTGAGAAATTATTCATGAAGTTCAGTGGATTTTTGATTTCATGAGCAATGCCTGCAGTAAGTTGGCCAAGAGATGCAAGTTTTTCCTGCTGTACCATTTGCTCCTGGGTCGCCTTAATATCGGTAAGGGCTACTTCTAATTTCTCTTTTGCTTTCTCCAATTGGCTGAAGTCCTCATAACGTGCATAGGCCATGGCAAAAGTATCTGCAAGATTTTGAACAAGTTGAAGCTGTTGCTCATTCAGAGGGTCACGGGAACCCACGTAAAGCATTCCCTGCTCAAAGGGAACGAAATGGAGATCGAGAGATGAAGGCGGAGCATCGTTTCCCTGATATGTATTTTCATCACGTATTTGCCCCATTTCCATCATCAATTTTGTCCAACGCACAAAATCATCACGATCCCAATGCTTCCTGTGGTATGCCCCTTTTTTCCACGAAGAAACGATCTCGCTCATGAACTCCAAAGATGGATAATGCAATTCTAAAACCCCTAAAGATTGCCCGTTCGGCGTAGATAAATAAACATGTACTTTGCTTTTTTGTTCGTCTACGATAAACACTCCGCAGCGGATAAAAGGCACCCCAAGACTGGTGAGTTCACTAAAAACGATCTGTGAGATATGTTTCAGATCTTCAGGATTACGCATGGAGGCTATTTCGCCACGTACACGGTCCAGTGCGGCCTGGTGCATCGCTTCCCTTGCCAGTTCTTCGGCTTTTTGCAGGTCCAGAAAGCGGGTGTAGGTTTGTTCAAAAATTTTTCCGAAGCGTTTTAAAATGTCATTGTCTTCAGCAGAAAAGACCTTCCCTGTATTGTTGATCATAAATATGCTGGTATGAGGGGATATACACCAGGATCTTGTATAGCCGCCCTTGAGGGATAGCAATTGTTTCTTCTTTTTCTCAGGAGTGAACTTCCAGGGTGGATATTTAAACAAATGTTCGAAGAATTCGATCTTTTCTTCCCTTGTGTACACCTCTACCAGAAAATCTACTTTTTTTTTGATGGAACTTACGGAGTGAAAATAAATAGGTTTATTTAGATAAGGAATAACTGCTTTCTTCACATAATTAGCTGCCCCACCGCATCCCCAGATCTCTATATCTTTGCCGACCTTTTCATTAACAACAATAAAGATGCCTCCATTTATATCAATATTGATACGTAACAACTGGTGCGCAAGGGTGTTTACAACCTCCTGAAGATCGGAAGTGTGGCGCATGGCCATACTTTGCGATCGTACTCTTTCTAATGCCGCTTCTATTTCCAGTTCCCGGTTTTTGGAAACCAGCTCTTTTGTTCGTGCTTCTACTGAAAGTTGCAGCTTTTTATTTTCAGCCTTTAAGGTATCATGAGCAAAGGCCTCGCCTTCAACTGCTTTCATGTCGGGGTAGGAACCATGCTGATGCAGGGCGATCCAGCCAATAGCTGTTTTTTCCATGAGAGACGAAATTCTGAAAGGCCTGTAAAATGACCATGCTCCATCTACTTTCACATACAGATCTGCAAATTCATCGACCATCACCTTGTCTCCATAAGGGAGTACTTCTATTTCCCGATTACGCATTTCGGTGTCGCCCGACATTTGGTCAAGAATGGCATGAGTGTTATCCAGAATTTCCTGTTTGCTATGCCAGATTTCTTCCTTCCTCCCACCAATATGACAATAGTCTTCCTTTATGAAGGTGGACCAAAGGTCAAGATCACCTTTCATGTAGGCCTTCCAAAAGGTATC
This sequence comes from Salegentibacter sp., assembly GCA_049589035.1. Lineage (GTDB taxonomy): Bacteria > Bacteroidota > Bacteroidia > Flavobacteriales > Flavobacteriaceae > Salegentibacter_A. The sequence goes on from JBAWAB010000239.1 coordinate 11,761, forward strand.
CAGCCATTCGGAAAGTTCAGTTTTTATTTGGTCAGTTATTTCCATGTTTTTTTTCTTCAATGGGTAAAGAGATAATAAACTGACTTCCTTTCCCCCCTTCAGATTCCACTTTCAACTCTCCCCCGTGCGATTTAATGATATCGTAACTTAGGCTCAATCCCAATCCGGTACCCTGTCCAGTTGGTTTAGTGGTGAAAAATGGCTGGAAAATCTTATCTAAGAGGTCCTCTGGTATTCCCATTCCATTGTCCCTGATTTCTATTATTACGCCACTTTTATTTTTTTTGGTTGAGATCCACACCGTGGGTTCATAAGCTTCTTCGGTTTCTTTTTTCTTCTCGTTAACCGCGTAAAAGGCATTGGTCAGCAGGTTAAGAATAACCCTTCCCAATTCCTGAGGAGCAGTCATAATTTCACCAACTTCGGGATCAAACTGGCTTTCCATCCGCGCATTAAAGCTTTTGTCTTTTGCTTTTAAACCATGATAAGCCAGTCTTAAAAATTCATCTATAAAATTGTTTAGTGCAACCGCCTCTTTTTTCCCGCTATTGCTGCGGCTGTGCTGTAGCATTCCCTTTACAATTCCATCGGCTCTTTTTCCGTGGTGCAGGATCTTTTCAAGATTTAGATTCACGTCTTCAGCTATCTCTGCCACCAGGTCAAAGTTCCCTTTCTTCAGTTCTTGGTTCATCTCGTCCAGTAGCTCTTTGCTTACTTCCGAAAAATTATTGACGAAATTCAGCGGATTCTTGATCTCATGCGCGATGCCTGCCGTCAGTTCTCCCAAAGAGGCCATTTTTTCAGAATGTACTAGCTGCGCCTGAGTCGCTTTTAGCTCCTCTATTGAGTCATTTAAAGCCTGATTTGCCTCTTCAATAGATTTTCTTTTCTGCTCAAGTTCATCAATAGTTTCTTCAAGAAGAATGGCGGTGGTTCGCTTTACCTTTTCGGTGCGCTCCAGTTTAAATTCTGAAATCGTCAGAGCTTTATCGGCCTCTTTAACCAATTTTAAAGCTTCTTCTTTTTCCTCTTCCGAAAGCTGAAGTTGTGACTCGATGAAATCAAGAATTGCCTGATGCTGAGGGTTCATTCCTTATTCTGATTTATGTGCTTCCATATCGATTTCTATTAATTGTCCCGGCAGGGCCAGGCCTTGAACTTCTAACCAGGTGCCTGTGGGGAACTGCGATTTGTAAATTGAATCTCTAAAGGAAGAGACCTCAATGAACTTTGCCATATCGGTGGTGTAAACATTTTCTACCACCACATCGTCAAAAGAGTATCCGTAATGCTGTAAAACCTTTTCCAGGTCGGAATAGCAGTTCTTCATTTGCTGTCTCATATCTCCCTCAGCTAGCAGATTCCCTTCATTATCCATACTCACGGCTCCCGAAATCTTAAGGTCATTTCCAATTTTTACGGCGTGGGAATAGCCATAGGTTTTTTCTAATTCCGGCCGAAGCAGATAATAATCCGGTTTTTCAGCTTCTTCAGTTTTTTTGGTTTCAACAACTGTTTCCTTCTCCATTTCCTGTGGGTTTTCTTTCTCCTTTTGATCACAGCTCAGGAATGTAAAAGTCAGGAAGAGGGTCGCTCCGAAAAGAAGCAACAAATGTTTATCAAGACTGGTTAGTTTTATCATAATTCTGGTTATAAAGTGCCGGATATTTTAAAAATCAGACTTCCCCTTTTTTTATTTTTCCTTTAAGGCAACCCAGCAACAGGCTCCTGAATGAAAGTTTTGTTTTCCTTTATAGGCTCTTCCGTATTCACCATAAGTAAAAAAACCAGCCATTGGTGCATTCCATATCCTGGCGAGACCTTCATTTTCTTCAGTTACCATAGGCCCAAGGAGGGGAGGCCTGCCTGCACAGGAAAAAACCAGCAACGCATCTGCTTTGATTTTTTGCGATTCCTTAATCATGGCTGCTTTTTCAAGTATTTCTTCCACAATATCAAAGCCCGGAGGCTGTGCAAACCAGAAATTGGTTCCTTCAGGCATATCCATATCGGTTACTAAAGCATTTTCTTCCTCGTTTATGTCTCTCGTACTTACCAAAACTGTTTCATTTTGATCTCTTTCAACGATAAATGGATACTCTACAGAAACATCTTTAAAAACGTCTAAATCGTCCTGTTGATCATTTTTGCCCAAATATTTCAAATACATTTCCACCGCCGGCTTCCCATCTATTTCATAGAGCAAATTTCCCTTACTTCTGGTGACAGTTCTAGAAATACCCATAGGTTTATATCCGTTAATTGCCATTCCATTCAATTGGATTTTATCACCATCAAGAACTATTGCCGCGATTCCGGAATCGGTTTCATTTTCATTGGCAAAAACAAAGGTTCCATTCATGCTCCAGTCGTCTCCAGCCATACCTCCGTAATAGACCTTTTCTGGCCCCAGGCTCTTTTTAAGAGTGGAAACCATCTTGTGACCGTCAAAAAATTCGGTTTTGCGGTTTATAGCAGTGCTACAAAGAATTAGAGCGGGGTTTTTAAACTTTTGAAGCGCTTTATTGGCTAAGCTCTGAGTAGCCAGTTCCATTTGATCATCTTCTATTTTTTCAAATTCCAGGCTGTACAGATCTTTGGAAATCTCCATTAAAAGCATTGCTATTTCACCATCGGTCTGCTGCTCATTTATAAATTCGCCGCAGGAAGTTGCTCCCAAAACATCGATTCCTCTCTCCAATAATAAAGATGAAACCGCCTTGCGGTCCTGTTTCACCGAAATAAATACAAAGGCAAGGGTTGGCCTAAATCCATCCTGAATGGAATTCTCAAAAGCTAATTTTATATTCGTTACCGAATTCCCAGAAATACTTTTTGCTTTCATCTTGCTTTCTCTTTTAAAGCCACACAGCAAGTGGTTAGATTATGCATTTCCAAATTTCCACCCGTAGCCCTGCCAAGCTCTGCATTGCTAAACATTCCCACCATGGGTACCTTCCAAACTTCATTTATCCCTTCAATTTCCTGGGTCATTAATGGCCCGAGGGAAATTAACCTGCCCCCACAACTAAAAACGATTACCGCATCGGCTTCGGGCATCTCGGTGAGCTTTACCTTCTCAACCTCTTTTACCACTTTTTCCATTACATCAAAATCAGGCGGTAACGAAAACCGTACTTTAGACCCCTCTGGCACAGAGCCACTGGTATAAAAAGAATGATCATTCCAGTCTACAACAAGGCCCGGGCGCATAACAGGATCGCCCTGCGGACGTTGTAACTGCAGCGGAAAATTACCGGCCAATTCCATTAAAAGGTCTTTATTTTTCGGAGTCACATTCTCGAGTCCACCATATTTTGTAGTTATGTCAAGTGCCGGAATATTATCTATGGTATAAACATGGTTTCCTTCACTTTTAGTAACTGTTTTTTCTGTGCCCACGGCTTTCCAGCCACAGGTAGCGATGCCTTTGACCTCTATTTTTTCTTCATCGAGGATCAGGCAAATAATTCCGTTATTGCTTTCAAATCCGTTGGTAAAAACAATGGTTTCGCTAAAAGAAAAATCATCCCCGGCAGCACCTCCAAAAGCATTTAAATCTTTATCTATCACCGCTTCCAGGCCGCGAAGGATCAATTCTCCATCGGTAGCAGCATTGCTTATACCCAGTAGAAAGGCTGGATGATCGAATCGCTTTTTGGATTTTTCAGCCACTTTTTCGGCTATTTTCTTATAATTTCTGTTCTCAAATTCTTCGGAATAAATCTGAAAGTATTCAGGCTCAATATCAAGCAGAAGAATTGCTGCCGATGACTTCTTTAGATTTTCATCAGTAAACTCACCATTGGTGGTAAGCCCGAAAACAGCTATATCCTTTTCATCAAAAAGTCTATTGACAGCTGAAAAATCCATACTTTTTGAAATAAAAACAATAGCCAGGGTAGGATGGAAATCATCGTTGATTGATTGACTGATTTTCTCTTCCACTTCGGCTAAAGTGGAGCCATTGATTGATTTTGCCTTCATTCTTTAGCTGAATATGATAAGGGTAATCTCAATGCTCTTGAGAAAACAGCTTATCTGATATTAAATCTTGATAATAAAAAGACTCTTGGGGAAAGTCTGGGTATTGGAACTGGCAGGTATAATTATCTTCATCTCAAAACCAAGGTTTTTTATAAGATGATAAGGGATCGGCGGGGCTTAAATATTTTGCTTGTAAATAGAAGCTGTCTCTAATTTAGTGAAATTTAACCACTATTACTTCACTGTGCCTAAGAAGGTTATACGAATTGCGAGATAGACAGGCAAAAGCTTATTGACAAAGCAATCAGAATCCCAATTACGACCAGGATGATTTCTCTATGGCGTATTTTAGGTAGGGCCATAAATTCCCCTGCTTGACTTAAAGATGCCTGATATTTCTGAAAGCTTCTGCCATTCAACAATTCTCAGCCTTTTTAGCCGTCTCCGTCAATATCATTCCGCAGGTGCTTTTCAGGTGCCACCAGTATTTTTTCGATTTCCGGCGCCGTAACAATCTCATCAATGGGGGTTTTATGTTCTTCTTTAGAAAATTTCAAACGCCACAGAATAAAAACGAATAACAGAATAAAAATGAGTCCGAATAAAGCTTCCATTAACAGGGTAACTTTGACTCCTTTGAGGTCATAGATCCAGCCATCTACCGCAAGCATATAAACCGGCGCCACATTTCCCAAGGAAGAAAATAGCGCATACTTGGTAGAGGCAGCTCCTTTCCCAATAGCGTGGAGAACTACCGCCGAAAAAGCTGCAAAGGCAAGTCCCGTGGCAAAAGCATAAAACAACACTCCTGCGATATAAAATAAGGGTGTAAAAGGAACGACAGCCAGTATAAGCGTAATGACCAGCATTATAAAACCGGCACCAAAGAAGCCCCACCACTGGTTCATCTTATCACACCACCAGCCTCCCACCGTACATCCTAAAATACTGGCTATAGCACTAAGGACTCCTGTAACAAGGGCAATGGTATCAGGAAGGACAGACCAGTTGGCGGCTATCGAAGACCACATTGAGCCTAAAGCTCCAATACCAATAGGAGTCATTATTAGCAGAGCGCTATAAATTGCTATTTTCGACTTAAGGAGTTCCCGAACATCAAAAAGAATTGATTTCACCCGTTCTTTTACAGCTCCTTTTTCTGAAACAACTGTGGGAATATTCCTCAGGGCCAGGGCGCAAAATAACATAGCCACTGCTATTACAATTAATGAAATTAAATAAGAAAAATGAGTGGTAAGCCATATACCAGCGCCTCCTCCAATACCAATGCCTCCAAGGTTTCCGGCCTGGTAGAATCCTGCTGTTCTTCCTTTCTGACTTTCATCAACCACTTTAGCCATCATTCCCCCTACTGGAGCCACACTAAAGGTTGCCGCTACCTGAGAGATGAAAACCATTATTATCAATAGGGTCTTATAACCGGCATCCAACGGAACCATTCCTATTGCCATAAGTGACAGGGCACAGAGAGAAACTCCTATTAAATACCATTTATTAAGACTTAAGGTAAGATCCACTATTGGCGCCCATAGAAATCTCCATAGATTGGCAGATAATCCTATAGCGGTAATTCCCGCTGCCTGACCTACTGAAAAACCATGCTGCGTCAAGATATACGGCAGTGTTACCGATACAAAGCCAAAACTAATCCCACCCGGTGCGGATAGAAAAAGAAAG
>JBAWAB010000240.1:0-9445 GCA_049589035.1 Salegentibacter sp.
CAACGGGACAAACATAGAGCAGCTTTAAGGTCGCATCCGGTTGTAAAGTATTTGTTTTCGTTTAATTGCGTTTGTAAACGTTTGTAAACGACTTTTGCCTACACCTGAAGATCGGTTTTGCAAGGAGAACCGTTAATCTGCTGGCCACAGCAGGGAAAATTCGCGAATGGGTGAAAGCCTGGCGGCCTTGCGAAAAAATTTTAGATGTTTCTTAAAATCAAGAAATTTTCATATCTCTTCTATAGTTGTTAAAAAATTAACACTATCTTAGCGGAAGCCGCTGCTCTTCCCTACACCTGCAGTGCAAAAAATTGGATCTGATGTTATCATGGAAGAAGAAGGCGAAAATTCTTGGTGGCGTTTGGGAATGGACTGATTTGACCGCAACTAAAGACGTAGAAATATTTTTAGGAGAAATTGCTAAGTCAAAAAATGCTAAAATGCTTCCAACAGGAAAGTACACTAAGATTAGAACATTAACCTACAACGAAAGACAAGGAACTCTTGAAGTCCTAAAAGCCTTTGACGCAATGGAACAAGGAATAAACAAAAAACCTGTGGCTAAGAACTAAGAATATGAGTAAAAATACATTCGACAATTTGATGATCTTAGTGATTGCTGCAATTCTTCTGATCGTAAGTCTTCTTGAAAAAGAAGAATATAGTCCAATCGCTATATTTCCATTGATACTTTTATTCCTAAGTGGAAAGGTGTTTTATAAAAAATCTTCCAATTCCTGAAAAACCGCTTCTTTTATTGCGCCAACTTACTATCGAACTTCATGAAATACGCAGAATTTCAGCTAGGCTCCAACAAAATAGAATTCCTCAATTCCGTATTTGGCTTCGAGAGCATACTGCTCAACGGAAGAATAGTGTCGAGGAAATTTTCTTTTTCCGGAGCCGGCATAAGATCAAACTTGACTCTATAGATTACTTTTTGGAAACAAGGTTTAAACAATTGGACAAGCGACAAATTGAGATTGACCTGAAAGATGACGAAAACATCCTCGAAAGCAAAGTGCTTAGCGTAGATAAAAAACAACGAATGTATTGGATGATCATGGTGATGGTTGCTGTCTTTGCATCTTATAAGCTGTTGAACCTTCTCATCGAAAATCTGAACTAAAAATCGACTAAAATGACCAAACTCATCATCGGAAGAAAATCCGAATGGGCCAACAGGGGCAGAAAGATCGGGATCTATCTCGATGGGAAAAAAATCGGCACCATAGAAAACGGCGAAATCAGGGAATTTGAACTACAGCCCGGCGAACATGATCTGCAGGCGAAGATCGACTGGTGCGGCAGCCAGAAATACAGCCTTAACCTTGAGGAAGGGGACACGCAAAAAATTAAACTTTCCGGCTTCCACAAAGGAAAATGGACCTTGCCCATCCTGGCTATAATTCAGATAATTTTACTTGTCCTGAACCATTATATAAGGATCAATCAATATTTGATGCTGGGCTTTTCACTGGCACTGCTCCTTTACATTGCATATCCCATCACCTTCGGGCGCCATCATTACCTGAAGCTAACCGGCAGTTGTACATAAGACGTAAGACAGAAAGTGCAATAGCAAAAAAATCAAAAAATGAAAATCGCCAAAGTATTTATTTGTTTAATAACACTTATTCTAATAAATAGCTGTTCGCTTAGTAAAGCCACTAAATATCTCAAAGAAGGTCATACAGACCAAGAAAACTTTAAAGTTACCTTTCCATTTGAATTGCAAAATGGTTGGATAATAGTACCTCTAGAAATTAAAAATAAGAATTACAAATTTATCTTGGATACAGGCACACCTTCTCTTATATCAAAAGAACTTGCTAAAAGTTTAAACATGAAAGTTATTGATTCTGTAGATGCTTCTGATGTTTATAATAAAGCACAAAAAAATAAATATACAAGAATAGAAAATATTAAAATTGGAACGATAGATTTTGTAGGAACATCAGCATTAATTAATGATTTTAACGCTACACCAATTTGGGCTTCATTAAATGTTGACGGATTTATAGGCTCGAATTTAATGCAGCACGCTGTATGGGATATTGATTTTAACCAAAAACAAATTACCATAACTGATAATGAATCAAACTTAAACTTACCTGAAGATGTAATTGAGAATAAAATGTTTATTGGTGTTGCAGGATTACCTTCTATTGCCTGTAGAGTGAATGGAGAAAAGATTTGGAATTTTTCTGTTGATTTAGGGTATAACGGAGAAATAGTCATACCATTTTCCGAATTTGAAAAGCAAATAGAAAATGGTCGAATTCCAGATTTTAAAAAATCCAATACTCAAGGTGTTATTGGAGTGTACGGAAAACAAAATACATCAAGAGAATCTTATACCGGAATAATCAATGAAATAGAATTTGGAAATTCTACTTTAAAAAATGAAAAGGTATATTCAGAGCAATATTTAGAAAAAAGATTTGGCTTAGATTTTTTTAGAAATTATCGTGTTATTTTAAATTGGAATACTAAAAAAATAAAATTGATAGAAAATCAAGATACTACTAATTCTTAGTAAATAGCCTACGCACAACAATCATTCATCAAAAATAGCGGGTATTGCCGAAAAAGTATAACTTAAAAAGCCAAGAAAAGAAAATGGTCAAGCCGACAAATCTGCATTCCCTAATACGCGACTTGTCCTTAACCGTAACCGCTACTATTTATTGCTCCAAAAGAAGTGAACATCAAATTATAATATAAATGCTCCCAATTTCGATTAACTTCTTTCTTACTAAAACAGAAAACGATCTTATTCTTTATATTCTGATCATTTTATTTCTTTCCACAATAACTTACATCTTGATAAACAAGAAATTAGAATCCAAAGAGAAGGTCATACTCACAATATTATGTTTGACAATTCCACTTTTAGGATGTCTTATGTCAACTTATTATGTGAAAGAATTTGAACTAATCGATCCTTTGAAGAAAAGGTGAGGGTAATCTAAATCTCTTCCGTTAACTGAAATCAATAATCTATTTTAATTATGAGTGCACAATCAAAAGGCCGTCCCTGGCTAAGAATCTTGTTGATAATTTTCCCCTACATCCTTATAGTTGGTACTTTTCAGATCCTTGGTGGATTGTTAATGGGTTTTTCATTCAATGATTCAGAAATCGAGGAAACTTCAGTCCAAAGATTGGTAATTCAACTTTTTACATTTTTGGGAACCAGTTTAGTTGTATGGATATTTTTAAAACTGGTAGATAAAGAAAAGTTTATTGACCTTGGGTTCAGGATCAAAAATGGTTTCAAGAGATTTTGGGTTGGTTTTGCAATTGGCGCTATAATCATGTTCTTCGGATTTGGATTATTAGAGTTTTTAGGGGAAATACATTTTCAGAAGATAAACTTCGACTTCATCCAGATATCCATTTCCATATTGGTATTTCTGCTGGTATCTTTTACAGAAGAAATATTATTTCGAGGTTATGTATTAAGAAACCTCATGTATTCATTTAATAAGTATACTGCACTTATTATATCCTCTATCCTGTTTTCACTCATGCATGGATTTAATCCAAACATTGATATTATAGGATTCTCAAATATTTTTCTAGCTGGAATATTGTTAGGTATTACTTACATACACACAAAAAACCTTTGGTTCCCCATTGCCCTTCATTTCAGCTGGAATTTCTTCCAGACAGTTCTGGGCTTCAACGTAAGTGGCAAGAATACATATTCCGTAATTAAGTTTAGTATAGATGAAAAAACACTTTTAAATGGAGGCGCATTTGGTTTTGAAGGATCAATATTAGCTTTAGTGTCAATGCTAATTACAATCGTAGCTATTATTCTACATTATAGAAGAAAAGAACTAATCAGAATAATAGAAGGAAAGACGGCCTGACTTCCCGAAGTAGCGGGGAACACTTCTCCCAGGACCGCGGTGCCTGTCTTCGCATGGGGCCGGTTGGCAAACAATAAAAAACAAAACGATGAGAATTAATTTCAATAAAAACGAAAACTCGATCGAAATAAAAGATGGATTAAAAACGCAGTATTTATTGATAAAAATGTCACTGATATTTACTCTTGTTAATTCTGTTCTGTTTCCTGTTTTCGTTTTGGACAAAAAGCAGTTAGAATGGATGGGATTTATTTGGATAATTCTTGGAGTAGCATCAACGGGCATTTTGATTTATCAAATACTGAAAAAAACGGCATCTGAAAAACTAAACCTCTCTGAAATTAGTTCGCTAACCGAAAAGCAGGTTTTTGGCCGAAGAAGATTCAGCCTGAAACTGAAAAACGGAAAGTTTAGAGACTTAATGGAAATGAAAAAGGAATCTGATATTATAAAGGTTAAAAACCTATTTAAAAATATCGGAATTAAAACGAATTGACATGAGTGGTACAAACGAACCTGGTCTAAAACGACATTCCGAAGCCTCGGGAGCATAGCCCGGCCCTGTTTCTTCCTACTCAAGAAAAAATTAGACAAATGCGATAAAAGTCATATTTCAACTCAAAAACCTATCGTATATTTGCGATAAGAGATATGAAAAGAAGTTTAGAGCATATAGAATACGAGGAGGATACCGAAGCACTGGCAAAATTCGCCAAAGCTTTAGGACATCCCACACGCATTGCCATTTTAAAGCATCTTGAAAACCAATCCTGTTGTTTCACCGGGGATTTGGTAGAGGTATTCCCTTTGGCTCAATCTACAGTTTCTCAACATCTGAAAGAATTAAAGAACGCCGGTCTTATCCAGGGAGAATTAACCCCTCCTAAAATAAAGTACTGCATCAATCGGGAAAACTGGAACATTGCAAAAACATTATTCCGGCAATTTTTTGAATGACATTTTTTTAATAATCATATCGCCTATTGGCGATAAACAAATATCAACGTTATGACCAGAATAATCAAAATATTAGGAACAGGTTGCCCCAAGTGCCAATCGATGACAGGTGTTGTAAAAGAGGTTGTTTCAGAACACAATATCGATGCAAGCGTCGAAAAAGTGGATGATATAATGGAATTTATGAAGTTAAACGTAATGACCACACCCGCATTGGTAATAGATGATGTTATTACCATAAAAGGCAGAGTACCTTCTAAAGAGGAAGTATTGGCTCTTTTAAACTAAGTGAATCAAATGCCATGGAGTATCATATCAAAGCTTCATCCATTTCAAATCGGGATGCGGCGGTTCATATCAAGCAATCAAATATAGATTTCGGAACGACTTCAAAGACTTCTGAAACCTTGCCCAATCCTGCCGAATTATTCCTGGGTTCTTTTTCTGCCTGCATGCTGAAAAATGTTGAACGTTTTTCGGCTATGATGAAATTCACCTTTACAAAAGCCTCTCTTGAAGTCAGTGCGACACGTCTTGAAAATCCGCCAAGGATGGACAACGTGGTTTACGATTTGACAATTTACAGCAAGGATAAAAAACTTAATACAGCCTTATTAAAAAAGAACATTGAGAAGTTTAGCACTATCTACAATACCGTAAAATTATCCTGTACCATTTCAGGCACGATTAACAGGATTGAAAATGTTTGATTGGGTACAAAATATAGCAGATTGGTTCGTCTACGATGCATTGAACTTAAACAAAGGACAACATGTAGCAGAAGCCCTGAACTTCTTTATTTATGACTCCACAAAGATTTTAATACTTCTTTTTCTTGTTATCTTTTTGATGGGCATCGTCAACAGTTACTTTCCCATAGACAAGGTTAAAAATTATTTGTCAAGAAATAAATTATACGGATTTGAATACCTGATGGCAAGTCTTTTTGGCGTTGTAACGCCTTTCTGTTCCTGTTCGTCGGTTCCATTATTCATAGGTTTTGTGAGAGGTGGAATTCCTTTAGGGGTAACCTTTGCATTTTTGATTACTTCGCCTTTAGTAAACGAAGTTGCTATTGGACTCTTTGTTGGCCTCTTCGGAATTAAAACGACCGTTATTTATGTAATTAGTGGTGTTTTATTAGGAACTATTTCGGGTGTAATTCTTCAGAATCTAAAATTGGAATCCTATTTAACTCCCTGGGTGCAAAAAGTTTTGGAAACGGCACAAAAAGAGCAGGATGCCTTTATTGCTGAAAAACAAACCTTGAACCAAAGGTTGCCCGTAATTTGGAAGGAGGTGCTTAACATCCTTAAAGGTATTGTTCCTTATGTATTGGCAGGAATCGCCATTGGCGGATTGATGCACGGTTATATTCCGGAAGGATTTTTTGAAAAATATATGGCCAAAGACAATCTGTTCGCAGTTCCAATTGCGACCACTTTAGCTATCCCAATGTACTCGAACGCCTCTGGGATACTTCCGGTAGTTCAGGTGTTGGTAGCAAAGGGCATTCCTTTAGGCACTGCCATCGCCTTTATGATGGGCGTTGTAGGCTTGTCATTACCAGAAGCAATGCTTTTAAAAAAAGTAATGACCTTAAAACTAATTGCCGTCTTTTTTGGAGTAGTAACGCTGTGTATAATAATATCAGGATACCTGTTTAATATAATTTTATAATCCGGTAAACTTAAGATGGGAAAAAACATCTATAGAAAATCGATAATTTCAGGCTTAGATAAATGCAATTGCAGCCTTGTCCCGCCTGGTTTTCTTCGGAAAACACCCGCACAAAAACCCCCAGCTATATATACCCTTAGCACTATTTAAAAGAAATAATATGAGAACAACTCCATTCCTTGTCATGCTACTTATTGGGCTGATAAGTTGTAACACAGGTCAAAAAGAAAACGAGCAGGATTTAAAAACCGCAAATTCCATTCAAGAAGAAATCTCTGTAAATAAAGAAGTTGAACAAAATACTGCAGCCGACTCAAGGGGTTATGAACTGCTCAAACAAAAGTGCTATATCTGTCATTTTGAAAAACCAGACCCTTCAAAAAGAGACCAAATGATTGCTCCTCCAATGTTACAGATTCAGGAGCATTATAAACCAACCTATCCAAATAAAGAGGATTTTGTAAATGCTATAATGGCCATTGTCAAAAACCCTTCAGCAGAAAAGACATTAATGCCGGGAGCTGTGAAGAAATTTAATTTAATGCCTAAACTTATCTATGATGATGCGGAATTACGTTTAATAGCGGAAACTATATATGAGTATGATTTTGGTTCAGCTCCAAATATAAAAATGCAAATGGTGGGCGGCAGGCTGCAGTTAGATCACGGTAAAAAGTGGGTTCTAAAAAAAGAATCAATGGATCAAATAAATGCTGTAATCAAGAAAATAAGTAATTTTGAATCAACCGAAATTTCAGATTACAATCAATTAGGAAAAGATATTTTTAACGATGCAAAAGTTCTAATCCTGGACGATTCCTATACCGGCGAATTATTTAATCAAATTCATATTTTCTTCTATGGCATAGAAAATAATATGCACACCCTGATTGCCACAAAATCGAAAGCTGAGGCAGAGAAACAAGTGACAGAATTAAAAAACCAATTTAAAGAATTTCACAACTATTTTGAATAATGCAAATATGGGCTAATGCGCATTCCTATTCAGGTAACTTCTGTTAGCCGGGACCGTATTCAGCAAGGCGAAGTGGGTTCAGAATAAAGGCCATAAAATAAACTGAAATGACACAATCATGATCAATAATCCACATTTTAAAATATACCTGGCTATATCGCTGTTTCTTTTATTCCTTTTTAATTCCTGCAACAACAGGGAGAATAATGAATCGCAGAAGTACAGTATGTTTATGAAAAATAGTCAACATACAGGCAACTATAATTCCTTATCAGTTAAAGCTGAGCCGAAAATATTATGGAAAGTAAAAACCGATGGGCAGGTGATTTCTTCCCCTGTACTGGTTGATGATATGATTTATGTAGGGAGTGAGGATCATAAAGTCTATGCAATAGATGCAACTGAAGGAACCGTAAAATGGACGTACAAAACAAACGGGCCCGTTAGTTCTACACCCTTAGTAGCGCAAGGAAAGGTTTTGTTTTTAAGCTATGATGGCTTCTTTTACGCATTAAATCGGACGGACGGAGAACTTGTCTGGAAATTTAAAACCCGGGGAGAATCAAAATTCAAGGTAAAAGACTACTATAATGGTTCCTTTAAACCAGACTTCTGGGATTTCTATCTGTCATCAGCCATTGTAAATGACGATCAGGTATATTTTGGATCAAGTGATTCCCATGTGTATGCCCTTAATATTGATACTGGAGAATTGATATGGAGTTACAAAACTGGAGGTAGTGTCCATTCATCTCCCGCTATCTATAAAAATTCACTGATGATAGGCTCCTGGGATAGTAAGATCTATTGTTTAAATGCCACTACCGGGAAAGAAAATTGGTCTTACACGACGGGGAGAGATACTGCCCGCTATATCTGGCTTGGAGTTCAAGCCTCTCCTTCAGTTGAAAATGGCATTACCTACATTGGCTCAAGAGACGCCAGGTTCTATGCATTCAATATTGAAACAGGTGATACTTTGTGGACGAATAATAATTTTAACAGGTCATGGATGCCCAGTTCAGCTTCCATCGGCAAAGAAAATATATACACGGGTTCTTCTGACTCTTTTAGCTTTTACTCGATTGACAAGAAAAATGGAACTATCAATTATGCAACTAAAACAAATGCCTATACATTTTCCAGTCCGGCGATTGATGGTGAGATGGCTTATATTGGTTCAGCAAATGGCAGATTGTATGGAATTGAACTTAAAAATGGCAAGATTAAGTGGGAGTTTCAAACGATTGGTTGCAAAACTGATACCATACATGTATTTAACAATGAAGGCGAGAGGAATATTAAAAAGCTAAAATCATTAACGGCAGATATTACTGATATGCCAGGTCTATCTTCTTTATACACCCATATTTTTATCAGTACAGGTGCAATTTTATCTTCCCCGGTAATATCAAATCAGGTAATCTATTTTGGGAGTTCAGATGGCTTTGTCTATGCGATAAGTGATAAAATATAAATATTAGCAGGGATACTAGTAAATTGTCGTTTGAAAAAGTATTGCTCTGTAACCAACTACTATTCCTGTACTTAACCTTAGGGGTTGCATGACATACAGTTCAACAAAAAATCCGGCCAAACAATGCGCATCCCTACTTCCGCTCCACAATTAATTTAACCAATGAAAAATCAATTCACCAAAGTCATGTCTGAACGTTCAGACGAGCAACTGATCCAGATCCTGACTTCTGACAGGCAGAAGTACACCAACCCAGCCATAGAAGCGGCTGAAAAAGAAGTAGAAAAAAGAAAGCTTGACACATCCTATTTCCGAGAGACAAGTGAAAAACTCATTCTTGAAAAAGTAAAAACACAAAAAGCAGAGTCTGACTCGGCAAGCTCTGGTTTAAGGTTTGTCAACTATTTAATTGATGTCATAGCCGGATATCTAGTTGCATTTTTGGTAGCAGTACTTATCTCGATATTCGTCCCA
>JBAWAB010000241.1:0-3123 GCA_049589035.1 Salegentibacter sp.
TAATTGACTAAAATTCAATAACTTTAAGAAGAATCCATTTAAAATCCTGCACTATGAGAACGATAAGATTCTTTTCGTCAGATAAACCCGCCTTGCGGGTGATGCTCCTGCTCTTCCTGGTGTTTACGGGTACCGGGATTTTTGCTCAACAAGATGGCCTGCAGCAAACCACCCTGTATCGCGGGGAAGTATTGAACGATATGAGCGGCGATCCTATAGCTTCGGCACAGCTTTCGGTGAGCGGCACCAATATTTCGACCATTACCAATTCCAGCGGGGAATTTTCCCTTAAAATTCCTTCTGATCTTAGAAATTCTAAAGTAACCATTTCTGCTCTGGGCTATAACAGCAGCACCTTGCCTCTCGAGAGTTTCAAGAGAGATGAAAATACCATCGTCAGGCTTCAGGAAGCAGCAGAAGAACTGGGGGAGGTTAGCCTGTATTATACTAAAGACGCACGCAGCCTGGTGCAGAATATGCTCAACAAACGCGGAGAGAACTATTTTACCGAGGAAACTGAAATGACTGCTTTTTACCGGGAAACCATCAAAAAAAGAAGAAGAAATGTCTCTTTATCTGAAGCCGTTGTGAAGATCCATAAGCAGCCTTACGATTCAGGAAAAAAAGATGATGTAGCCCTCTACAAGGCCCGTAAAAGCAGTGACTATAAACGCCTGGATACAATAGCCCTTAAGCTTCGGGGCGGGCCTTTCAATGCCCTCTATGTTGATGTAATGAAGTATCCGGAGTTTCTTTTTCAGCAAGATGCGCTTGATATCTATAAATTCAGCTTCGACAAACCCACGATGCTTAACAAACGTTACATTTATGTGGTGAATTTCAATCAGCGGCAAAAAGATATGCCCTGGTACCATGGCCAGCTATTTATAGATGCTGAATCCCTTACCCTTGTCAAGGCGAAATACAGCCTTAATGTTGACAACAGAAGTGCTGCAGCCCGCATGTTTGTTATGAAAAAACCGGCAGGGGCAAGAGTTTATCCGGTAGAAGTAGGTTACCAGATCGATTATCGCAAGAGCGATGGTAAATGGTACTATGGTTATGGGCAGGCACAACTCGAATTTGTAGTGAACTGGAAACATAAATTGTTCAACTCTCATTACACTCTAGACAGTGAGATGGCAGTGACCGACTGGGAAAAATATACTAAAAGAAAGTCTGGAGAAAAACCTGATTACATCAAGCCTAGTGTGGTGATGAGCGACGATGTTTCGGGCTTTGCCGATGTGGAATTTTGGGGTGAGACCAACATTATTGAACCCGATAAACCCATCCAGAACGCTATCAGGAAAATTCAGCGACAACTGGAGAGAAAGAATAATTAGATCTGAAAGACCTCGGAGATGGCTAGAACCCTTTGAAGCGGTCACTAATAAATAACTAAAACAATAGCCGGAACAATTCCGGCTATTTGTTTTAAACCTAATCCCAGAGAAAGGATCTCCAATAATCCGGAATCCTTCTTAAGCACTTGTTTACCACCGCGGCAGCTCCTTCACAGGCGCTATGGTAAAGTCATTGATCTTCCAGTGGAAATCCATGAGCGTATCGTAAGCCTTGTCGAGTTTGTCGAGATCGACTCCATCTTTTGGGATTATGGCGATTTCTCCCAAATAAACCTGTCCGTTTTCGCGGAATCTCACTTTGGCGTCTTTCACCCAATCCCAGGAAAGTACAAGATCTTTGATATCGTGCACCAGCGGATCTTCTTTTTCTTTTTTCAGCGTCACCGGATAACGGTCCATCAGGTCATTGATTGCTGTAGAGATGTAGTTGAAACCGTCCTTCAGAACAGACAACGCAATAAAAAGGGCAGCCACCGAGTCAAACCACCAGATTCCCGCTCCAAGTCCCACAATCCCCACCATTGCTGCAAAGGCTGTACTGTAGTCGGCTTTCTGCGCCTGGGCATCGGTGTACAGGATCTTGTTGTGCAGTTTCTTGGCCTTCGGCAGTTTTTTGAAACCAAGGATCATAGCAGGCACCGAGCTGTAAACCAGCGCCAGCATCATTACCCAGCCCATCCATACTTCATGTCCAAAGAACATTTTATTTCCAATGGTGGGATGCTCTGCCTTCAGCAAAGACATGGAAGAATCAAATACCATAAAGAAACCCATTCCCAGTAAGGCAGCAGCACCTACGAGAAAGGAGATAGAAAAAGCCCGGTGGTATCCATACCGGAATTTGTTATTTGGAGGTTTTTTATTCACTTTATTGGCTATGAGAAACGCCACAGAAGGGATCAATCCAAGCACATCTTCAAGCCAGGCCGATTTCATCGCCTGAGAAGAGCCCATGGTTATGTACATTACCACAACAACCGTAAGAAGATATATAACAGTTATCCATTCTATCTTCTTGGCCTCTTTAAGTGTTTTTTGTAGATCCTCAGGTAAGCGAAAGTCGCGTATGCTTTTCATTTGTTCTTAATTTTATGAAAAATAAATGTCTCCAGATGCTGAAGAAGCCTGTTCTCTCCCTTTGGCACCAGGAAAACATGGTTTTTGTCATAGGGCGCGGTAGGGCCAGCTTTCTTCTTCCAGATTGTTTTTTTGGTAAAACCGCCTGCGATAACGTGCAGTTCGTACTTCTCCATCTCTTCTACGAGATCACTTTCTGAGCCTTTTTTAAACTCAATTTTGAGATTTTCACTTTTGGCGAACTTCCGAAGCATGTCCACTTCCATTCCTCCGGCTTTGCCATCGGCGAAAGTGGTGTATGGAGGGTTTTCTGAAATTCCCACTTTAAGACCCGTTACTTTAGCCTTTTCCCATGAATTTTCGGGGTCTTTTGGATAAGTACATCCGGCCATTACCAAAATAAGCAGCACGTATAAATATCTCATGTTTTTTTTCATAATGATTAAAATTACGAAAGTTTTAGTGGCTGCTGCTGCTGCTCGTAGTTAAGATTTAACTAAAACTCTTCCCATCTTTTTACTATTTATTAAGGAATAACGCAGGTTCACAGAGGATGCTCTCCAATAAAGGAGAAGTTTATCCTTGAATTTGAGCACAGCTGACGATGGTCATATTTTCTATTTTCCTTATTGTCAATCTTTGCCGCAGGTATTGAGCAAATTTTAAACTATGGCAAATT
>JBAWAB010000242.1:0-1767 GCA_049589035.1 Salegentibacter sp.
GAACCAGGGGTGAGTTTTAACACGAGAGGCTTCCAGGTGACCAAAGCTGACCCCAACACCTATCGCGAGGTGAACTCCACCTATGTTCATATCCCGTTGTTACTGAAGTTTTCTGCTGACAGACTGAACAACTTTAAACCTTTTGTAGTCGGAGGCCTTTCCACCTCCCTTAACCTCTCCAGCAATGAAAAGAACCCCGATGATAACAGTGCCGGCCAGTTTAGGATGACCACCAGCAGCTACTACTACGAAATCGGGATAGGAATTGACCTGTACCTGTATTACTTTAAATTATCCCCTTCAATTCGGGGTGTTTTTGCCATCAATGATGAGTTGATAAGGGATGCGGATCCCGGTAGTCTTTATACAGGGAATATCGCAAAGATGTCTTCGCGTGGCATATTTCTAAATTTTACTTTCCAGTAAAAAGAGTTCTTCTAAATTCGCTTAGCAAAATAGCTGTAGCAGTCGAAACATTCAAACTCTCTGTCTCCTGAGCTTCACCCATTTGCGGAATGGCAATTTTACGGGTGATTAGCCCGGCTATTTCTTCTGAAATACCATTTGCTTCATTCCCCATCACGATTACAGCGCTTTTTGGCAAATCTTCTTTATAGACATTCTGTCCATCCATAAAACCTCCAAAAACAGGAAGCTGTTTTTCCGCTATTTCGGCCATGTACGAAGGCAGGTCTAAATACGCCAATCTTACCCTGGAGATAGATCCCATGGTAGCCTGTATCACCTTCGGGTTATAGCAATCGACGGTATTTTCGGAGCACACGATCTGCTGCACACCAAACCAGTCACAAAGCCTGATAATGGTTCCCAGATTTCCCGGGTCACTCACTCCGTCAAGAGCCAAAACCAAGCCTTCTGCAGAAGGTTGCTGAAATTGAGGAATTTTGAACAAGGCCAGGCAGGTTTGCGGCGTCTTCAGAAAACTGATCTTTTTCAGTTCTCCCGGCTCGAGCAACTGAATCTTTTCAGCAGGAGCCTCAAAAATATCCTCTTCCGTAAAAAGAATGGAAAGCTCGAGATCAGACTCCAGTAATTCGCTCACGGTCTTTTTCCCTTCCGCAGCAAAAAGGCCGTTTTTCCTACGGTACTTTTTTTGGGAAAGGCTCGTTATTAATTTAATTTGGCTTTTACTAACCATGCAAAAAATGTATTTTTGGGCACTTAAGATCTACTGCTTGAACCGGCTCTGCGCAAAAATATCATTTATTTTATTAATCCTCATTTCCTTTGTTTCCTGTGACGCGGTGAAACGAGTAGGTCCCAATGAATCTTTGCTGACAGAAAATACAATCTATCTGAACGGGGAAAAGATAAAAGAACCCCGCATCTACAATCAGCTTTACCAGGAGCCGAATACACGCCTGCTGGGCGTGCCGCTTAGGTTGTACTTTTATAATCTGGCGCGGCCAAATATTGATTCTATTTTAAGTGCCAGATACCTTCAGAAGGAGGGGCGGAAAAAATTTCTTGTAAGCCTTCTTTCCCGGAAACAACTGGAGAAATACCTTTATTCCCGCAAGGAATTTAACCAATGGATCAAACGCTCCGGCGAAGCCCCGGTGATCATCGAGGAGAACGAAACGAAAAAATCCCTCAACCGACTGCAGGCCTGGTACTGGAACCACGGCTGGTTCAACGCTGAAAGCGATTATGAACAAATTCCGTCAGGACGAAAAAGGGCAGAACTAAAGTATTACGTCACTACGCACGAAGCCTACAAAGTGGATTCCATTACCACCCGAATAG